>JACRLI010000019.1 GCA_016235265.1 Candidatus Eisenbacteria bacterium
CCGAGCGGCACGGCGGGGACGGCCAGCGACGACAGCAGGGTGTCGGTAACCGTCAGCGCCTCGGGCGTGCGCCCGGCCAGCAGCGCCAGGGCGTCGAGACTCGTCCGCCGCCGTTGCAGCAAAGGCGGAATCGCCGCCTCGGCGCTCGCCTGCACCGTGCGCTGCTGCGCCAGTTCCAGTGCCGAAATTCTGCCCGCCTGCTTTTGCGCTTCGATCACCGCCAGCAGACGCTGCACGTTGGCCAGATTGTCGCGGGCGACCTTGAGGCTGTCGTTGATGGCGAGGATCTGAAAATAGACGGCGGCGACGTCGGCGACGAGTCCCTGGCGCAAGGCTTCCTGCCCGAAGCGGGTCGCCAGCAAGGTAGACGCCGCGGACGCTTGCGCATAGCGCGCGGAACCCCAAAGGTCCGCTTCCCAGGTCACGCCGACGCCGGCCGATGCACTGTCGGCCGCCGGGTTGCCGGAGAACCACGTGCGACTGCTGCCGGCATCGACGGCGATCACCGGATACAGGCCTGCGCCGGCCATGCCGACGAGCGCCCGCGCCTGGGCGACGCGGGCGGCGCCGATCTCCACCGCGGCAGGGCCCAGGGCCCGTCGCGACCGGGGTACGGCTCGGCGCCGCCGGCGCGCGGCGTGCGCCGTCCCGGCGAGGCCCCGCGCCGAGGCGGTGCGCAGGGCGGGCGCACGCACGGCCCCGCGCCGGCGGGTCGCCCGCCGGGTCGCGGTCCGGCGGACTCGCGCGCGCACCTGCGGCAGGAGAGCAGCCGCAAGCGGCCGCTCACCCGCGGCGGCACGCGGCCGGGAGTCACCCCGCCGGCGGGGGGCGCGGGCGGGCCCAAGCGCCGCGGCGGGCGCTGATCGATCGAAGATTCTGAGTGCGGGCAGGCGCGGGAGTGGTCGAGACCGCCCCGCGCGGCCCGCGTGACCTACATCCCGGGAGACCCATGAAACAGCGCACCCTTCTGATCGTGAAGCCCGACGCCGTGTCCCGAAACTTGACCGGCCGCATCCTGGCCGAGGTGGAGTCCCGCGGTTTCGGGATCCGCGGCCTGAAGCGCACGCTCCTCAAGCGCGCCCAGGCCGAGCACTTCTACGCCGAGCACCAGGGCAAGCCGTTCTACGAGCCGCTGTGCGAGTACATGACCTCCGGCCCGGTGGTGCTGGTGTGCCTGGAGGCCGACGAGGCCGTGGTCCGGCTGCGCGAGACGGTGGGGGCCACCGATCCCAACGCCGCCGCCCCGCTCACCATCCGGCGCATGTTCGCGGTGGACAAGGGCTCCAACTCGGTGCACGCCTCCGACTCGCCGGCTTCGGCCGAGCGGGAACTGGGCTTCTTCGGGGAACTGCTCGCGGAGTGAGCCGCCGGAGGGCCGTCCGGGGACCGGGAAATCACGGTCCCGGGCCGACTTGCGCCGGCGCGAGGCGCTCTGGTAGAATGCCACCCAATGTCCCGGGGCGGGCGGTGCCCGCGGGAGCCCGGGGAACAGGCTGCCGCCGTGGAACTTGACGTCAAGTCGCTGCCCCAGGGGCCGTCCGAGACGGTCCTGGAATGCCGTGCCGTCGAGCTTGACATGGACAGTGACGCGGCCACGTTCGAAGATCGGGTCGTGGCGCGGTTCAGGGTGACGCGCCACGGCGATAATGTGCTGATCCATGGCACCGGCGACGCGACAGTCCGGAGTGACTGCGCCCGGTGCCTCGAGCCCACCCGCCAGCCGCTGACGGCCGAGTTCACGGCCTACGCCGAGAGGCGTCCCGTCGGCGGCACGAAGGGACTGGACCGGGAGCTCGAGGCCGACAACTATATTTTCTTCCATGACGGCGTGAGGCTGGAAGTGGGGCAGGTGGTGCGCGAGGCGCTGCTGCTGGCCCTGCCGCTCCGGTTCCTGTGCCGGCCGGACTGCCGGGGTCTGTGCCCCGGCTGCGGCGCCAACCTGAACACGGAACCGTGCACCTGCGCCACGCGCGCGGGCGGCGCGGGGTCCGTCGAAATGTGAACGGAGAAGATTCATGGCTCTTCCGAAACGGCGACACTCCCGCACCCGCGGCCGCAAGCGGCGCACGCACTGGGTGCTTTCCGCCCCGGCGGTGGTGCCCTGCTCGCACTGCAGCCAGCCCAAGCGGCCCCACCGGGTCTGCCCGAACTGCGGCTACTACGACGGCGAAGAGATCCAGGAACCGAAGAAAGCCTGACCCGGAGGGGTGCAGCCATGCCTGACCGCCCGCGGGGCCCGCGCATCGGGATTGACGCCATGGGTGGGGACTTCGCTCCCCGCGCCGAGGTGGACGGAGCCATCCAGGCGCTGATCGAGGAACCCGGCCAGTTCGAAGTCGTGCTGGTCGGCGACAAGGGGGCGATGGAGGCGGACCTGGCCCGGCACAAGGGCTGGGAGTCGCTGCCGCTGCGGCTGGTGCACGCGCCGGAGCGCATCGAGATGGGTGAGGCCGCGGCCATGGCCGTGCGCCGCAAGAAGAACTCCTCGCTGGTCGTCGCCACCCGCCTGCACAAGGAAGGCGAGATTGACGCGCTGGTCAGCGCCGGCAACACCGGCGCCGTGGTGGCCACCTCGCTGTTCAACCTGGGCCGCCTCGAGGGCGTGGACCGCCCGGCCATCGCCGCGCTGTTCCCGGTGCCCAACACCCAGGCCGGCAGCGTGGTCCTCGACGTGGGCGCCAACTCCGACTGCAAGCCCATCCACCTGCTCCAATTCGGCATCATGGGCTCGCTCTTCGCGCGCCACGTGCTGGGCGTGAAGGCGCCGCGCGTGGGTCTGCTGAACATCGGCGAGGAGCCCACCAAGGGCAACGAACTGACCCAGGAGGCCTACCAGCTGCTGGCGGCCACCACCGAGGACATCAACTTCCTCGGCAACGTCGAGGGCCGCGACATCTTCCGCGGCACCGCCGACGTGGTGGTGTGCGACGGCTTCACCGGCAACGTGGTGCTCAAGACCGCCGAGTCGGTGAGCGGGCTGCTGGTGACCTGGCTCAAGCGCGAGCTGAAGGCGGACCTGGTCTCCATGGTCGGCGGGATGATGTCCCGTCCCGCGTTCCGCCGGCTGCGGGCGCGCCTCGACTACGCCGAGTACGGCGGCGCCCCGCTGCTGGGGGTGAACGGCGTGGTGATCATCGCCCACGGCAGCAGCTCGGAGAAGGCCATCAACAACGCGATCCGCACCGCCGCCGTGGCGGTCACCCACCAGGTCAACGCCCACATCCGCCAGGAGCTCAAGACCGCCCATGCCTAATACCGGGTTGCCCCTGGCCCGCATCGTCGGGACCGGGTCGTACGTCCCGGAGAAGGTCCTCACCAACGCCGACCTGGCGCACATGGTGGAGACCTCCGACGAGTGGATCACCACCCGCACCGGCATCAAGGAACGCCACGTCGCCGCGCCCGGCCAGGCCACCTCGGACCTGGCGGTGGAGGCGGCGCGGCGCGCGCTCGACGCGGCCGGCATGAAGCCGGAGGACCTGGACCTGCTGGTGTGCGCCACCGTCACCCCGGACACGCTGTTCCCGTCGTGCGCCTGCGCCATCCAGGACAAGCTGGGGGCGAAGGCCGCCGCGGCCATGGACATCTCCGCGGCCTGCTCGGGATTCATCTACGGCGTGCACATGTTGCGCAGCATGATCGCGCTCGGCACCGCGAAGCGGGTGCTGCTGGTGGGGGCCGAGACGCTCACCAAGATCACCAACTACGAGGACCGCGGCACCTGCGTACTGTTCGGTGACGGCGCCGGCGCGGTGGTGCTGGTGCCCGAGGGCGACCGGCGGCACGGCGTGCTGGCCTCGCGCATCGGCAGCGACGGCACCGCGCGCGGGATGCTCTACCAGCCCGCCGGCGGCTCGGCCATCCCGGCCACGCAGGAGTCGGTGGCCGCGAAGCTGCACACCATCCACATGCGCGGCAACGAGGTGTTCAAGTTCGCGGTGCGGGGCATGGAAGAGGTGACCCGCGGGGTGATGGAGGACGCGGGCATCACCGCCGACGACATCCGGCTGCTGGTGCCCCACCAGGCGAATCTGAGAATGATCCAGGCCCTGGGCGAGCGTCTCGGGGTGCCCGACGAGCGCGTGTACGTGAACATCGACCGCTTCGGCAACACTTCCTCCGCCTCGGTCCCCATCGCGCTGGACGAGGTGGTCCGCAGCGGACGCCTGGTCCCCGGAGACATGGTGGTCCTGGTCGCCTTCGGCGGCGGGCTTACCTGGGGCGCGCTCGCGCTCCGCTGGTGACGCCATGAAGCTGGCACTGTTGTTTCCGGGCCAGGGGGCCCAGTACGTCGGCATGGGCCTGGGACTCCGGGACTCCTACCCGGCCGCCCGGGAGATCTTCGAGCGGGCGGATGCGGCCCTGGGCTTCGCGCTCACCCGGATCATGTTCGAGGGTCCCGAGGACGAGCTGCGCCTGACACACAACACCCAGCCCGCCATCCTGGTGCACAGCGTGGCCGCATGGACGGTGGCGCGCGAATTCCTGCCCCCGGCCGCATCCGCCGCCGGGCACAGTCTGGGCGAGTACTCGGCGCTGGTGGCCGCGGAGGCCCTGACCTTCGAGGACGCCGTGCGCACGGTGCGCGCGCGCGGCGAGCTGATGCTGCGCGCGGGCCAGGAGCGGCCCGGCGCCATGGCCGCCATCCTCAATCTAGCCCCGGCGGAAGTGGAGGCGGCGTGCCTGGAGGCCGGCGGCACGGTGGTGCCGGCCAACCTGAATTCCCCCGGGCAGATCGTGATCAGCGGCGAGGTGGACGCGGTGGAGCGGGCCATGGAGCGCTGCAAGGCCCGTGGCGCGAAGCGGGCCATCCGCCTGGAGGTCAGCGGCGCGTTCCACTCGCCGCTCATGGCCCCCGCCGCGGAAGGCCTGCGCCCGTGCCTGGAGGCGCTGGACATCCGGCCCGCCCGCATCCCGGTGATCGCCAACGTGAGCGGGGAGCCGGTGAGCTCGCCGCGGGAGATCCGCGACGCGCTGGGCCGGCAGGTGCTGGGCGCGGTGCGCTGGGAACCCACCATGCGCCGTTTCCTGGCCGGGGGCGCGCGGCGATTCGTGGAACTGGGCCCGGGCAAGGTGCTGCGCGGGCTGGTCAAGACCGTGGACGGCTCGGTGGAGCTGCTGGGCGTGGACGGCCCCGCGGACGTGGAGCCGCTCCGCAAGGCGCTGGAACCCACCGGAGGGAGCCCGGCATGAGCTTCATGGACCTCTCGGGGCACGCCGCCCTGGTCACCGGCGGGGCCCGCGGCATCGGCCGCGCCATCGCCCTCACCCTGGCCGGCCGGGGGGCCGACGTGGCGGTCCTCGATCTCAACGCCGAGGCGGGGCAGGCCACCCGGGCCGAGGTGGAGGCGCTGGGGCGAAAGTCGGCCTTCATCGCCTGCGACGTGAGCGACCCGGCCGCGATCGAGACCGCCTGCAAGGCGGCCCTGGAGGCCCTGCCGGGGCTGGACATCCTGGTCAACAACGCCGGCATCACCCGGGACAGCCTGCTGTGGCGGCTTTCCCCGGCGGACTGGGACCTGGTGCTGCGGATCAACCTCAGCGGTGCCTTCCACTTCACCCGCCTGCTGACCCGTCCCATGGCCCGGAAGGGCTTCGGGCGGATCGTGAACATCGCCTCGGTGATCGGGGAGATGGGAAACGTGGGCCAGGCCAACTATGCCGCGGCCAAGGCGGGCCTCATCGGTTTGACGAAGTCCGTGGCCAAGGAGTTTGCGGCCAAGGGAATTACGGCCAACGCGGTGGCCCCGGGTTTCATCGAGACCGACATGACCGCCGGCCTTGAGGAAAAGGTCCGCGAGGCCATGCAGGCGGCCATCCCCGCGAGGCGCATGGGTGTGGCGCAAGATGTTGCGAATGTGGTAGCTTTCCTCGCGTCCCCGGAATCCGGTTACGTCACCGGGCAGGTGCTCCGGGTGGATGGTGGCATGCTGATGGGCTAGGGCGGGGCGCCTGGATCCCCAAGACCCCGACCCGAATCCGCGTCTGCCGCCCGTAGAATGGACCGACCCCCGGGCCTTCCGCGCCCGGCGAGAATCTGCTCAACCGCAGGAGGACCCGTACCATGACGTTCAGTGAAGAGCGCGTGAAAGAGATCATCGCCAAGGAACTCGAGGTGTCGCCGGACCAGCTCACCAACGACGCCTCCTTCATCGACGACCTGGGCGCCGACTCGCTCGACACCGTGGAACTGGTCATGGCCCTCGAGGAAGAGTTCGGCATCGACATCCCCGACGAGGATGCGGACAAGATCAAGACCGTCGGCGACGTCATGAACTACCTCAAGAACCGCCAGCAGTAACACTCCCCGACACCGGAGGGGCCCACGGCGATGGCTCATGGCAGCGCTAGCGGAGGACCGAAGACCCGGGTGGCGGTGACCGGACTCGGAGTGGTGTCGCCGGTCGGCAACGATCCGGCGTCGTTCTGGGAGTCGCTGTTGGCCGGCCGCTCCGGGATCGCCACCATCACCCGGTTCGACACGGCCCGTCTCGACACGCATTTCGCGGGCGAGACCAAGGGCTTCGACGTCGAGCGCTACATGGACCGCAAGGAGGCGCGCCGCGCCGACCGGTTCGTGCACTACGCCATGGCGGCCGCGCTGCAGGCCACCGAACAGGCCGGCCTCAAGGAGGCCGGCTACGACTCCTTCCGCGTCGGGTTGGTGGTGGGCTCGGGGATCGGCGGCATCGAGACCCTGGAGACCCAGACCCGCGTGATGCTGGAAAAGGGCCCCGGCCGGGTGAGCCCGTTCTTCATCCCCATGATGATCTCCAACATGGCGGCCGGGCAGCTCGCCATGCGCCTGGGCTTTCGCGGCCCCAGTTTCACCCCGGTCTCCGCCTGCTCCACCGGGGCGCACGCCATCGGCGAGGCGTTCCGGATGATCCAGGCCGGCGAGGCCGACGCGGCCGTGGCGGGTGGCACCGAGGCGCCCATCACCCAGCTGGCGCTGGCCGGCTTCGGGAACATGAAGGCGCTCTCTACTCGCAACGACGATCCCCAGGGCGCCAGCCGCCCCTTCGACGCCACCCGCGACGGGTTCGTGATGGGCGAGGGCTCGGGCATCGTGGTGCTGGAGAACCTCGAGAAGGCGAAGGCTCGCGGTGCGACCGTCCTGGCCGAGATGGTGGGTTACGCCAGCACCACCGACGCCTACCACATGACCGCCCCGGAGCCCGAGGGCCTGGCCGCCGCCGAATGCATGCGGCTGGCCATCGCCGATTCCGGCCTGCCCCCGGACGCCTTCGGTTACGTGAACGCACACGGCACGTCCACGCCGTACAACGACAAGATCGAGACGCTGGCCATCCGGAAGGCCTTCGGGGCTGCCGCCGCGAAGGTGGCGGTGAGCTCCACCAAGTCCATGACCGGCCACCTGCTGGGCGCGGCCGGCGGTGTCGAGTTCGTGGCCTGCGTGCTCGCGGTCCGCGACCAGAAGCTGCCGCCGACGATCAACCACCGCACGCCCGACCCGGAGTGCGACCTGGATTGCGTGCCGAACCAGTCCCGCGCGGCGGTGTTCGAGGCGGCCCTGTCCAACTCCATGGGCTTCGGAGGCCACAACGTCACGCTGGCGGTTCGTCGCTATCGGGAATAGACGCCGGCCATGAATTTCCTCCTGCGCTGGTTCGGGCGGCGGACGACCGGGGTGGCGACCTCCGCCGCGGGCCTCGAGCGGCGTATCGGTTCCCGCTTCAAGAACCCCGGGCTCCTGCAGCAGGCCCTCACGCACCGTTCCTCCCTTCCCGACCTCGGAACCGGCAGCGTCTCCAACGAGCGCATGGAATTCCTCGGCGACGCCGTGCTGGGCGTGCTGGTGAGCGAGCACCTGTACCGCGCCCACCCCGGGCTGCAGGAGGGCGAGCTCACCAAGATGAAGTCCCTGCTGGTCAGCAAGACCATCCTGGCGCAACAGGCGCGCGAAATGGGGCTGGGCCGCTACCTGCGCCTGTCCGACGCGGAGGCCGAGTCCGGCGGACGCGACCGCACCTCCATCCTGGGTGACGCCTTCGAGGCCGTGCTGGGGGCGCTGTACCTGGACCAGGGGCTGGAGTCCGCGCGGCGCTTCGTGCAGCGACAGCTCCTGGAGCACGCGGGGGACATCACCAGCGACATGCGCCACGTCAACGACAAGAGCCTGCTGCAGGAACACGTGCAGGGGCGCTTCAAGGCCCACCTCCAGTACCGCACCCGCGCCGAGGAGGGGCCGGAGCACGAGAAGTGGTTCACCATGGAAGTCGCCGCTTCGGGCCAGGTGCTCGGGAGCGGGCGGGGACGGAACAAGAAAGAGGCGGAACAGCATGCCGCCTGCGACGCGCTGATCCGGCTCGGGGTGCTCAAGCCTGAGGACATTGTCTAGGTTGCCCGGGGGCCCCGCCGCGGCCCTCCTCCTGGCCCTGCTGCCGGTCATGGGATGCGGCGGTGGGGCCACTCCGCCTCCGGGCGGGTCGTCCGCGAAGGTGGCGGTGGCCTCCATCGGCCCGCTGGCCGACTGGTGCCGGCGCGTGGCCGGCCCCGCGTGGGAAGTGAAGGCGGTGGTGCCCCCGGGTGCCAGCCCGCACGCCTTCGAGGTGCTGCCGCGCGACGTGCAGGGTTTCGAGTCGGCTTCGTTGTGGCTGCGCGTGGGTGCCGGCCTGGACCCGTTCGTGGACCGCCTCCTCGCGGCCGAGCGCCCGCGCTGCGTGGTGACCGCCACCGACGGCGTGCGGCTGCGCGAGGGCAATCCGCACGTGTGGCTGGACCCGGTGGTGGCGCGCGCCATGCTGCCGCGGATCGCGGAAGCCCTGGCCACGGTCGACCCCGCGGACTCGGCGGGCTACCACGCACGCGCCCGCGACTACGCGGCGTCCCTGGACTCGCTGGACTCCGAGTACCGCGCCGCGGCCGCGGGCTTCCGGGTGCGGAGGTTCGTGGCCTTCCACGAGGCGTGGACCTACCTGGCCGCGCGCTACGGCCTGGAGCAGGCCGGATCCCTGGAGCCGGCGCCCGGGCGCGAGCCGGGACCGACGGACTGGGCCCGGCTGGTGGGCCTGGTGAAGAGCAGCGGCAGCCGGGTGGTGTTCGCCGAGCCGCAGTTCGGGCGGCGCCTGCCCGCCGCGCTGGCGTCGGACGCGGGGGTGAGGGTGCTGATGCTGGACCCGATGGGCACCACCGGGGAGGCCCGCGGCGAGAGCTACGTGGCCCTGATGCGGCGCAACCTGGCCGTGCTGCGGGAGGGACTGAAGTGAGCCAACCGGTGCCGGCGCTGGCGTTGCGCGACGTGTGGGTCCGCGCCGGGGACCACGTCCTGCTCGAGGGGGTCACGCTGGACGTGCGCGAGGGCTCCATGCTGGGCGTGATCGGCCCCAACGGCGGCGGCAAGACCACGCTGCTGCGCGTGGCCCTGGGATTGCGCGCGCCGGATTCGGGTTCGGTGCGCTGGTTCGGCATGGGACTGGGCGAGGCCCGCGCCCGCGGCTACCGCGTGGGCTACGTGCCGCAGCGCGGCACCTGGGACCCGCGATTCCCGCTCACGGTGGAGGAGACCGTGCTGCTGGGGCGCCGCGGCCTGCGCGGCGCCGGTGCGCCCTTCAACCGCGAGGACCGCGACGCGGCGGCGCGCGCGATGGAGTTCATGGAGATCCGCCACCTCGCACGGCAGCGGCTGTCGAAGTGCTCGGGGGGCGAGCTGCAGCGCGCGCTGGTGGCGCGCGCCCTGTGCGTGGACCCGCGGGTTCTGGTGCTGGACGAGGCCACCAGCGCGGTGGACTCGGCGGCACAGGACCGGTTCTACCACCGGCTGCGGGAGCTGAAGGAACGCGGCGTGACCGTGATCATGGTCAGTCACGACGTGGGCGTGATGGCCGCGGTGGCCGACGAGGTGGCCTGTCTCAACCAGCGGCTGCACTTCCACGGCGCGGCCGCCGAGGCGCTGGATGCCGGGAAGCTGGCCTCCGCCTATGGCTGCGAGGTGGAGCTGCTGGCGCACGGGAGCGTGCCGCACCGCGTGGTGCGCGAGCACGGGGAGCGTCCCTGATGGCCATGGGCTTCCTCGCGCGGGCGGCGCTGGGTGCGATGCTGGTCAGCCTCACGCTGTCGCTGCTGAGCGGCTTCGTGGTGCTCAAGCGACTGGCGTTCTCGGGTTCGGGCATGGCGCACGCGGCCTTCGGCGGCGTGGCGCTGGCGCTGTTGCTGGGCCTGCCGCCGGCGCCGGTCGCGGTGGTGTTCTCGCTCGCGGTGGCGTACCTGGTCACCCGCCTGTCGCGCGACGGCGGGCTGCCCGAGGACAGCGCCATCGGCATCTTCTTCGCCGCCTCCATGGCCTTCGGCGTGATCGTGCTCTCGTTTCATCGCGGCTACAACGTGGACCTGTTCAGCCTGCTGTTCGGCAACCTGCTGGCGGTGCAGATGTCGGACCTGTACATGATGGCGGGCCTCGCGGCGGTGGTGTCGTTCGTGGTGGGCCGGTACTTCTGGGAGCTGATCTCGGTGGCATTCGACGAGGACCTGGCCACGGTGGGCGGGTTGCCGGTGCGCGGCCTGAACCTGGCGCTGATGGTGCTCCTGGCGCTGGCGGTGATCTTGTCCATGAAGGCCGTGGGGCTGATCCTGGTCTCGGCGCTGCTGGTGCTCCCCGGGGCCACCGCCCTGGAGCTGGCCGGGAGCCTGCGTTCGTTCGTGGGGCTCTCGATCCTGTTCGGATTGCTGGCGGCCGCCACCGGGCTGGCGGCGTCCTATGCGCTCAATCTCGCCTCGGGCGCCGCAATCGTCCTCTCCGGAACCCTCATCTTCCTGCTCGTGCACACGTTGCGGCGTTCCCGGCGGCGCTGAAGCCGCGCGCCGGCATCAAGGGGCGGGGCCCGCCGGCCGAAAATCCCCTCGGGTCCCGCGGCGCGGGACAAACAACCCGGGAGACGCCGGGCGCATCCTATCATTAGGATCGAAGACGAGGCGGCAGGGCCGCGCCGCAGCCGGTTCGACCTGCCGCAGCTTCTTCCTGGCGCCGAGCCCGCCCGACCCGTCACCCCCTGGAGCCGAAGCATGATCCGTCCGCGATTCCCGCGATTCCCGCTCTTTCCTGCCACCCTGGTTCCCGGGCTGGTCGCCGTGTGCCTGGCGCTGGCGCCGGTGCCCGCGCGGGCCCAGGACGAGGCCAGCATGCTGCACGCCGGTCGCGCCTCGGTCGCCGAGCAGGAAGGCGACTGGAAGACCGCGCTCAACGAATACTCCGCGGCGCTCCAGAGTGATTCCACCTCCGGCTACCTGCTCGCGCGCGTGATTCACTGCCTGTTCCAGCTGGGGCGGGACGACGAGGTGATGAGCTTCGCCAACGTGCTCTGGAAGCGGGACTCCACCCAGGCGGACGCCGCGGCCGAGGCGGGGTAGATGGCCTTCATGCACGGTCGCATGGACGAGGCCGCCCACTGGTTCTTGGCGGCGACGCGCGCCCGGCCGGGCAGCGCCCGCAGCTGGACGCAGCTGGCGCTGGTCTACGACCAGCTGGGCCGCCCCGCGGACGCGGACAGCGCATTGGCGGGGGCGGCGCGCGCCGAGCCCGAGAATCCCGGCGTGCTCTACTACCTCGCGTGGTTTCGGGCGCCCCGCCGGCTGGTCCGGATCGCGCCGCGCTACCCGCGCGCCTGGACGCTGCTGGGACAGGTGTGCGAAGACCTGAAGCTGCTGCAGGAGGCCCGCGAAAGTTACGCGCGCGCCGCGCGCGGGGGTGGTTCCGCCGGCGACGTGGAACAGGGCCAGCGCGGGCTGGCGCGCATCGCCTTCCTCACCGAGAAGCCGGAGGATGCCCTCGCGCCGCTCCAGGGGCTGCTCGCGACCAACCCTGCCGACACCCACATGCGCCGGCTGCGCTGCGAGCTGCTGGCGCGGCTGCACCGGGACGCCGAGGCCCTGGCCGACGCCGACACCCTGGCGGCGCTCGAGCCGGACAACATCCTGTGGGCGGCGCTCAAGGCCGACCTGCTCTCGCGCAAGGGGGAGCTGGACCGGGCCCGGGACGTGGTGGCCGGCTTCGCGAGGTCCCACCCGGGCCACTATCGCTCCTACGAACTGCTGGCCAACATGGAGATGCGCCGCCGCCACCTGGACGACGCGTTGACGGAGGCCGGGCGGGCCCGCGAACTGGCGCCGGATTCCGCGTCCGTCCACTACCTGGTGGGGCAGGTGCTGGCCGAGATGGGCCGGAACGCCGCCGCCGAGTCGGCGCTCACCGTGGCCATCGGATTGGACTCCGCCTTCATCCCGGCGCATTTCGCCCTGGGAGTGGTGCGCGAGCGCCAGGGCCGGCTGGAGGCCTCCGAGGCGGCCTTCCGCTCCGTGCTGCGACTCGACCCGCGCAACGCGCAGGCCCGAAACTACCTGGGCTACATGTACGTGGACCGGGGTCTCAAGCTCCAGGAATCGCTGCAGGAGATCGAGCTGGCGCTCCGCGAGGACCCCCGGAACTCCGCCTACCTGGACAGCCGCGGCTGGGCCTACTACCGGCTGGGCCGGCTGGAGGAGGCCCGCGCCGACCTGGAGGCGGCCGTCCGCAACGGGGGCGGGGACCCGGTGATCCAGGAGCACCTGGGGGATGTCCTGGCCTCCATGAAGCTGTTCCGGCTGGCCGAACAGGCCTACCAGGAAGCCTCCAGCCGGGACCCGGGTAACTCCGGCCTGAAGCAGAAGCTCCGCAGCGCGCAGGATCAGCAGAAGTAGGCCCACCGAAGGCGGCTCCGGGCCCGGAGGCGCGGGAACCCGCGCCGCCCGGGCCGTGTATCTACACTCAGAAACCGAAACCCGGCAGGGGTGCGCATGGCTCTGGACGCCAATCCGCCTGAACTGGCAGCGACCAGCGATGAGGACCTGATGGCGCAGGTCATCGCGGGCTCCGAGGGGGCCTTCGCCGCGCTGGTGCAGCGGTACTCGCAGCGGATTCTCAATACCGTCTACCGGTACGTGGGGGACCGCGCGCGGGCCGAGGACATCTCCCAGGAGGTCTTCCTCCGGGTGTGGGTCCACCGGAGCCGCTACCGCGCAGGAGGCCGGTTCTCCGCCTGGCTGTTCACCATCGCCGTGAACCTGGCCAAGAACGAGATCCGCAGCCGGGTCCGGCACCGGACCACCACCAGCCTGGAGCACCTGCAGGAGACTTCCGGGGACGTGGAACTGGCCCTGGTGGACCGGTCCCGGAGGCCCGACCGGTGGGCGGAGCAGGCCGAGTTGCAGGCGGCGGTCTCGGAAGCGGTCCAGGAATTGCCGGAACCTTTTCGGGAGGCTGTGGTGTTAAGAGACCTGGATGGCCTGTCCTACGAGGAGATCTCCGAAGTGCTGGGAGTTCCCGGGGGGACGGTCCGGTCCAGGATCAACCGGGCGCGGCACCTTCTCAAGAAGAAGCTGCTGCCGTTCCTGACGGAAGAGTAACCGGGAGAACCGCATGGGCATCTTCTGCTACCGGGTACGTGAGAAGTTCTCCGATCTCCTGGAAGAACGGCTGCCGGGCGCCGAGCGCGACCGGGTCCTGGCCCACCTCGCGCGCTGCGCGGAGTGCGCCGGGGACTACCAGTTGTTCCGCAAGTCGCATGACCTCGTGACGGGCCTCGAGCCCATCGCCGTTCCGGAAGACTTCACGGCGCGCGTGCTGGCGCGGGTTCGCGAGCAGGGCGCCCAGGACGACCCGACCTGGATTCCGTCCATCCTCCACGCTCCGGGCAGAGCAGCCCGGTCGTTGAGGTGGGGGTCCGGTCTGGCCGCGGCGGCGGCGGTGGCGGCTCTGGTGGTGGGCGTGTGGATGCTGATGACGCACCCGCGGACCAATTCAGCCTCCGTGCCCATTGCCGGGAATGCCGCCCCGCCACCGTCCGCGGTCGCTGCTCCGCGGCTGGCGAATTCGCCTGCCGCTCTGCCTGCGACCCCGGCCGCAGCCCTGCAGTCGCCGGTGCGCACCGGCACCCGCCCGGGCCAGCCGTCCGGCCCGGCGCTGGCGCGGCGCTCCTTCACCGATTCGCTGTACGACCAGTTGCCCGACCAGCCGTTCCCGCTCGACAAGGGCAGTGGCCAGCTGGTGCGCGACTCGCAGGACACCGGATACAAGGTCACTCCGATCAAGTCGCGGGGGGACCACCGCTGACCGGCGCCGTTCCCGCGGGTGCCACCATGGGTCCGCGGGGTCGGGCACCTGCCACGAGGACCTCAGGTTGTGCTTCGAAGAATGAACCCGGCGGGGAGCCCAACGGCTCCCCGCTTTTCTCTCCCGCTTCGTCTGCCCTGGTCCGCGTCCCTGGTCCGGTGCGTCCGGTTCACCCCCGGGGCCGGCTTGTGCTAGGTTCCCTACCAATGAATCAGAGCGTCGTGCGCGTCCCGCTGGGCGAGAGGTCGTACCGTGTGCACATCGGCGCGGGTCTTCTCGGCGGCCTGCCGCGCCTCCTGCGCGAGCTGGGATCGCACCGCCAGCTCTGGATCCTCACCGACGCCCGCGTGGCGCGGCTGCACGCCCGGTCCCTGGCCGGTCGGTTGCGCCGCGCCGGCTTCCGCGTGCGCCTCGACGCCGTCCCACCCGGGGAACGGTCCAAGTCCGCGGCCACGCTGGAGCGGCTGGCGCTTCGCGGTCTGCGCGGCGGGATCACACGGGACGCGCTGCTGCTGGCCGTGGGGGGTGGGGTGGTGGGGGACCTGGGCGGACTTCTCGCCGGCACCTACCTGCGCGGCCTCCCGTGGGTCCAGGTGCCCACCACGCTGCTGGCGCAGGTGGACGCCAGCGTCGGGGGCAAGGTGGCGGTGGACGTGGGGCCTTACAAGAACAGCCTGGGTTTGTTCCTGCAGCCCCGGGCGGTGGTGGCCGACGTTTCGGTGCTGCGAACCCTGCCGCTGCGGCAGTTCCGCTGCGGCGTGGCGGAGGCCATCAAGATGGCCGCGGTCCTGGGCCGCCGGGATTTCGCCTGGCTGGAGCGCCACGTCCAGGGGCTCGGTCCTCGGAGCCCCTCCCCGGAACTCGTCGAGCTGGTCCGCCGTTCGGTCCGCCTGAAGTCCGCCGTGGTGGCCGGGGACGAATTCGACCGCGGCCGCCGCGCGCTGCTCAATTTCGGGCACACCCTGGGACACGCCCTGGAGGGCCTGCAGCGCTACCGCGGCCTGCTGCACGGGGAGGCGGTGGCGGTGGGTTGCGCTTTCGCGGCGGGCTGGTCCCGCGACCTCGGGTTGCTCCCGGCGGGGGACGCCGCCCGGCTGCTGGCGCTCCTGGCGGACGCCGGCCTGCCCGTCCGGCCTCCGGCGGTTCGCCCGGCCCGGGTCCTGAAGCTCATTCTTGGAGACAAGAAACAATCTGACAATGGGTTAGCCTTCGTGTTGACAGGCCCATTGGGCGATGGTAGCGTGAGACGCCTTCGCCGTGGCAAGGCGCTGGAGCGGGCGCTGGAGGCGTTCCTGGAATCGCGTCCCGCAAAGGAGCGACCCTGAAGAAGATCCTGGTGCTGCACGGCCCCAACCTGAACCTGCTGGGGAAGCGCGAGCCGGAGGTCTACGGCCGGGCCAGCCTGGCGGAGATTGACGCTGAACTGGGGCGGCGGGCTTCGGAGCTGGGGGTGGCGGTCGAGTGCCGCCAGTCCAACCATGAAGGCGAGCTGATCGACTGGGTCCAGTCGGCTCCCGCTGCCTTCCAGGGGCTCATTCTCAACCCCGGCGGCCTGACCCACACCAGCGTGGCGCTCCGCGACGCGGTGGCGGGGGTGAGCCTGCCCGCCGTGGAAGTTCACCTGTCGAATATCTTCGCGCGGGAGCCGTTCCGGCGCGAGTCCCTGATCGCCGGCGTCGCCTGGGGCTGCATCAGCGGCCTGGGCCCGACCGGATACTTGCTGGCACTGGAGGCCCTGGCCGGACGGCGCGACGCCTGACGGCATTGCCATGAGCCCGAAATCGAGATCCAAGTCGAAGCGGTCCCACAAGGCCGCCACCCCCGCCGCCGCTCGCGGAACCAAGCCCGCCTATCTCGCGGAGCTGCGCGCGCTGATTGACCTGGTCGCCGAGACCGGCATTTCGGATCTCGAGGTGCAGTCCAGCGGCCGGGTGTTCCGCATCGGTCGCAACGGGCAGGCGTTCTCGCCCGGTGCCTTCGCCATGCCGGCGGTCTCCCTGCCCGCGCCCACGGCGGCGGCCGCGCCGGCGCCGGCCAGGGCCGCCGAAATCAGTCGCTTCGTGCCCATTAAGTCCCCCCTGGTGGGTACCTTCTACCGGGCTCCCGCCCCGGATGCCGATCCCTATGTCGAAGAAGGGGACCGGGTGAGCCTCGGCCAGACGGTCTGCATCGTCGAGGCCATGAAGCTCATGAACGAGATCCAGGCCGAATCCCCGGGCCGGATCGTCAGGGTCCTGATCGAAAACGCCCAGCCGGTGGAATTCGGTCAGGATCTCTTTTTGGTGGACCCCGAGGGCTGACCTGCCGATAACCTTCTCGATGAGTGTCGACCTGCGTCGCATCCTCGAGAAGATGGTCCAGTCCGGGGCCTCCGACCTCCACCTCAAGGTGGGGGTCCCGCCGTGCATCCGGGTCAATGGAGACCTGATCCGGCTGGACGACCCGCCGCCGTCGCTGCAGGACGCGCGCGCCATCCTGGACGAGCTGCTCAAGCCCCACCAGAAGCAGATCTTCGAACAGCAGCGCGAGGTGGACTTCGCCTTCGGCGTGCCCGGCCTGGCCCGCTTCCGCGCCAACTTCTACCAGCAGCGCGGCACCTTCGCACTGTGCTTCCGGCAGGTGCCCATGACCGTGCCCACGCTGGAGGAGCTGCACCTCCCGCCGGTCCTGGCCGAGCTGGCCAAGCGGCCCCGCGGCCTGATCCTGGTGACCGGCGCGACCGGCTCGGGCAAGTCCACCACCCTGGCCTCGATGATCCACGTCATGAACCGCGAAATGGGCCGCACCGTGATCACCATCGAGGACCCCATCGAGTACCTGCACTCCGACCAGCAGTGTTACATCAGCCAGCGGGAGGTGGGCCTCGACACGGAGAGCTTCGGCGAGGGCCTCAAGCACATCCTGCGGCAGGACCCCGACGTGATCCTGGTGGGCGAGATCCGCGACGTGGAGACCATGGAGACGGTGCTGAGCGCCGCCGACACCGGCCACCTGGTGTTCTCGACGCTGCACACCACGGACGCCGTGCAGACGGTCAACCGCATCCTGTCCTTCTTCCCGCCGGACCAGCGCGAGGAGGCCCGCTACCTGGTGAGCTCCACGTTGCAGGCGGTGGTGTCGCAGCGGCTGATCCCGCGCGCCGACGGCAAGGGCCGCGTGCCCGCCGCGGAGGTGCTGGTGACCACCGCCACGGTGCGC
Source organism: Candidatus Eisenbacteria bacterium (assembly GCA_016235265.1). Lineage (NCBI taxonomy): Bacteria > Candidatus Eiseniibacteriota > Candidatus Eiseniibacteriota bacterium. The sequence goes on from JACRLI010000019.1 coordinate 17,303, forward strand.
GAGTACATCGAGGACCCCACCAAGACCTCGATGATCCGCCAGCTGATTGCCGAGGGCGTGGCCGAGTACGGCACGCAGACCTTCGACCAGTCGGTGATGCAGCTGTACACGTCCGGACTGATCACCATCGACCAGGCCCTGGTGTACTGCTCCAACCCGAACGAGTTCATGCTCCGCGTCAAGGGCATCCACACCACCAGCGACCGCAGCTGGGACGCGTTCGAGGCGCCCGAGGAGGGCGAGGAGAAGACGGGCATGGTGAAGACCCGGACCGAGGGGCCCGACCTCTTTCTATAGTGCGGGCATCCGGGCCCGCCGGACGCGGGCACGCAGGACTTTGAAGGGGCGCACGCGCATGCGCCCCTTCCGCATCGAGTGCGCGGATCAGGGGTTCACGCGCGCCTTTTGCCGCCGGCCGCCGCCATGCTATGCTGCCTCGCATGTTCAAGCGCGTCCTGATCGCCAACCGGGGTGAGATCGCCCTGCGCATCCTCCGGGCCTGCCACGAACTCGGCATCGACACCGTGGCCGTGTTCTCCGAGGCCGACCGGGAGTCGCTGCACGTGCGCCTGGCGGACCAGGCGGTGTGCATCGGCCCGGCCGCCGCCGCCCAGAGCTATCTCAACATCCCGCGGATCATCGCCGCGGCCGAGGTGAGCGGCGCGGACGCCATCCATCCCGGCTACGGGTTCCTGGCCGAGAACGCCCACTTCTCCGAAGTGGTGGCCAGCTGCGGGCTGCAGTTCATCGGCCCCACCGCCGAGATGATCCGCTCCATGGGGGACAAGGCGCTGGCGCGCAAGATGATGAAGGACGCCGGCGTGCCCATCGTGCCCGGCAGCCCCGGACCCGTATCCGGGCTGGAGGAAGCCCTGAAGGTGGCCGACGAGATCGGCTATCCGGTGATGATCAAGGCGGTCTCCGGCGGCGGCGGCAAGGGCATGCGCATGGTCACCGAGAAGAGCGCGCTCAAGAACCACCTGATGATGGCCCAGGCCGAGGCCGAGGCCGCCTTCGGCGACGGCTCGGTCTACATCGAGCACTTCGTGGAGCGCCCGCGCCACGTGGAGATCCAGCTGCTGGGGGACCGTTTCGGCAACGTGATCCACCTCAACGAACGCGACTGCTCGGTGCAGCGGCGCAACCAGAAGATGATCGAGGAGTCCCCCTCGCCGGCCATCACCCCCGAGACCCGCCGCGCCATGGGCGAGGCCGCGGTGGCGGGGGCGAAGCGCATCCGCTACGAGGGCGCCGGCACCATTGAATTCCTGCTCGATCCCAGGGGCCACTTCTACTTCATGGAGATGAACACGCGGATCCAGGTGGAGCACCCCGTCACCGAGGAGGTGACCGGGCTGGACCTGCTCAAGGAGCAGATCCGGCTGGCCGCCGGCGAGCCTCTGGGCTACGGCACGCCGGACATCCCGATGAACGGGCACGCCATCGAATGTCGCGTGTGCGCCGAGGATCCCGCACAGGGCTTCCGTCCCTCGCCCGGGAAGATCACCTACCTGCACATGCCCGGCGGGCCGGGCATCCGCGTGGACAGCCACGTGTATTCGGGCTACAGCGTGCCGGCCAACTACGACTCCCTGATCGGGAAGATCATCGCCCGCGGCCTGGACCGCGCCGAGGCGCTGCGCAGGATGCAGATGGCGCTGCGCGAGTGCATCGTGGACGGCGTGCAGACCACGATTCCGCTGCTGATCCGCATCCTCGGCGACCCCGAGTTCCAGAAGGGCGAGGTGGACACCGGCTACCTGGCCCGCTTCCTCGAGGCCTCGGCCGCGCCGTCCCCGTGAACCTGGAAGTCCAGACGCTGCCCACCGCCGAGGCCGGCGAAGCCGCCGACCTGGGCGGGCGCGCCGTGCTGGTGCTCGACGTCCTGCGGGCCACCACCACGCTGGCCTTCGCGTTCGCGCACGGGGCGCGGCTGGCGCTGCCCGCGGCCGACGTGCCGGCGGCGCTCCGCCTGGCCGACGGCCTGGCCCACGACGGCGTGCTGCTGTGCGGCGAGCGCGGCGGGCGCCGGATCCCGGGCTTCGACCTGGGCAATTCACCGCTGGAGTACACCGCCGCGCGCGTCGGCGGGCGCCCCCTGGTCTTCGCCAGCACCAACGGCTCCCGGGCGCTCAAGGCGCTGCGGGGGGTGACGCGGGCGGCCACGGCGGCCCTGGTGAACGCCTCCTCCGCGGCCCGCTGGGTGCTGGCCGGGCCGGGGCCGCTGACGCTGCTGTGTTCGGGGCAGGAGGGCCAGGCGAGCCCCGAGGACCTGCTGGGGGCGGGAGCGGTGCTGGAGCGGCTCGAGCGGGCCGGCGTGAAGCTGGAGTCCGACACCATTTCCCGGGAGGCGCGCCGGGCCTACGAAGACTGCCGGCCCGACCTGTACGCGGCGTTGCGGGCCTGCCCGCACGGGGCGTACCTTGAATCCTTGGGCTTCGCGGAGGACCTGGTGGTCTGCTCCCGTGAGGATACCCTGGAGACGCTGCCCGAATGGTGCGATGACCGGCTCGTTCCGGGGCCGGCGGGAGAGGCACGATGAAGAAGCCGGGCACCGCGGACAAGGGCTTCCGGATCGCCTACCAGGGCGAGCCGGGGGCGTGGAGCGAGGTGGCCGCGCTGCGCAGCGGGGGCGAGCCGTGGCCGTGCCCCGACTTCGCGGCGGCCTTCGCCACGCTCACCGGGGACGAGTGCGCCTTCGCCGTGCTGCCCATCGAGAACTCGTTGGGCGGCAGCCTGCACGAGAACTACGACCTGTTGGCGCGCGAGCCCGTGCGCATCGTGGCGGAGGGCTACCTGCCCATCGAGCACCGTGTGCTGGGGCTGCCGGGCGCCACGCTGGCCGGGGCGCGCACGGTGCACTCGCATCCCCAGGCGCTGGCGCAGTGCTCGAGCTTCTTCCGCAGGCATCCCCACCTTATGCCGGTGGCCGCGTACGACACTGCCGGCGCGGCCGCCGAGGTCGCCGCCCTGGGGGACCGGGACCGCCTGGCGGTGGGCAGCGCCCGCGCCGGCGAGCTGCACGGCCTGGTCGAGCTGGCCCGGCCGGTGCCGCCGGACGAGATCAACATCACGCGCTTCCTGTACCTGGCGCGCGAGGGGCGGCCCGAGCCCCGCTGGGCGCACGGCGAGGGCCCCCGCAAGACCTCGCTGGTGTTCGGGCTGCAGCACCGCCCCGGCACGCTGGGCGGCGTGCTGGCCGCGTTCGCCGACCGCGGCATCAACCTCACCAAGATCGAGTCCCGCCCCACCCGCCGGCAGCCCTTCGAGTACCTGTTCTACGTGGACTTCGAGGGCGACGAAAGCGAACCGGAGGCCCACGCGGCCATGCGGTCGCTGCGGGCCTCCGCCGTGAACCTGAAAGTGCTGGGCTGCTACCGGGCCATCCGCTCCGCCACCCACTGAGTGCGCCGGGAGCGGGGGCCGTCGCGCCGGGTTGGTGAGCCCCGCGCGCCGGGCCGCCGCCCGGACGCCGCTAGTCCACGGTCACGTCCCCCGAGCCGGTCTCCACCCGCACCGTCGGGCCGCCGCCGTTCACCGCCCCCCGTGCCAGGTGCGACCCCAGCCGGCCGGTCACGGTGACGGGATGGGTGCACTGCACATCGCCCGATCCGGTGCGCACGTCCAGGCTGAAGGCGGCGTCGCGCGGGACGTGCAGCACCACGTCGCCGGAACCGGTCCCCAGCTTCCAGTCCGCCTTTGGCGCGCCCTGCGCCGTGATGTCCCCGCTGCCGGTGCCGGCGTTGAGGGTTCCGCTGACCCCGTAGAGCACGATGTCGCCGGAGCCGGTCTCGGCCCGGGCGTCCCCGGAGGCGTCGCGCACCGCGATGTCGCCCGAGCCGGTGGACACGTCCACGGAGGCGGCGAGCCCGCGCGTCAGGATGTCGCCCGAGCCGGTGCGGCCCTTGAGCCGGGTGCCTGGCGGGGCCTCGATGACATAATCAATGGACACGTTCTGGAACAGGTCGTGGTCGTTGTCGCGGCCCACCACGACCCCCGTGGAGGTCTGCTCGATGGGCGGGCGGGACAGGATCTCGCGCAGGCGCCTTTCGGCGGTGCCCTTCGCGCGCCACCAGTGCTTCTGCACCCGCACCTTGCCCACGATGTGCACGCGGCCGGCGGGACCCGGGTGCACGCGGATGTCGCCGGAGCCGGTGTGCACCTCCAGGGGAACCCCGGAGGCCACGCTCAGGGTGCGGTCAAAGGTCCCGCGGGCGGCGTCGAGGTCGCTCGCCACCGCGGGGGCCAGGGTCACGGCGACGGCGCACGCCGCGGCCAGACCCGCAGCCGGAAAGCGCCAGGCTCGGAACGAGTGCATCGGGATCCTCCTCTCCTCGGGGGCGCGTCGGGGCCCGCGACACCGGGTTGGGGATTGAACGCGCGGCCCCGCAGTCCTAATCTCCTGCACATTGCCTTTACGTCGTTCCGGCCCCGGAGGTTGCACCCGTGACGAAAGCCACCCCCGCTTCAGGCCGCACCTTCCTGGACCTCACCGGCTACCAGTGGACGGTCCTGTTCGCGGCGTGGCTGGGGTGGGGTTTCGATGTCTTCGACGGGCTGCTGTTCAACTACGTAGCCCCCAACTGCGTGCCCACGCTGCTGGGGCTGGCCCTGGGCTCCCCGGAGGCCAAGGCGGCCACGCTGCGCTGGGCCGGGGTGCTGACCTCGCTGCTGCTGCTGGGCTGGGCCGCCGGCGGGATCCTGTTCGGGCAGGTGGCCGACCGGATCGGCCGCACCCGCACGCTCATGCTCACCATGCTGCTGTACGCGCTGGGCACCGCCCTGTGTGCCTTTGCCCCCAACCTGTGGGTCCTGGCCCTGTGCCGGCTGGTGGCCAGCCTGGGCATCGGCGGGGAGTGGGCGGCGGGGGCGGCCATGGTGGCCGAAGTGGTCCCGGAGAAGCGCCGGGTGGAGGCCGGCGCGCTGCTCTACACCTCCGCCCCGATGGGCCTGTTCCTGGCCACCTTCGTGAACTTCCAGGTCGCGGGGGTGCTGTTCAAGGCCTCTCCCGAGGTGTCGTGGCGATACGTGTTCCTGTTCGGGCTGCTGCCCGCCTTTGCGGCCTTCCTGGTGCGGATGTTCGTGCGGGAACCGGAGCGCTGGAAGCAGTCCGCCCCGGCGGCGTCCCACGCCCGGGTGGCCGAGCTGTTTCATCCCGGCATGCGGCGCTTCACCCTGAGCGGGTTCCTGATGGCGGTGATCGCGCTGATCATGTGGTGGAGCTGCAACGCGTTCATCCCGGTGGTGGCCACCGGGCTGGCGCAGGCCGCGGCGAAGCTGCGCGCCCTGGACCGGGCGGGGGCGCTGGCGCTGGCGGAGGGCTGGAAGCAGGCGGCCACCAACTGGTTCAATCTCGGGGGGCTGCTGGGCACGCTGCTCACCGTGCCCGCCTCCAAGTGCCTCGGCCGCCGACCCATGTTCGGGCTGTACTTCCTGGGCGCCGGCATCTCCATCCTGGCGGCATTCGGGCTGGATCTCGCGCCGGAGACCCGCCTGGTGATGTACTTCCCCATCGGGCTCACGGTGTTCGGCGTCTTCGGCAGCTTCACCTATTACCTGCCGGAGCTGTTTCCCACGCGCCTGCGCGGCACCGGGGCGGGATTCTGCTACAACGTGGGCCGGGTGATCGCCGCCGCGGGGCCGTTCCTAGTGGGCACCATCGCCTCGCAGGGGGCCAACTCGCTGACCGCCGCGCTGCAGGCCCTGTTCTGGGTGGGCTTCGCGCCGCTCGCGGGGCTGCTGCTGCTGCCGTGGGTGGTGGAGACGCGGGGCCGGGCGCTGGCGGACTAGCCGTCGGCCCGCGGGGGACCCGGGGTGGGCCCGCGGCGAACCGGTGGCGGGCCCGGGGCGAACCGGCGGGCCTGCGGCGAATCCACGGCCGCCCTGCGGCCCGCTACCGGGGTGACTTCCACAACATCGCGCCCGCCACCGCCAGGAACAGGGCGTGGCCCGCCCAGCCCGCGAACCACGGCGGGAGCACCCCGGACTGACCCAGGGCCCGCCCGGTGGCCACCACCCCGTAGAACGCGAAGCTCGCCACCGCCGAGAGCCCGAACGCCAGCGCCGGGCTGTTCCTGCGCAGCTGCGCCGCGATCGCCACCGCGATCAGCAGGGCCACCAGGTTGATCAGCGGGTAGCTCAGCTTCAGCTGGAAGTCCACCTCGTAGCGCTCGGCGGCCCGGCCGCTCTCCACGAGCCGGCCGATGTACCTGCGCAGCTCGGTGATGGTCATCTGGGAGGGGTTGCGCTCCTCGGCGGCGAAGTCCGCGGGCCGCTCGCGCAGCCGGGCCAGGGTGAGCGTGCCGAATCGCACCGCGGTCTCGCGGTCCTCGCCGAACACGCGCTGGACCCCGTCGCGCAGCACCCAGTGTGCGCCGTCCCAGGTGCCCTCGCGCGCGTCGATGCGCACCCGCACCCGGCCGCCGCCGAAGCTCTGGATGGTGGGCTCCAGCATGCGCTGCTCCTGCACCAGGTAGGAGCGCATGGAAAACACCCGGCCCTCGGTGCCCATGTACAGCAGGTTGTCGCGCTGCGAGGGCGGGCTGGGCACGATGTGCATCACGGTGCGCTCGAGGTACTGCTGGCGCGCGCGGTTGGAGCGCGGCACCGCGTACTCTTCGAGCACGAAGGAGACCGCGCTGGCCAGAAGGGCCACGCCGAGCAGCGGGCGCGCCAGGCGCAGGTACGAGCGGCCGGCCACGTTCATGGCGGTCAGCTCGTTGAACTTGCCCATCTGGGAGAGTGTCAGCATGGCGGCCAGCAGCAGCGCCATCGGCATCACCAGCACCGCCACCGAGGGCACGTGCAGAGCGAAGTACACGGCCAGCTGCGCGGCGCCGGCGTGGGCGTCCAGGAAGCGGTCGATCTTCTCGAACACGTCCACCACGGCGAAGATGCCCACGAAGAACAGGAACGTGAGCGCGAAGTACAGCAGGAACTCCCGCAGCACGTAGCGGTCGAGGATGCCGGGCCGGTTCACCGCGGGAGCACCTCGGCCTCGCGCAGCGTCAGGTACAGCCCGACGCCCCCGATCACCAGGTTGGGCAGCCACATGGACAGGAACGGGCTCAGGTGCCCGTGCTTGGCCAGTTCCTCGCCCACCACCAGCGTCACGTAATAGAACAGGAAGAACAGCAGGCTGGCGAAGGCCACCGCCGGACCGGCGCGCCTCACCCGCAGCCCCAGCGGCGCGCCGATGAGCACGAACACCACGCACGCCGCCGGGATGGCGAACTTCTTCTGGATCTCCACCCCGTAGCTCCAGCGCTGGTCGTCCAGCGCGCGCACCTGCAGCAGGTACGACTGCAGGCTGGCCTGGTCACCGGGGGGCATGGGCTTCGGAACGGGGTGGGGGCGCTGGAAGAGCTGCGCCACCAGCGCCAGCAGCGCGGAGAAGCGCGGCTCCCGGGGCCGCGGGCCGCCCTCCTGGAACACCCAGTCGGCGTCGTCCAGCGAGTGGTACCCGTACTGGCTCAGCAGGGGCATGGCCCGGCGCTGGATTTCCACGCGCTCGGCGTCCAGGCCCTTGAGTGCGTTGCGCATGTCGCGGGTGCTCATCTCGCGGTCGCTGCGTGCGGAGCGGTCGGTGTGCCGCAGCGCCTGGCCCACGCCGAGGATGCGCAGCGTGTGGCGGCGGAACACCAGCCGGCGGTACTTGTCCTTGAGCGCCGCCTCCTTGGGGACCTCGTGGATCTCCCCGTCCTGCAGGTGAAAGGTGACGGCGTCCTCGCGGGGGTCGTACTCCAGCTGCCCCGAGCGCGCGGTGATGGTGGTGGGCAGGCGGTCGGCGTGGAGCTGGTAGATGGTGATGTCCCCCAGGCGCGAGGTCCTGGCGTTGACGCGTCCCACGAGGAGGCGATACCCTTCGAAGTCGTCCAGAAACACCCCCTCCTCGAGCTTGAATGCGGGGCGCTTCTGGCCGATGTCGTACATGAGATTCGCGAACTGGTGGTTGGTCTCGGGCAACACGTGGTTGTTGAACAGCGTGAGGCCCACCGCAAGCAAGCCCGCCGCCCCCACCAGCGGGAGCAGGACACCCAGGAGCGCCACGCCGCTGGTGCGCATGGCGGAGATTTCGTGGTCCTGCGACAGCCGCCCGAAGGTCATCAGCACGGCCACCAGGACCGAACAGGGCACGGACAGAGCGATCATCCAGCCCTGCCCCAGCAGGAAGAGCTCGCCCACCACGATGGGGGGCACGCCCTTGCTCACGATGAGGTCCACGTACTCGAACAGGAAGTCGAGGGCGAAGATCAGCGTGATCACGCCGAAGCCCACCAGGAGCGGGACCACGTGAAGTCCCAGTACGTAACGCGCGAACCGGTTCATGGTGAAGGACTTGCGCCCGGGTGGAACCTGCCCGGCGCGGCCGGTGTATCCAGAGGGTCGGGCCTCAGTGCAGCCTGCCGCCCGGCGGCCGCCGGCACCAGCCGGGCCCACCTGGAACCGGCGGCCGTGCGCGCCCACGCGGGTCGCGTCCGGGGCGCCATCACCCGTCGGGTACCGTGATCAGATTCCAGTCCGTCCTCCTCAGCTTCCTGCTGGCCTCCGCCGCCGTCACGGCCGGCGTCCCGGCCGCCTGCGCGGCCCCGCCCCAGGACCAGCCCACCGGGACCTACACCCCCGGGACCCAATCGATGGGTCTTCCGTCCAGCGGCGACACCACCCAGGCGCAGCCCGGCGGCGACCCGGCCCGGCGCCTGCAAGAGCGGATCCTCTACACCGGCGATCCGCGCAAGGACGAGATTCGCTTCGACGCGGACAGCGGCATGGTAGAACTGCGCAGCAGAGTGGACAACTACGAACTGGGTCCGGCCCGCCGGCTGCCGGTTCGCGAGTACTCCCGCTACCTGACGCTCCGCAACTACGACCTGGTGTTCATGCGCGAGTCGTACAGGGCCCTGGGGGTGGTGCCCGCGGACGCCACCGGCCTGCGCCCCGGCCGCTTCAAGCTGGAGCTGCCGGTCAACCTGCCCGGCTTCGCCCAGAGCATCTTTGGCAACGTGCGCCCCAACCTGGCGCTGACCGGCAGCGAGACGCTCACCCTGGGCGGGACCTCCAACTGGGACAACCGCCCGCTGGCGCTGGGCCGCCAGAGCAAGTTCCCGCAGCTGGAGATGAAGCAGGACCTGCAAGTGAAGGTGCAGGGGAGCATCGGCGGGAAGGTGAAGGTGGATGTGGACCAGACCAGCAACGCCGCCACCACCCCGCTCAGCAACCGCATCCGCATCACCTACACCGGCGACGAGGACGAGGTGGTGCGCAGCATGGAACTGGGCAACACCCAGCTCTCCCTGCCCGGCACCCAGTTCGTGAGCTACAGCGGCCAGCACCAGGGCCTGTTCGGGCTCAAGACGCTCTCGAAGTTCGGGCCGCTGGACCTGACCATGATCGCCTCCAAGCAGGAGGGCCAGAGCAAGCGCGACACCTTCAAACGCTCGGCGCAACAGCGCACCGAGCGCATCGAGGACTACCAGTACTCGCAGCGGCAGTTCTTCTACATCACGGACCTGCCGGACACCGGGATCGACGTGGGCTCCATCGCGCTGTACGTGGATCCGCGCATCGGGGGCGTCTTCGAGGGGCGGGCCGGCAAGGCCTACCTGGATCCCTCCGACCCCGCCACCGGCCCGGTGTTCGAGGGCAGCTTCGTGTACAAGCAGCTCAACGACTTCTACAAGGTGCAGACCCAGTGGCGCGGCAGGGGCATGCCGGTCATCGAGCTGAACGCGCCGCTGGACGAGTCCTCGGTGCTGGCGGTCACCTACCGCACCGCGACGGGCTCGGTGGGCACCGATGCGGAAGGCAGCCCGCTGGTGCTGAAGATGCTCCGGCCGTTCAAGGAACTGGTGACCACCGACTCCAACGGCAACTACGATCCGGAGGGTCCCTGGTACCGCACCGTCTTCTACGAGCTGCGCAACATCTACCGGCTCTCGGGAATCAAGATCGACCAGGAGACGTTTCGCCTCGCCATCTTCAGCACCGCGTCCAACCCGCCCCAGGACTACGGGCCCAAGGGCAAGTACATCGAGATCACCGGGCTGGACAACGAGAAACTCTCGGGCTCGGATCACGTGCCGAGCGCCGACGGGCACGGCGACGGGCGCATTGACGCCGACGTGATCCGCGGCCGCAGCTTCGTGGACTACGACCGCGGCCTGATCTTCTTTCCCGACCCGCGGCCCTTCTTCTACCAGCCGGACGCGGGGCTGCCGGGGGGGCTGGCGGCCCAGGATCCGCCGGGTGTGACGCGTCCCGACGCCTTCACCACGGAGACCGCCGACACCGCCATCTACACCCAGCGCAGCTACAACTCGTCGCTGCTGGCGAACAAGTACTACCTGGAGGCCACCTACCGGGAGGGGCAGGCGGCCGACATCATCCGGCTCGACCGCACCGACATCATCGCCGGCTCGGAGGTGATCATCATCAACGGGAAGCGGCTGGAGCGCGGCGCGGACTACGAGATCACCCCCGAGATCGGCGAGATCCGCATCCTGCGACAGGACCTGCTGCTGGGCCAGCCGGAGATCTCGGTGGATTACGCCTACGCGCCGCTGTTCTCCCAGGGGCAGAAGGCCCTGGTGGGCTTCTCGGCCGCGTACGGCAAGGACTCGCCGCGCAGCTTCGCCACCACGTGGCTGTTCGAGAACAGCGGCACCCCGGAGCTGCGCCCCAAGCTGGGGGAGGAGCCTTCGCGGACGCTGGTGGGCGACATCAACGGCCAGGGCCGCTGGAAGCCGCGCTTCCTGACCCGCTTCGCCGACGCCCTGCCCGGGGTGCGGGCCACCGCCGAATCCAACGTGGACGCCCAGGGCGAGGTGGCCATGAGCCTGCCCAATCCCAACACCAAGGACCTGGGTTACGTGGACGACATGGAGGGCACCAAGGACGTGACTTCCGTGGACGTGGGCTACGGCGCGTGGAAGCCCTCGAGCCTTCCCCCGGCCTTCGCCGGAAACGTGGAGCACCACCTGGAGTCCACGTTCATGCAGGGGCGGGCGAACTACTACAACCCCTACACCCGGGTGCGCGAGGGGGACCTCAAGACCAACCTGACCGGCACCGAGTACAACCAGACCCGGCGGGTGCTGGAACTGAAGGTGGACCGCGACACCGTGAGCGACCGGGGCTCCGGCCAGCTGTGGGCGGGCATCCAGCAGGGGCTCTCGCGGACCATCCTCGATCTCTCCACCGCCACCGACGTGGAGCTCTGGATCAACGAGCACCCGGAGCAGCAGCGTAGCGGGGACTGGTCGCCGCAGGTGTGGCCCTCCGCGGCCCGCCTGCACATAGATTTCGGGCAGGTCAGCGAGGACGCCGCGTGGAGCCCCAACGTGCCGCCCAACGCCAGGCGGGACACCGAGAGCGAGCAGGGCGGCGCATTCTGGAGCGCCACCAACAACGACAACGGGCTGGACACCCTGCCCAACGCGCGCGAGTCCGGGGTGCAGGGGGTGGGCGGGGTGAACCAGTACCCGCTGCCGGACCTCAACGGGGATGATTTCAGGGACATCCCCTCCAATTCCACCCTGAAGGACGAGGACCTGGATGCGGGCTACTGGGAGAAGTACAGGGGCCTGAACGGCCCCGAGGGCAACCGGCGCTTCGACACCGAGGACCTGGACGGCAACAATCAGCTGGATACCCAGACCGGCTACTTCGAGTTCTCGGTGCCGCTCGGCGGGCTGGACACGCTCGCCTACAAGATCCAGGACGGGGCGCTGGGGTGGAAGTTCCTGCGCATCCCCATCCGCGCGTTCGTCAACGGGCGGGACTTCGACGTGGGCGGCGCGGACTGGCACTCCATCAAGCACGTGCGCATCTGGGTGTCGGGCGTGGAGAGCGGCAGCCGGCTGTCCATCGGCGGCCTGGACGTGGTGGGCAACCGCTGGCAGCTGGGCCCGACCCTCGCCGCCGGCAAGCTGGTCCCGCGCTTCCGCGTGAACGTGGTGAACAACAAGGACAACCCGTTCTACACCGTGCCCCCGGGCGTGGACCCGGGGGTGCAGCAGGCCGCCTCGGGCAGCCTCACCAACCGGGAGCAGTCGCTGTCGCTGGACTTCTCCGACCTCGGGCCCGCCGCGCGCGTGTCGGCCTTTCGGCTGTTCCAGCGCAGCAACTCCGACTACACCCTGTACCGGAACCTCCAGTTCTTCCTGTACGGCTACAAGGTCTCCGGCTCCGGCCTGCGCTTCTACATCCGGCTGGGCAACGAGGACACCACCAGCTACTACGAGTACTCCACGCCCGTGCCGCTGGACGGCTGGGAGCTCAAGACGGTGGCCTTCACCGCCCTGTCATCGCTGAAGCTGCAGGTGCCCGTCAACCGGGACACGGTGATCGCGGTGGCCGACGGGCAGGACAGCCTCAAGGTGCGGAAGCGGCCCTCGTTCAACAGCATCCGCCGGATCGAGATGGGCCTGGTGAACGCCGCCGGGGAGGCGGGACCGGTGGACAGCGGTTCGGTGTGGGTGGACGAGCTCAGCCTCGGCGAGGTGCGCAAGGACGTGGGGATGGCGCAGCGCCTGTCGCTGAACGCGCAGGTCTCCGACCTGGCCACGCTGGGCGTGAACTTCCAGCGCAGCAGCGCGGACTTCCTGAACATCGGGCGCAGCGTGGGCTCGGGCACCACCAACACCACCCTGAACCTCAACATGTCCATGCGCCTGGGCAAGTTCATGGAGCCGCTGGGCCTGGAGCTGCCGGTGAACATCACCTACAGCCGCAACAGCTCCGTGCCCAAGTTCCTGACCGGATCGGACGTGGAGTTCGGGGCGGCCGACGCGGAGCGCCAGACCACGCAGCAGCGCAACTTCACCATGAGCGGCAGCCTGAAGCGCATCGCGGTGGACTCGCCGTGGTACCTGCGCTACTTCGTGGACGCCTGGTCGCTCAACGCGAGCATCAGCACGCAGCGCTCCGCGGCGCCGCTCACCGCGGATACCACGCGCAACACCAACGTCAGCCTGTCCTACGTGCTGCCGGGCCCCCGGGAGCGCTTCTCGGTCCGCATCCCGGTGCTGGGGCTCAAGCTGTTCCCGCTGCCCACGGGCTTCAGCATGACCCAGAACCTGGTGGTGGACAGCACCGTCCACTACGACCGCGCGCTGGGGGACACCAGCGCCGGGCGGCAAGGGCGCTCGTCGAACCGGCGCACCTCCGGGATGGTGCTCAGCTCCGGGCTGCGGCCCATCGAACAGCTTTCCTATTCCGTCTCCAGCGTGCACGACCTGGTGCAGTGGAACCGCTGGTTCCTGTTCAACGTCGGCCGCGAGACCCAGCGCACCCACTCGGTGACCTTCCGGCAGGATCTCAAGATCAAGGGCATCGGGCCGACCCTGGACTGGAGCAGCAACAGCTCGGACGCCAAGACGCCGGACATGTCCCCGGACCTGACGGTGCACAACTACAGCAACCAGGGCAACCTGACGCTGAACATGCAGCTGCCGCTGCCACGGATCCTGGGCACGCGGGGAACGGGCCCCGATTCCAGCGCCACCATTCTGAAGCTTATGAAGCGGCTGCTGGCGGTGCTGGGCGACGTCAACAGCTCCTACACCAAGACCAACAGCAGCCTCAGCAGCCGCGCGTGCGGCACGCCCCCGGTGGCCTACCTCCTGGGCCTGACCACCGACCCGCAGGTGCAGATCACCGGTTCGGGCGCGCAGCAGGTCACCCGTTCCACGCACGGTTCCGCGCAGGGCCAGCTCAAGCTGGGACAGGTCCAGTCCGACATCCGCTACGACTTCAGCAAGTCCGACCTGACCTCCACCGGCGCCCGGGGCGGCAGCCAGAGCAAGACCTGGCCCGACGTGCGCGTGAACTGGGGCGCCCTGGAGAAGGTCCTGCCGTTGCGCGCCCTGGCCAGCAACCTGGCCGCCTCCACCAATTACTCGGAGCAGGTGCGGCTCACCTCGAGCGACCGGCCCGATCCCGACGTGGAGATCCGCACCCAGTCGTTCCAGCCGCTGTTCTCGGTGTCCGGCGACCTGAAGAACCGCGACCGCTTCACGCTGTCCACCGACAAGTCGATCAGCACCACCCTGAACCGGCGCGGCAACAGCGGCGCGCGGGACGAGACGCGCACCGTGCACGTGACCTTCAAGCACACCATCAAGGCTCCGCCGCCGCCGGCGGGCCAGACCGGCTCCGAACTGGGCTTCCGGCTGCGGAGCGACATTGACGTGAACTTCGACGGGTCCTACAACGTGCAGAAGCACGAGGTGACGGTGGAGCCGGGCAAGGTGCCCCCGCCGGTGCAGACCACCAAGCGGCTGGACCTGAGCGCCACGGCCACCTACACCTTCGCCAACAACGTGCGCGGCACGATGCTCGCGGGCTATGGCAACAACTACAACAGCCAGCAGGACGTGCGGTCCCACAGCATCCGTCTCTCGGCCACGGCGAGCCTGCAGTTCTGATGCGTGCGCGGCGGCGGTGGGTGGCGCGGAGTGGGGCCCCGGTGGCCGCGTGGACGCTGGCCACGGCGGTCGCGCTGGGCCCGGGCGGCTGCGTTCGCGCCCCGCGCGAGGCCCCCGACGGCGCCCGGCTCCTCGCGCTGGTGGAACGCCAGGTGGCCTTCGGGCCGCGCGTGCCGGGCAGCGCGGCGCACGACTCCTGCCGGGCGTGGATCGCCTCCCGGCTGCGGGAGGCCGGGGCGCGGGCCGTGTTCGAGCAGTCCTTCGTGGACTCCGTGCCCGGCTTCGGCACGGTGCGCCTCACCAACCTGGTGGCCTCGTTCTGGAGCGGCGGGACGGCGGGGGAGCGGCCGCGGCTGCTGTTCGTGGCGCACTGGGACAGCCGGCCCTGGTGTGACCGCGATCCCGACCTCGCGCAGCGCGCGCGGCCCCTGCCCGGCGCCAACGACGGCGGCTCGGGGGTGGCGGTGCTGCTGGAGCTGGCCCGCTCCTTCGGCCGCGTGCCGCCCGCCCAGCCGGTGGACCTGGTGTTCGTGGACGGCGAGGACCTGGGCACGCAGGCCTCACCCGGGGGCTTCTTCCGTGGCTCGACCCGCTTCGCGGCCGACGTGAAGGCCCGCGCGGGCTCGGGCTCCGGGGTGCGCTACCGGCTGGGGGTGCTGCTGGACCTGGTCGGCGGCCGGGGCGCCACCTTCCCGCGCGAGCCGAACTCGATGCTGCGCGCCCCCGACGCCGTCCGCGAGGTGTGGGACGCGGCCGCCAGCCTGCGGCTGGCCCAGTTCTCCGGGGAGATCGGCACCAGCGTCCTGGACGACCACATCCCGCTCAACGACGCGGGCATCCCCACCGTGGACGTGATCGACTTCAGCTACCCGGAATGGCACACCTCGCGGGACCTTCCGGCGGCCATGGAGCCCGCGGGCATGGTGGCCTGCTTCCGCCTGCTCGCGCACCTCGCCGACCGCCGCTGAGAAGCGGGGCGCAATCCCGGGGGGATTCCCCGCCGGGCGTGCCACCCGGCCTGCCGCCGCCCGCCACCGGACCTGAGCCTTCACGCCTATCTCCTTCCGCCTGCGGCCCGTAGCCGCGTCCGGTCCCGCCCGGCCCGCGGGGATTCCGCTTTACAAGCCAGCGCGGTTGGGTTATATGTCTCTGTTGACGAAGTGGAGGGGTGCTCCACTTTTTTTTTCGACCCCAAGCCGGGCGGGCCCGGCCCGCGGAGGGGCAGTGGAAATCCTGCATCAGATCCGCGGGCTGATTGCTGAAGTCACAGAGCTTTACGGCGTCGAGCTGGTGGATCTGGAAGTCGCGCCCATGGGGCGGCGACGGGTGTTGAGACTCCTCATCGACCAGCCCGGGGGCGTCACCCTCAAGGACTGCGCGTTCGTCAGCCGCAAGGTGTCGGAGGCGCTGGACCAGCAGGACGCCGTCCCGTTCGCCTACTTCCTCGAGGTCTCCTCGCCGGGCATCAACCGGCCGCTGACCGTGTTGCAGCACGTCGAACGATTCCAGGGCGAACCGGCCGAGGTCGAGTTGAAGGTGGCCGTCGACGGGCGCCGCCATTTCCGCGGCCGCCTGGACGGCGTGGAAGGCGGCGCCGTGCGCCTGGTCCTCGACGAGGGGGGATTCATCCTCGTGGAGTGGGACAACGTGCGCCGGGCGCGCCTGGCCACCGACCCGTGGGAGCAGCACAGGAAAGGTAAATCAGAATGAGCCAGCAGTTGGTGCAGGCGCTGGAGAGCCTCGCGCGGGAGCGCGGGGTGGATCGCGCCACCCTGGTGGAGACGCTCGAGAACAGCATCCTCTCCGCCGCCAAGAAGAAGCTCGGCCTGAACGCCCTGGTGGACGTGAAGTTCGACGACCGGGTGGGCACCTTCCACGTCGTCGCCCACCGCACCGTGGTGGACGTGGTGGAGGACGCCTCCTTCCAGATGACGGTCGAGGAGGCCCGGGCCATCAACCCGGAGGCCGCCGTCGGGGACACCCTGGACTTCCCGCAGGCCTACGAGGAATTCGGGCGCAACGCCATCCAGGCGGCCAAGCAGGTGCTGATCCAGCGCGTGCGCGAGGCCGAGCGCGACCGGGTGTACCGCGAGTACGAGGGCAAGGTGGGGCAGCTGGTGCGCGGCATGGTGCAGCAGGTGGACCGCGGCAACGTGCTGGTCAAGCTGGACCGCACCGAGGCCCTCCTGCCGGCGCGCGAGATGATGCCCCGCGACCGCTACCACCAGTCCGACATCGTGCGCGCCGTGATCCAGACGGTGGAGAAGGAATCCAAGGGCCCGCAGGTGATCCTGTCGCGGACCAATCCCGAGTTCCTGAAGCACCTGTTCCGCGCCGAGGTGCCCGAGATCTCCGAGGGCATCGTGGAGATCAAGGGCGTGGCGCGCGAGGCCGGCTCGCGCTCCAAGATCGCCGTCACCTCGCACGAGGACCGCGTGGACGCGGTGGGCTCGTGCGTGGGAGGGAAAGGCGCCCGGGTGCAGTCCATCGTGCGCGCGCTGGGTGGCGAGCGCATCGACACCGTGCCCTGGAGCATGGACGCCTCGATCTATGTCAGCCGTTCGCTCTCGCCGGCCAAGGTGGTCTCGGCCACGCCCAAGGACGAGGCCGAGAAGACCATGGAAGTGGTGGTGGCCGACGACCAGCTGTCGCTGGCCATCGGCAAGCTGGGGCAGAATGCCCGGCTGGCCACCAAGCTCACCGGCTGGAAGATCGAGCTGATTTCCCGGTCCGACCTCGAGGCCCGTCGCGCCGCCGAGCGCGCCTTGCGGGTGGACATCGAGGATCTCACGGGGGTGAGCGAGAAGATCAAGGAGAAGCTCGTGGAGGAGGGCATCGAGACCGTCGCCGACCTGGAGGTGGCTTCGCTGGAGCGCCTGCAGGAGATCCCCGGGATCGGGGAAAAGACGGCCGAGAAGCTGCTCGCCCGCGCGCGTGAAGTGATGGAGGAGGTCCGGGCGCGGGCCACCGCGGGGCCGGCCGAGTCGGCCGCCCCCGGGGAGGACGCCGAAGGGGCGGAGGCCGCGACGGCGGCCCCCGACGATGAGGCCGAAGGGGCGGAGGCGGCGCCGGCCGCGCGGCCCGAGGAACCGGCAGGCGAGCAGGGCGCCGAATCCGGGGAGCCCGCGCAGGACGCGGCCGAAGAGCCCACGGCCAAGGGCTCCACCGAGGAATGACACGTTGAAGAAGATCCGGGTATACGAGGCAGCCAAGGAGTTCCACGTCTCCAGCGAAGCGCTGCTGGAGACGCTGCGCGGCCTCGGCGTCGAGGTGAAGAGCCACATGAGCTCGATCGACGACGACGTGGTGGCGCGCCTGAAGCAGAAATTCAACAAGGACGTGGAAGCCGCGCGCGAGGAGATGGCGCGGGTGAAGGAGAAGGAGGCCGCCCGCGTGCGCGCCGCCGCGGCAGCCGCCGCCGCCGCCGCCCCGCCGGCCCCCCCGCGCCCGTCGCAGCCCCGTCCCGCCTCCGCTCCGCAGGCCGGCGCGCACGCGCCCCGTCCCGCGCAGCCCTCGCGCCCCGGCGGCCCGCCGCGGCCCCAGGGCCCTTCGTCCCAGCGTCCGGGCGGCCCCTCCGGCAGCCCGCGTCCCGGTGGCGGCGGCCCCGGTGGCCCGCGTCCCGGCTTCGGTGGCCCGCAGGCCGGTGGCCCGCAGCGCGGCCCGGCCCGCGGCGGACGGCTCCGTGGCGCCAAGAAGAAGAAGCGGGTGGTGGACGAGCGCCTGGTGGCCGAGAACGTGAAGCGCACGCTGGCGTCCCTGGACGCCGGCGCCCGCGGCCACGCCAAGCACCGCCGCGAGCGCGGCGAAGGCACGGCCGTGGAGGAGGACGCGAAGGTCCTCCAGGTCACGGAGTTCATCACCGTGGCCGACCTGGCCGGCCAGATGGAAGTGAAGCCGCAGGAGGTCATCGCGGCGTGCATGCGGCTGGGCGTGATGGTGACCATCAACCGCCGCCTGGACAAGGACACCATCGAGGCGGTGGCCGACGAGTTCGGCTACGGCGTCGAGTTCGTCTCCGAGTACAGCACCGAGGCGGTGGAGGAGGCCGAGGACGTCCCGGCCGACACCACCCCGCGCGCGCCGGTGGTCACGGTCATGGGCCATGTGGACCACGGCAAGACCACCCTGCTGGACTACATTCGCCGCGCCAGCGTGGCGGCCGGCGAGACCGGGGGAATCACCCAGCACATCAGCGCCTACTCGGCGTCGGTCAACGGCAAGCCCATCACCTTCCTCGACACCCCGGGCCACGAGGCGTTCACCTCGATGCGCGCCCGGGGCGCGCAGGTCACCGACATCGTGGTGCTGGTGGTGGCCGCCGACGATCGCGTGATGCCGCAGACCATCGAGGCCATCGACCACGCCCGCGCCGCGGGCGTGCCCATCATCGTGGCCATCAACAAGGTGGACCTGCCGGTGGCGCGGCCCGACCTGGTCATGGCCGACCTCACCAAGCACAAGCTGGTGGCCGAGGAGTATGGCGGCGACACCATCATGGTCCCGGTCTCGGCCAAGAAGGGCACCGGCGTGGAACGCCTGCTGGAGATGATCCTGCTCAAGGCCGAGATGATGGAGCTCAAGGCCAACCCCGACCGCCGCGGCAAGGGCACGGTGGTGGAGGCGCGCAAGGAGCCCGGGCGCGGCACCGTGGTCGCGGTGCTGGTGCAGAACGGCACGGTGCGCGTCGGCGACGCCTTCGTGGCCGGCACGCAGTACGGCAAGGTGCGCGCGCTGACCTCCCGCCGCGGCGACCGCATCTCCGAGGCCGGGCCGTCCGTGCCGGTGGAGATCACCGGCTTCTCCGGCGTGCCCAGCGCGGGCGACACCTTCCAGGTCCTGGCGGACGAGCGCGAGGCGCGCGAGATCGCCACCAAGCGTCACCAGCTGCAGCGCGAGCAGGAGCAGCGCGCCTTCCATCACCTCACGCTGGCGGACATCTCGCAGCGCGTGAAGGAGGGCGGGGCGGCCGAGCTGCGCCTGATCATCAAGGCCGACGTGGACGGCTCCGCCGAGGCGCTCTCCGACCACCTGGGCCGGCTGGGCAGCGACGAAGTGAAGCTGCGCATCATCCACTCCGGCGTGGGCAACATCTCGGAGTCGGACGTGCTGCTGGCGGCCGCCTCGGACGCGGTGATCCTCGGCTTCCGCGTGCCCGTGGAGTCCAGCGCCCGCAGCGCCGCGGCGCGCGAGAAGGTGGACGTGCGCGGCTACGAGATCATCTACAAGGCCGAGGAGGACATCAAGGCGGCCATGTCGGGCCTGCTCAAGCCCGAGATCCGCGAGACGATCCTGGGCCGGGCCGAGGTGCGCAAGGTGTTCCACCTGTCCAAGTCGGGCTCGGTGGCCGGCTGCTTCGTGGCCAGCGGCAACATCCTCCGCAACGCCAAGGCGCGGCTGATGCGCGGCGGGGCGTCCGTGTTCGACGGGCGCGTCGGCGCGCTGAAGCGCTTCAAGGACGACGTCCGGGAAGTGGCCACCGGCTACGAGTGCGGCATCACGCTGGAAGGCTACTCCGACTACCGCGAGGGCGACATCATCGAGGCGTACGAGCTCGAGGAGGTCGCCCGGACGCTGGCCTAGGCCGGTCCGGCTCCCGCGGGCAAGCCCGCTCCCGCCATGTTTGTCGGTTCGCTGAAGGTGCAGCTCTTCCTGCCGGGCTCCCGGTCGCTCAAGGACCGGCGCGCGGTGCTCAACTCGCTCAAGGAGCGGGTGCGCGCGCGTTGCAACGCGTCCGTGGCCGAGGTGGACGCCGAGGACCTGTGGCAGCGCGCCACCCTGGCGGTAGCCGTGGTCGCGGGGGACTGGGACCGGGTCTCCGGCCAGCTGGACGCCGCGGCGCGGCTGCTGGAGTCGGACCCGCGCGCCGAGATCCTGGACGTCGAAAGGGACATCCGCTGATGAAAGGCACCCGGCTGGCGCGAGTGGAGGGCCTGATCCGCACCGAGGTGGCCGACATCCTGGACTCGCGCATGCGCGACCCGCGGCTGGGCATGGTCACGGTGACCGGCGTGGAAGTGGGTTCCGACCTGCGCAATGCCACGGTGTTCGTGTCCTTCCTGGTGGCCGCCGAGGAATTCGAGCCCAAGGTGCGCCTGCTCAACGAGGCCTCCGCGTTCGTCTGGCGCGAGCTGGCCTCCCGCGGGCTCGAGCTGCGTCACCTTCCCAAGCTGCACTTCAAGGCCGACCACTCCCTGGAGCGCGCCCAGCGCATCCAGCAGCTGCTCCGCGAGACGGCCGAGGCGGACGAGGCGGCCAGGACGGCCGCACCCGCCGGGGCGGGCCCCGTGGACGACGAAGAACCACCCGCCGGGGACGATACCGCGTAGATGGACGGCATCCTGCTCGTGGACAAGGGCCCGGGGCTCACCTCCCACCAGGTGGTGGAGAAGGTGCGCCGGGCCGCGCGCTGCCGCCACGCCGGCCATGCCGGATCCCTGGATCCCATGGCCACCGGCCTGCTGTTGCTCGCGGTGGGCGAGGGCACCAAGCTCGTGGAGCTGCTGATGGATGCCGGCAAGGTGTACGAGGCCACCGTGCGCCTGGGCTCGGCCACCGAGACCGAGGACGCCGAGGGCGCGGTGGTGCGCGAGGCCCCCGTGCCGGCGCTCGAGCTGGCCGCCGTGGAGGCGGCGCTCGGGGCTTTCCGCGGCGAGATCGACCAGGTGCCGCCGCGCTACTCGGCGCTCAAGGTGGGCGGGGTGCGCGCCTACGAGCGCGCCCGCGGCGGCGAGATCTTCGAGTTGCCCAGCCGCCGGGTCACCGTCCACAGCATGGAACTGCTCTCGATCGCCCCGCCGGACGTGGTGATCCGGGTCCACTGTGGGCGCGGGACCTACATCCGATCGCTGGCCCGCGACCTGGGCACGGCCCTGGGCTCCGTGGCCCACCTGGGAGCGCTGCGGCGCACCCGCGTGGGGCCGTACCGCGTGGAGGACGCGCTGTCCGTGACCGTGGAGGCGCCGCCCTCGCGGGAGGCGGTGCGCGCCGCGCTGGTGCCGCTGCGGCGCGCCTTCGGCGACGCCCCGGCGGTGCGCGTGCGCGAGGAGTACCTGGGGGACCTGCGCTTCGGGCGCTCCCCGCGCGCCGACCAACTGATCGATCCCGCGCCCTCCGGGGAAGGCATGCGCTTCGTGCTGGTGGACGGCACCCGCGAGCCCCTGGCGGTGGCCGAGCCGGATGCCGCCACCGGCGGTGCCCGGTTGCGCCGGGTGCTGCAGCGCGCCTCCACCCGGCTGGGCCCGCCGTGAACGCGTCCGCGCCACGCCGGGCCGTGACCCTGGGGGTGTTCGACGGCCTCCATCGGGGGCACAAGGCGCTGGTGGACCGGCTGACCTCGGAGTCGGAGCGCCGCGGCCTGGTGCCCACGGTGGTGACCCTCGACCCGCATCCCGACACCGTGCTGGGCCTGGCGCCGGAGCGCCCGCCGCTGACTCCGGCGGCCACCCAGGCGGCCATCCTGGCCGAGTGGGGGGCGCGCGAGTTCCGGGTGCTGCGCTTCGACACCGGCCTGCGCGGCACGCCCGCATCCGACTTTGCGCGCGACTACCTGGCTGGCGCGCTGGGTGCGCAATTGCTGGTGGTGGGCCCCGACTTCGCCCTGGGCCGCGACCGCGAGGGCACACCCGCGCGCATGGCGGAACTGGGCCGGGGGCTGGGCTTCGAGGTGATCCAGGTGCCGCCGGTCTCCGACGAGGGCGGCCACCTCAGCAGCTCGCGGGTGCGTCACCTGCTGGACGAGGGGCGCGTCACGGAGGTGGCCGGACTGTTGGGACGGCCCTTCAGCACCTCGGGCCGGGTGACTTCCGGCAGCGGCGTCGGCGCGGGGCTGGGGTTTCCGACCGCCAACCTGGAGCCGCCCGAGCCGGTGTACCTGCCGGCCGACGGGGTGTACATGGGGCGCGCCTCGGGGGGATTCGGCGTCCGGCCCTGCCTGGTCAGCCTGGGCACCCGGCCCACGTTCGGGCCGGGGGAGCGGGTGCTGGAGGTGTATCTGCTGGACTTCGAGGGGAATCTGCGGGATCAGCCGATGTTGTTGGAATGGCTGGAGTTCCATCGAGGGCAACAGCGGTTTCACAGTCCTGCGGACCTGGTGGAGCAGATGCGCCTCGACGAGGTCCGGGCCCGCCAGTGGCTGGCCGTCCACGGCCCCTGACGCATGAAGTTTCCAATACTCCTTGTCCGTGGAAGGTTTTTTGCTACAATGCTCTGTCTAAAGCGGGACATGGGCTGCTGCACCGGCGTGTGGCGCCCCCTGCAATCAACACCCGGGAGGTGAGACGCACAGATGACCCTAACCAAGGAAAAGAAGCGCGAAGTGATCGGGCAGTTCAAGATCCACGAGATGGACTCCGGCTCGCCCGAAGTGCAGATCGCGCTTCTGACCGAGAAGATCAAGTACCTCACGGAGCACTTCCGCGTGCACAAGCGCGATCACAGCTCGCGCCGCGGTCTGCTCCGGATGGTCGGTCAACGCCGGCGGCTTCTGGACTACCTGAAGGCTACCCGAGTCGAGCGTTACCGCTCCATCGTGAAGGAGCTGGGACTCCGCAAGTAGGAAGCACCTTCGTCGGCTCCCCGGCCGGGACGTTCCCGGCCGGGGACCGGCGTGTAGGAGCCCGAACCTCATGGCCGGAGGCCCCGGCGCAGGCGCCAACATCCAGGACCCCCGACAACCGGCGTGGTCCGCCCGGCGCTGCGCGAGGGCTACTGGCCAGCGGGCGATGGCTCCGTCCAACCGCTGTTCCAGGAGGAACTCATGGTTCAGAACATGTCCATCGAGGTCGGCGGCCGCAAGCTGACCATCGAGACCGGCCGCATGGCCAAGCAGGCGTCCGGGTCCGTCACCGTGCAGTACGGCGACACCGTGGTCCTGGCCGCCACCGTCGCCGACAAGAACCCCACCACCAAGGACTTCTTCCCGCTGACGGTGGAGTACCGCGAGAAGACCTACGCCGCGGGCAAGATTCCCGGCGGCTTCTTCAAGCGCGAGGGGCGCCCCACGGAGAAGGAGATCCTCTCCTCCCGCCTCATCGACCGCCCGCTGCGCCCGCTCTTCGACAAGGCCTTCAACTACGAGATCCAGATCTTCGCCACGGTGCTCTCGTCCGACCAGGAGAACGACTCCGACATCCTGGGCCTCATCGGGGCGTCCGCGGCGCTCATGATCTCGGACATTCCGTTCCCCGAGCCGGTGGGCGTGGTGCGCATCGGGATGATCGACGGCGAGTTCGTGGTCAACCCCACGTTCGCGCAGCTGGATGAAAGCGTGATGGACGTGGTGGTGGCCGCCACCCGCGAGAACATCATCATGGTCGAGGGCGGCTGCCGCGAGGTGGGCGAGGAGCTGATGCTCAAGGCGCTGCGCCTGGGCTTCGAGCAGGCCCAGCCCATCATCGACCTGCAGGTCAAGCTGCGCGAGGCGTGCGGCAGGCCCAAGCGGCCGATCCCGGTCAAGCCGGACACCGGCGCGCTGCAGGCCGAGATCCGCACCCGCTGCACCGAGGCGGTGCGCGCCGCCGGCCGCATCGCGCTCAAGGAAGACCGCGAGAAGGAGATGAAGCGCATCACCGAGGAGGCCGTGGCCGCCCTCGGCGAGGCCTTCCCGGACTTCACCGCCAAGATCCACGGCCTGGTGGAAGACCTCGAGCGCGACGAGCTGCGCCGCGCCATCCTGGACGAGAACCGCCGCGCCGACGGCCGCGACAGCAAGACCATCCGGCCCATCACCTGCGAGGTGGGCGTGCTCCCGCGCACGCACGGCTCGGCGCTGTTCACGCGCGGGCAGACGCAGGCGCTGGCGGTGGCCACGCTGGGCACGTCCATGGACGAGCAGCGGGTGGAGGAGCTCGAGGGCCAGTCCTGGAAGAGCTACATGCTCCACTACAACTTCCCGCCGTTCTCGGTGGGCGAGGTCCGGCCGCTGCGTGGCCCCGGCCGCCGCGAGATCGGCCACGGCGCGCTGGCCGAGCGGGCCATCGAGCCGGTGATCCCGGCCGACGAGATCTTCCCCTACACCATCCGGCTGGTCTCCGAAATCCTCGAGTCCAACGGCTCCTCCTCGATGGCCACGGTGTGCGGCAGCTCCCTGGCGCTCATGGACGCCGGCTGCCCCATCAAGGCCCCGGTGGCGGGCATCGCCATGGGCCTGGTCAAGGAGGGCGACAAGGTGGCGGTGCTCTCCGACATCCTGGGCGTCGAGGACCACCTGGGCGACATGGACTTCAAGGTGACCGGCACCCGCGAGGGCGTCACCGCATTCCAGATGGACGTGAAGATCGCGGGCATCGGCTTCGAGCTGATCGAGCGGGCCATGAACCAGGCCCGCGAGGGCCGGCTGCACATCCTGGGGATCATGGAGCAGACGCTCTCGCAGCCGCGCACGCAGCTCTCGGTGTACGCGCCGCGGATCCTGATCCACAAGATCGACCCGGAGAAGATCCGCGAGGTCATCGGCTCGGGTGGCAAGGTGATCAAGCGCATCACCGAGCAGACCGGCGCGCAGATCGACATCGAGGATGACGGCACCGTCAAGATCGCCAGCTACGACAGCAAGGGCGGCGAGGCCGCGCTGGCCATGGTCCGCGCGATCGCCGAGGACCCCGAGATCGGGCGGGTGTTCACCGGCACCGTCCGGCGCATCACCACCTTCGGCGCGTTCGTGGAGATCGTGCCGGGCAAGGACGGGCTGGTGCACATCTCGGAGCTGGAGCCGCACCGCGTCGCGCGCGTCGAGGACGTGTGCGCCGAGGGCGACAAGATGCTGGTGAAGGTGATCGGCATCGACAAGGAGGGCAAGATCAAGCTCTCCCGCAAGCAGGCCCTGGCGGAGCTGGCCGAGGCCGGCATCCCGCAGCCCCAGGAGTAACCGACAAGCGCTGCGGGAGGGAGGCGGCGCCGGCTCCCTCCCGCGAAGCGCGGATCCCGGCCGGGGCCGCGGGGCGCATCCCCGCGGCCCGGCTTTCATCCGGCGGCCTGACGCCACCCTCCCCCCGGTTCCCCCGAAACGGATCGCCATCCATGAAACCCGAATCCAAGTCCCGGGCCCGGCCCCGGGAAGCCGACGTGGAAACCTCCTGGGAGCGCCACGTGCTGCCCTCGGGCATCACCGTGGTGCTCGAAACCGTGCCCACCGTGGCCTCCCTGGCCGTGGGCGTGTGGGTGAAGACCGGCACGCGCGACGAGGCCGACGCCGACGCCGGCATGGCCCACTTCGTGGAGCACCTGCTCTTCAAGGGCACCGAGACCCGCGACACCTTCGAGATCGCGCGCAGCCTGGAGTCGGTCGGCGGCGAGCTGGACGCCTTCACCGGGCGCGAGTCCACCTGCTTCTACGCCCGGGTGCTTTCCGAGCACCTCGGCCTGGCCGTGGACGTGGTCTCCGACCTGGCCACCCGGCCCCGGATGACCGCCGAGGAGGTGGAGAAGGAGAAGAAGGTCATCGTGGACGAGATCCGCTCCTTCGAGGACAACGCGGAGGACCTGGTCCACGAGAATTTCTCGGGCGAGATCTGGCAGGGCCACCCGCTGGGCCGGCCCATCCTGGGGACCGAGGCCAGCGTGCAGGCGCTCACCGCGGAGGTCATCCGCGGCTGGCACCGCGCCCACTACACCGCCGAGAACCTGGTGGTGTCCGCCGCCGGCGCGTTCGATCCCGACGAGTTGCTGGCCCTGCTCGAGCGCCACCTGTCGCCGCGCCGGGGCCTGGCCCCGCGTCGCGAGGACCAGGCGCCCGCCGCTCCCATGGGCCTGGCACCGGTGGTCAAGGATCTCTCGCAGGAGCACGTGGTGGTGGGCCGCCGCACGGTGGGCTATCTCGACCCCGACCGCTACGCGGTGCTGCTGCTCTCGGTGGTGCTCGGGGGCGGGATGAGCTCGCGCCTGTTCCAGGCCATCCGGGAGCGCGAGGGGCTGTCCTACGCCGTCTACAGCTTCACCGACTTCCACCGCGACGCGGGCGTGTTCGGCGCGGCGCTGGGCTGCGCGCCGGGGGAGACCCAGCGCGCGCTGGACGTGCTGGCCGACGAGTACCGGCTGCTGCGCGACAAGGGCCTGCTGCCCGGCGAGCTGGAGAGCGCGCGCGCGCAGGCCAAGGGCGGCCTGCTGCTGGGGCTGGAGAGCATGAGCAGCCGCATGAGCCAGCTGGCCCGCAGCGAGATCTACCTCGGCCGCCGGGTGCGCGTGGAGGAAGTCGTGGACCGCCTGGAGCGCGTCACCGAGCAGGACGTCATGCGCGTGGCGCAGGAGCACCTCGACCCCGCGCTGCAGCGCGTCTCCGCCCTGGGGCCGTGCCGCGGCCTGCGCTGGAACGGGCAGACGGCGTGACCAGGCTCGCCCGGCGTGGGAGGAAGGGGCCGCCGCGGTGAGTGCGCCTCCGCCCGGCTGCTTCACCCATCTCGAGTGCCCCGAGTGCGGGGCGACCCTCCCCGGCGACCGCCTGCAGACGCTGTGCGGATGCGGCTCGCCGCTGCTGGCCCGCTACGACCTGGACCGCGCCCGCCGCACGCTGACCCGCGCGGACGCCGCCACCCGCCCGCACGGGCTGTGGCGCTGGCGCGAAGTGCTCCCGGTGGCCGACCCCGCGAACATCTTCACCCTGGGCGAGGGCGGCACCCCGCTGCGCCCGGCCCCGCGGCTGGGGGCGTTGCTGGGCCTCTCCCGGCTGCTGCTCAAGGACGAGTGCGGCAACCCCACCGGTTCGTTCAAGGCCCGCGGGCTGTCCGTGGCGCTGAGCCGCGCCCGCGAGCTGGGCGCCACGCGCGTGGCGCTGCCCTCGGCGGGCAACGCCGCCAGCGCGCTGACGGCCTACGCCGCCCGCGGCGGGATGACCGCCCGGGTCTACCTGCCCCGCGACGTGCCCGCCCTGTTCCCCGACGAGTGCCGCGCCTTCGGCGCCGAGGTGGTGCTGGTGGACGGCGTGATCACCGACTGCGGCCGGGCGCTCGCCGCGGTGCGCGAGAAGGAAGGCTGGTTCGACGTCTCCACGCTGAAGGAGCCCTACCGGCTGGAGGGCAAGAAGACCATGGGCTACGAACTGGCCCAGGACCTGGGCTGGCGCCTGCCCGCGAACATCCTCTACCCTACGGGCGGGGGCACCGGCCTGGTGGGCATGTGGAAGGCCTTCGCCGAGATGGAGCAGCTGGGCCTGGTGGGCCGGCCCTTCCCGCGGATGGTCTCGGTCCAGGCCGAGGGCTGCGCGCCCATGGTGCAGGCATTCCGCTCCGGGGCGGAGCGGGCCACCCCCGTCCCCGACCCGTTCACCGTGGCCGCGGGCCTGCGCGTGCCGGCCGCGGTCGGCGATCGCCTGATGCTGCGCGCGCTGCGCGAGAGCGCCGGGACGGCGGTGGCGGTGTCCGACGACGAGCTGTTGTGGGGCACGCTGGCGCTGGCCCGCCTCGAGGGGATCTACCCCGCGCCCGAGGCCGGCGCCGCGGTGGCCGCGGCGTGGCGGCTGAAACAGGCGGGCTTCCTGGACGAGGACTCCGAGACGGTGCTCTTCCTCACCGGCAGCGGCTACAAGTACGCGGATGTGCTCGCGGGCCTGGATGCCCGCATCCCGGCCGGGCTGGAGCCGCCCCGGGCATGAGACCGACGCTGCCCGGGGAAGGCTCCGCACGCGGGGCGGCGGGCGGGGGCCCCGGGGATCGGGCCGCGGCGGCGCGCCGGCTGTGGTCGGTGGCGTGCTTCCTGGCCGCCGGCGCCGCGCTGCTGGCGTCGCTGCTGGGCGCGGACCGGGGCGGGGACGACGAGGCCGCCGCGCCGCCGGACAGCGTGCGGCTGGCCGGCATCACCGCCGAGGCGCGAGCCACGCTGGCCGGTGCGAAGCGGCCGGGCCCGCTGCAGGTGGGCGAGGACCTGACCTTCGAGATCCACTACGGCGTGATCCGCGCGGGGGAGGCGCACCTGGCCATCGCGGGAGTGGAGTCGTTCCACGGAGCGCGCTGCTACCGGCTGCGCAGCACGGCGCGCTCGGGCGGGCTGTTCGGGAAGATCTACGACGTGAACGACCGGGTGGAGTCGCTCCTGGATTCCGCCGGGCTGATGAGCCGGCGCCTGGAGAAGCGGCTCCACGAGGGCAGCTACCACCAGGAGCAGGACGTGCGCTTCGACTACGGCGCGCGGCGCGCCTGCTACGCGTCCGGCGACACCCTGCCCATCCCCGGCCCGGTGCAGGACGATCTGTCGGCCTTCTACGTGGCCCGCTGCCTGGAGCTGCGCGAAAACACCGTGTACTACCTGGAGACGCACTCCAACAAGGTCACCTACCCGATGCAGGTGCGGGTGTACGGACGGGAGACGGTCAGGACGGAGGCGGGGGAGTTCGAGTGCCTGAAGGTGGAGCCCCGCGTGGACCGCGGCGGCATCTTCAAGCACCGCGGCCGCATGATGATCTGGATGACCGCCGACGCGCGGCACCTGCCGGTGCGGCTGCGCAGCAAGCTGCCCCTGGGGGCCATCACCGCGGACCTGTCGGCGGCGCAAGCGGGAGGGACGCACTGATGGGCCGCTCCAAGCCGCTGGACCGATCCCGGCTCACCACCCTGAGCCGCGCGGGGACAGTCCGCCGTTTCGGACTGGCCGGCGCGGGCCGCACTCCCGACCCGGCGCGGCCGCTGGCCGAGCTGCTGGACTGCCTGCCCGACGTGCTGGCGGCGCACGATCTGCGGGAGGTGGTGCGCGCGGTGGCAGCGGCGCACCGCGGCGGCCGGCCGGTGGTGGCGCTGGTGGGGGCGCACGTGGTGAAGACCGGCTGCGGCCCGGTGCTGGTGGACCTGGCGCGTCGCGGGATCCTGCGCGCCTTCGCCATGAGCGGCGCGACGGCCATCCACGACTACGAACTGGCGTGCTTCGGAGACACCTCCGAAGACGTGGCCGAGGGCCTGCGCACCGGCCGCTTCGGGATGTGGGAGGAGCTGGGCCAGTGGATGAACGGGGCCGCGGCGGCGGCGCATCGCGACGGCCTCGGCCTGGGGGAAGGTCTGGGGCGCGACCTGCAGCTGCGCGGGGCGGCGCACGCTGCGCACAGCCTGCTTGCGGCGGCCTGGGAGCTGGGCATCCCCGCGACGGTGCACGTGGCCATCGGGACGGACATCATCCACCAGCACCCGGCCGCGGACGGCGCGGCACTGGGGGCCACGTCGCTGCAGGACATGGACATCCTGGCCCAGGTGCTGACCGGCGCGGCGGGCGGGGTGGTCTTCAACCTGGGTTCGGCGGTGGTGCTGCCGGAGGTGTTCCTGAAGGCCCTGACCATGGCCCGCAACGTGGGGGCGGACACCGACGGCATGACCTTTGTGAACATGGACTTCCAGGCGCAGTATCGCACCCGCGTCAACCTTCTCGAGCGCCCCGCCCGCGAGTGCGGGGGGCGCGCCTTCCAGCTGATCGGCCCCCACGAGATCATGGTGCCCCTGGTGGCGGGGCTGGCGCTGGCGGAGCTGGCACGGTTCGAGCAGGTCAAGTAACTGCAAATAGGCGGGATGGGGCCCATGCCGGACGGCCTCCCCTTGACGCGGGAGGGGATGCGCTGCTAGTCTGATTGCAGCTTGGTTATGCTTCGGGCAGGTACGCCCCTCGCACGACCGCCGCGGGAGGGAACCTTGCGGTGCCAGGATTCCCAAGTCGGCCCTCCACAGTCGATTCGGGTTCAGCTTCAGAGGGATTCTGCCGATGCCTTGGAAGACCGTAACCACTTAGGGCTTCCGGCTTTTCGTGGGGTGTCCGAAGGACGCTTCGCCTCCGTGGGTGACTCCGGCCGGGCCCTCCCGGCTCCAGGGGAGACCTCGAATCGACACCTGGCTACGGTTTCTTTCGTTGTTCTAGGCAGCGAATCGCCATGGAAGGCCAGCGCGGGCCGCGCCGAGCGGCCCAGGCCGCCCTCGAGGCGGTCGAACCCGAGCCGTAGCTCAGGAACCTGATGAACCAATACGGGAACGTCCACGCCCGCACTCCGGCGGGTCTGCGCCCTGACGCGCGGACCCTGGCCGTGCTGTGCGCGGGCGTCCTGCTGTGCCTGGCGCTCCAGGGTTGCGGCAGCGCCGCATCGCCACGCTGGGCCGGGTCGCGCAGCGAGCCTCCCGCCGACGCCGCGGACCCCCGCGCGGGCGAGTCGCGTCCGGGTCGGGCCGCTCCCGGAGCCGGGACGGTTCCCGGCGCCGACGCCCCTGCCGGCGAGGCTCCGACGGCGCGCTCCGGCTCCGTTCCCGGCGAAGAGGCCTCCGAGGCCATCGTGGAAGTGCCTGCGCTGGTGCCGTCCGGCGGGCCCGGCTATCGCATCGGGGTTGGCGACGAGTTGACCATCAACTTCCCCTTTGATCGCGACCTGAACGGCACCGCGGTCGTGCGGCCCGACGGCAGGATCACCGTCCCGCTGCTCCAGGAGGTGCCCGCCGCCGGCCGGACCGCGGGCGAACTGGACTCCCTCCTGACGCGCGAGTACGCCCGGTTCTACCGCCGGCCGGAGATCACGGTGGATATCAGCAAGCTGGCGAACAACCAGGTCTACGTGATGGGCGAGGTGAACGTGCCCGGCCCCGTGGAGATCTCCGGCAGCATCACGCTGCTGCAGCTGATCGCGCGCGCCGGGGGCGTCCGCACCTCGGGAACGCTCAAGAGCGTGGTGCTGCTGCACCGCGGTCCGGGCTACCAGGTCCACGCGCGCCGCGTGAATGTGGCCCGCATCCTCGAAGGACGCCCGGACGCCCCGGACATCCTGCTGGCACCCACGGACATCGCCTACGTGCCGCGCTCGTTCATCGGGAAGCTGAACCTGTTCGTGGAGCAGTACGTCACCGGCCTGCTCAGCCCGGTGAGCAGCGGCTACCTGCATGGCTGGGAGATCATCCAGCCGGACCGTTTCTTCTTCAACCCCAACACCAACCGCCCGAGCCAGTCCGGCGGCACGAGCGCGGGACCCTAGGGGCCATGGACACCACGCACGCATCCAGCGCGGCCGCGAGCCGCCAGGTCACGCCCCGCGACTTCCTCACCGTGCTGTTTCGCCGGAAGTGGGTGGTGCTGGTCATCCCGGCGGTGGCCCTCGCGGTGGTCACCTGGGTGAACCTCAGCACTCCGCCGCGCTACAGCTCCTCCACGCGGATGCTGCTCAAGCGCGGCACGCGCGAGAACGGGCTGGAGGCGGGCGTGACCATCCTGCCCCGCGAGGAGGAGCTGGCCTCGCAGGTGGAGATCACCAAGAGCATCGCGGTCACGCGCCGCGCGCAGCAGATCCTTGACGCCCGCCCGGGCCGCCGCTTCCAGATCAACCCCGGCGGCGCCACCGCGGGCGTGGTGGGCGAGTCCAACGTGGTGGACATCACCTACGAGGCCTCCGAGCCCGAAGCCTGTCCGGCGGTGGCCGACGCCCTGGCGCAGGCCTTCATGGAATTCCACCGCCGCGCGTTCTCGATCCCCACCATGGCGGCCTTCTTCGCGCGCGAGACCGACTCCACCTTCACCGAACTGCAGAACCTGAGGCGGATGAAGGAGGCGCTGCTCACGCAGCAGAACATGGTCGAGCCCGAGGAGACCCGCAAGAACATCATGCAGCTCCAGCTGCAGCAGCAGACGTCTCTGGACCAGATCCGGACGAAGCGCGTGGCGCTCGAGGCGGAGCTGCAGGGCGAGACGGCCCTCGCCAAGCGCATGGAGGTGGAGCTGCCGTTCACGCCCAACACCCAGGCCGGCGGCGACAGCTGGATCGTGGACCTCAAGAAGGCGCTCCAGGACCTGCGCGTGAACCTGGAGGAACTGCGCGGCAAGTTCTCCGACACGCATCCGCAGGTGCTCGCGCTGAAGGACCAGATCGCCGAGGTGGAGGCGCAGCTGCGCCGCGAGGCGCGGGTCCACCGGATGCTGGCGGAGCAGAACCTCCAGGTGATCCGGGCCCAGGAGCGGCAGCTCGAGGGCTCGCTGGCCTCGCTCAGCCGCCAGCTGTCGGGTTACCCCAGCGCCCGGGTGCGCCTCGAGGAACTGGACAAGATGATCGAGCTCACCCAGGACCTGTACAAGCAGACGCGCGAGCGCCAGTCGCAGGCGCTGGTGGCCAGCGCCACCACCCCCGACTGGACGGCGACGCTGCTCGTGCCCGCCGGACCGGCGGTGCGCATGAACAAGCACGACTACGTCCGGATCGCGCTGGCGCCCATGCTGGCGCTGGCGGTGTCCATCGGGCTGGCCTTCTTCGTGGACAGCCTGGACCATTCGCTGAAGAGCGTGCGCGAGGTGGAGGATGTGCTGGGCCTGCCGGTGGTGGCGTCGGTGCCCGAGGCGAAATAGGCCGTGTACGAGAGTTTCTACGGATTCAGCGAGAAGCCGTTCAGCCTGACCCCGGACCCGCGCTTCCTGTACCTGTCGCGGGCGCACCGGGACGCCCTGGCCTACCTCACGTACGGGCTGGCGGAGCACAAGGGTTTCCTGGTGGTGGTGGGGGAGGCGGGCACCGGCAAGACCACGCTGGCGCGCGCGGTCGCGGAGAAGTTCCAGGACAGCACCCGCCTGAGCTTCGTGCTCACCACCAAGCTCAGCATGAAGCAGCTGCTGACGATGGCGATGCACGACCTGGGCCTCCGGACCAAGGGGCTCGACAAGGCGGGCCTGCTGATCGCCTTCAATGAGTACCTGCTGGAACAGCTGCAGCAGAAGCACAGCGTGGTGCTGATCGTGGACGAGGCCCAGAACCTGTCGCGCACGGTGCTCGAGGAGCTGCGCATGCTGAGCAACCTGGAGACCAGCCGCGACAAGCTGGTCCAGATCGTGCTGCTGGGCCAGCCCGAGCTGTTGGTGATGCTGGAGGGCCGCGACCTGCGGCAGCTCCGGCAGCGCGTGCCCGGGATCGCGCTCCTGCAGCCCCTGGGCCCGGACGACGTGGGCCCGTATCTCGAGAACCGCCTGCGCGTGGCCGGCAGCGGCCGCGTGCGGCTGGGCCCGGGGACGGGCCGAGAGGTGCACCGGTACACGGGGGGCATTCCGCGCCTGATCAACATGATCGCGGACCGCATGCTGCTGCTGGGCTACGTGGACGGCAAGGAAGAGCTGGATCTCGGCCTGGTGGTGGATGCGTGGAAGGACCTCGGGCGCCCCGCGCCGGTCACGGCGGCGGATGCGTCCCCAGCGGAGGCATATGAGCCGCATCTATGATGCGTTGAAGAAGGCCGAGCGGGAACGCACGGGCGCGCCCGCCCCGGAGGAGACCGCCGCCGGGGCGCCGGCCGCAGGCGCGGCCCCGGCTGGCGGCGCAGCTCCGGTCGGCGGAGGAGCTCCGGTCGGCGGAACAGTTCCGGCCGGCGGAGCAGTTCCGGCCGGTGGTGCGTTCCCGGCCGGCGGTGGGACCCCGGCCGGCTTCGTGCCCGCATCCGGTGCCGACATCCCGGCGGGGGCATGGGGAGTGATCCCCGAAGCGGGCCTGCACGAGCTGGCCGGCGTGCGCCGTCGCGTGGAGGCGCAGCTGCCCGGGCGCTCCCGCTTTGCGCTGGGCATGCTGGGCTCGGTGCGTGGGGAGGGTGCCACCACCACGGTGCTCGGGTACGCCCGCACGCTGGCTGCCGACGGCCGGCTGCGCATCCTGATGGTGGATGCCGAGGGCACGGACCGCACCATCTCGAGCACCTGGGCCGATCCCGGCGCGGCCGGCTGGTCGGACCTGGCCTCACCCGCCCAGGTGACATCCGTGGTCCGGGGCACGCCCCTGGCCAACCTGCAGGTGCTGCCCTTCGGCAGCCGGAACACCGCCAGCCCCGCGCAGCTCGCGGAGCTGCTGATCGAGGCCACCCGGCAGGTGGCGCAACAGTATGACTACGTCCTCTTCGACCTGGGTTCCGTGCTTCAGACGCCCACGGCGCACTACCTTGCCGGCGCCATGGACGGGATCCTGCTCGTGGTGCACGCCTCCGGCACCCGCAGGGAGATCTGCCAGAAGGCGGTCGAGGAACTCCGGAAGACCGACACGCCGGTGCTGGGAGTGGTCCTGAACCGCCGGCGGTACGTGATCCCGGAAGCGGTGTACAAGCGCATCTGATCGCCGCGCCCGGGTGCCGGAAGGTCCGGGCGCGTCCCTCGTCCTCCCTAGCCCGAGTGGCCGTCCATGTCCCGGAACGCCGACGTCGAGCACCAGAGTTCCCCGCAACAGGGGTACGGCCGGGTCGGGGGTGCGCTCTCCTGGAGCGTGCTCGGCAAGGCCGTGCGCGGCCTGCTGCTCATGGTCACCTCGGTGATGGTGGCCCGGGGGCTGGGGACCGTGGCCTCCGGCCATTACAGCGCCACCCGCAACGTCATCGGCCTGTTCACGGTCCTGTGCTGGATGGGCCTGACGCAGGCCCTGCTGCGCTACCTGCCGGAGATGCGCGTGAAGGGCAACGTGCGCGCCGCGCGCCGGCTGGTACTGGCCACGCTGGGGCTGCAATCGGTGGTGTGGGCCGGGCTGTTCGCGGGCACCATCGTGTTCCGCCCCCAGGTCGAGGCCCTGTGGCACCATCCCGTGGACGGTCTGGTGATCCTCGCCACCGGGCTGCTGCTGGTGGACCTGTTCGTCACCACCTGGACCCAGGTGCTGACCAGCTGGTACGAGATCCGAAACCTGACCGCGGCCCAGGCGCTGGGCTCGGTGGTGTACCTGGTCCTGGCCCTCCTGGCCCTGCGCCAGGGCCACGGGGCCGCCGGGGTGCTGGTGGCGGCGGGGATCTCCAGCGGGGTGACCGGGCTGGTGCTGCTGCTGGACTCGCGCCGTTTCCTGGCGCTGCCCTCGCCGGGCAGCGAGGACGTGGAGATGGGCCGCGTGGTCCGCTACGCGCTGCCCTTCGCGGCCATCGGGGTGCTCAACCTGATCACGTGGCGGAGCTTCGAGACGCTGATCCTGGGCCACTACTGGCCGGGCGCCCAGGTGGGCTTCTTCGACAAGGCCTACAACGTGCCGCAGCAGTTCATGGACTTCGTGCCGGCGGCCATCTGGCCGCTGATGCTGGCCAGCTTCTCCGAGGTGTACGCGCGCGATCCCGCGGCGCTTTCGCGCGCGGTGCGCGCCTACTACAAGCTGCTGTTCTTCCTGGCCGCCCCGATCTCGGTGTGGGGGGCCACCGTGGGCGCGCGCGCCGTGCCCGCCGTGTACGGGCCGGACTGGGCCCCGGCGGGGCCGCTGTGCGCCGCGTTCTTCGCCATCTTCGCCGTGACCTACCTGGCCACGCCGCTGTCGCTGTGCCTGTACGTGATGGAGAAGACCTGGGTCAACCTGCTGGTGAACCTGGGGAGCGCCGCGGTGATCCTGGGGCTGAACTTCGCGCTGGTGCCGCGCTACGGCATGTGGGGCGCCGCGGTGCCGGTGGCGCTGGTGATCGCGCTCTCGCCGTTCGTGTACCACTCGATCGTGCGGCGCTGGGCGCCGCAGGTGGGGATCCCCTGGAGCTTTATCCTGCGCTGTTACGCGGCCTCCGCGCCGCTGGCCGCGCTGGGGCTGGGCACGCAGCGGGTGCGCTCGCTGGCCGGCCTGGTGGTGCTCTCGGCCGCGGCCGGGGTGCTGTCCATCGCGTGCATCCGCTGGTTCCGCCTGCTGGGTGAGGAGGAACGGGCGCTGTTCGAGAAGCTGCGCCTGCCGATGCGCGGGCTGTGGGTGAAGCTGCTGTTCCGGGGGGCTGCCGCGTGATCGACTGGACCAGGGTGCTGGTGACCGTGCCGGCCTTCAACGAGGCGGAGAACCTGCCGCGGGTGATCCCCGAGATCCGCGCCGCCGCGCCCGGCGCTGCGATCCTGGTGGTGGACGACTGCTCCCGCGACGAGACCCGCGCGGTGGCCCGCGGGCTGGGGGTCACCGTGGTGTCGCACCCGGTCAACCTGGGGGCCGGCGGGGCCATCGGCACCGGCTTCCGCTACGCGGTGGAGAAGGGTTACGACCTGGCGGTGAACGTGGACGGCGACGGTCAGCACGACCCGCGGCACCTGGCCGCGGTGGTGTCGCCGGTGGCCGGGGGACAGGCGGACGTCAGCATCGGCTCCCGCTACGTGGAGAAGACCGCGTACCGCGCCCCGCTGCTGCGCCGGACGGGGATGCTGCTCTTCTCGTGGGTCACCACGCGACTGGCGGGCGTGGCCATCCACGACACCACCTCCGGCTACCGGGCCTACTCGCGCGAGGTGATGCGCCACTGCATGGCCGACCTGCCGCACGACTTCCCCGACGCGCCGTTCCTGATCCACCTGGCGCGCTCCGGGTTCCGCCTGGTGGAGGTGCCCGTGGAGATGCGCGCGCGCGAGTTCGGCCAGAGCTTCTACACCTTCACCAAGTCCCTGTACTACCCGTACAAGAACCTGCTGGCGTCGGCGATCGTGGCGCTGCGGGTGAAGTCGCGGGGGAGGAGGCGCCCATGAACGTGACCGGCGGGAACGAGCACCTGTCGCGAATGCCGCAGCTGGTGGCGGGGGTGACCGCCCTGCTCCTCGCGGTGTACGTGCTGAACCTGGTGCGCCGCAAGCGGCTTTCCGAGGAATACAGCGTGCTGTGGATGATGGCCACCGTGGGGATCACCCTGCTGGCCTTCTGGCGCGGCCTGCTGCAGGCGATCACCCGGCTCTTCGGCGCGGTGTACGACACGTCCACCATCTTCTTCTTCGGTTTCGTGTTCGTGTTCGTGAGCCTGCTGCAGCAGAGCCAGAAGCTCACGCGGCTGGAGCAGGAGAACCGCGACCTGGCGCGCGCGCTGGCACTGGAGCAGCTGCGGCGGGAGGAGCGCACGGATTGAACCTGCTGCGCGCGGCGGTGCTGGGCGGCGCCCTGTACCTGCTGCCGGCGCTGGCGCTGGCGTCCTGGGTGCGCCACGGCGGCGCCCTGCGACGCTGGGGACTGGCGCTGGTGCTCTCGCCGGTGGCGCTGGGGGTCTCGGTGCTGCCGCTGCGCCTGGCGGGGCTGGACAGCCTGCAGGCCGGGCTGGTGGCGCTGGGGGCGTGGGGCGTGGTGGCGGCGTGGCGCGGCCGGGAGCTGCCCGGCGGGTTCGGCGCGGAGGAGACCCAGGCGCTGTGGCGGTGCGCGTGGCTGCTGCCGCTGGTGCTGGTGCCGCCGCTCCTGAACCCGCACCTGCTGGAGCGTTCCGACGCGTGGTTCCACGCCGCGGTCACGTTCCAGGTGCGGGACCTGGCGCTGCCGCCCCAGGATCCCTACTACGCGGGGCTGCCGCTGCAGTATTTCTGGTTCTTCCACGTGGTGCTGGCCACCTACGACTCGGTGGCCCGCGTGGGGCCCTTCGCGGCGATGTGGCTGTTCAACTCCGCCTACTTCGCGCTGGCGCTGGCGGGGGCGTACCTGCTGGCGCGGCGGGTCGGACTGTCCCACGCCGCGGCGCTGTGGGCGCCGGGTCTGGCGGCGCTGGGGGCCAACGCGGCGGGGTGGGGCTGGGTGCTGGTGCACGCATGGAAGTCGCCCACGGGCTGGGCGGGGCTGGGCGCGCACCTGCCCGACTACGTGCTGAACCTGGTGCAGTGGCGCTACAGCTCGGCGGCGCTGGCCTACTCGCTGGACAAGTACCAGGTGGGCACCGCGTTCTCGTGGGGCATGACGGTGTTCCTGTGGTGGGCGCTGGCGGCCGCGGAGACGCGCGAGGAGCGCCGGCCGGGGACCTTTCTGGCCGCGGGCGCGCTGGCCGCGGCCGCGCTGCTGGTGCACACCGTGGCGGGCTTCGCGGTCTACGTCGCGGGCGCGGTGGCCACGGTGCTGGCGTTCCTCTCCGCGCCCTCGCGCGGCAGCCTGGTGCGCTCGGCCGCGCTGGCGCTGGTCATGGCCCTGGGGGCGCTGGCGGTGATGCCGTACCTGCGCGCGGTGACCCAGGCCAAGTCCGACGGCGGGCTGCCGGAGCTGCTGCTCAACCGCGGGATGGTGTGGACCACCCTGTGGGTGGGCGTGGGGGTGCTGAGCTTCGCGGTGGCGGCGGCGCCCGCGGCGTGGCGCGCGGGCGGCGCGGCGCGCTGGACGCTGCTGTTCGTCGCCTGTGGTGTGACGCTCGGCTGCGTGCTGCGCGTGAATTCGGGCAACGAGGGCAAGTTCCTGCACCTCGCCCTGCTGCCCGCGGCGGCGCTGGCGGCCGGCGCGGCGCGGGCCGCGTTCGTGCGCCTGCTGCCGGGACGGGTGGCGCGGGGGGTGGCGCTGGCGCTGGCCTACGGGCCGACCCAGGCCCTGGTGCTGGGCTGCGTGCTGCTCTCGCACGGGATGGCGGCGCTGCGGCCCGACCCGCCTGCGCCCGGCCCGCAGGAGCTCCGGTTGTACGAGTGGGTGCGGCGGGAGACGCCCGCGGAGGCGGTGGTGCTGGTGGCGCCGGGCAGTCTGCAGGCGCTGGTGCGGGCGGAGCGGGCCCAGGTGTGGACGCGCTCCGCCTACGCGGAGCAGTGGAAGTACCCGGCGACGGCGGTGGCGTCGCGCCGGGGAGCGGTGGAGGCGGCCTTCGGCCGCGGCCTGGGGCCCGGGGAACTGCGTTTCCTGGCCGGCCTGGAACGACCCGTATACCGGCTTTCCCGGGATGGGGAAGCCCCGATGCAGTCCTGCTTCGTCGAGGCGCGCCGCGAGGGCGCGTGGCGCGCGGAGCGGCTGGTTCTCCCGGAGGCGCGATGATCCGAGGGCAGAAAATCAGCGTGGTGATCCCCTGTTACAACGAGGAGGACGGCGTCCGGCACGTGATCGAGGGCATGCCGCCCTGCGTGGACGAGATCGTCGTGGTGGACAACAACTCCACCGACCGCACCGGCGAGGTGGCCCGCTCCCTCGGCGCGCGCGTGGTGTTCGAGGGCCGCCCCGGGTACGGGGCGGCGTACAAGGCCGGTCTGCCCGCGGCCACCGGCGACGTGATCTGCACCCTGGACGGCGACGGCAGCTACCCCGCGGACGCCATCCAGCCGCTGGTGGAGCGCCTCCTGGACGGCGGGCTGGACTTCATCTCCGGGTGCCGGTTCCCGCTGGCCAACCCCAGGGCCATGCCGTTCACCAACCAGCTGGGCAACAACGTCCTCACGCTGGCGATGTTCCTGCTCTTCGGCAAGCCGGTGCGGGACTCGCAGTCGGGCATGTGGATCTTCCGCCGGGCCATCCTGAAGGAGTTGCGCCTGACCAGCGACGGGATGCCGCTGTCCGAGGAGATCAAGATCGAGGCCCTGATGCGCAGGCTGAAGTTCGAGGAGGTGCACATCCACTACCTCGAGCGCATCGGCGACGTGAAGCTGCGCAAGTGGCGCGACGGCTGGGAGAACCTGGTATTCCTGGCGCGCAAGCGGTTCGGCGGGGGGGCATGATCCGACGGCTCCTGCTGGGGCTGGCCATCACGGGGCTGCTCCTGTGGTGGGTGCTCCGCGGCATCGACTGGGGCAGGGTGGGCGACGCCCTGGGCCGCGCACACTACGCGTGGCTGGTCCCGGCCATGGCGTTCACCATGCTCGGCTACCTGGTGCGCTCCTACCGCTGGAAGTTCCTGCTGGCGGGGGTGAAGGACATCCGGACCGCCAGCCTGTTCAGCGCCACGCTCATCGGCTTCCTGGCCAACGTCATCCTGCCCGCCCGGCTGGGCGAACTGGTGCGTCCCTACGTGATCGGGCGGCGCGAGGGCGTGAGCAAGACCGCCTCGCTGGCCACCATCGTCGTGGAGCGGATCTTCGACCTGACCACGCTGCTGGCGTGCTTCGGCGGCGTGATGCTGGTCTACCCCCACGGTTTCTCCCCGTGGCTGCGCCGCGCCGGGCTGACGGTGCTGGTGATCAACGTGGTGGTCCTGGGGGTGCTGGTGCTGCTGCAGGTGCAGACACAGCGCTTCCTGGCGCTCGCCCGCCGCCTGATGCGGCCGCTCCCGGCGGGCCTCGTGGAGCGCATCGCCGGACTGCTGGCCTCCTTCGCGGAGGGGCTGGGGGTGCTGCGCAACGGGCACCACCTGCTGCGGATCTCGCTGCTCTCCGTGCTCATGTGGTTCACCATCGTGCTGAGCATCTGGTCCACGCTGGAGTCGCTCCACCTGGGCCTGCCGCTGTACGCCAGCGCGGTGCTGATGGTGGTGATCTCAGTGGGCATCATGCTGCCCTCCGCGCCGGGCTACTTCGGGCCCATGCAGGTGGCCTGCCAGGCCGGCCTGGCGATCTTCGGGGTGGACGCCAGCACCGCGTTCACCTACTCGTTCCTGTACATGGTGACCCAGCACCTCCCGGTGCTGGGCTTCGGGTTCTTCTACATGTGGAAGGAGAACCTGACCCTGGGAGACATTTCCCGCGTGGGCTCGCGGGAGGCCGAAAGGCCGCGATGAGCCCGCCCGCCCGCCTCGCCCCGATGTTCCCGCTGGCCGGCTCCGCCGCGCTGCTGGCGCTGACAATTACCGCCGCCGGGCCCGCGCCGGTGCGCATGGCGGTGGCGCTGGTGGCGCTGTGGGTGCTGCCGGGCTGGAGCCTCGCGCGCCTGTCCGGGCGCCGCGAGCGCGAGCCGGCGCCGGCGCTGGCCTATGCGTTCGGCGGCAGCGCCGCGTGGCTGGCGCTCGCCGCCGCCCTGTGCTTCCTGCTGCGCCTGCCGCCCGCGGCGATCGCCCACCTCACCGCGGGCCTGCTGGCGCTCTCGGGCGCGTGGATGCTGCGGCCGCGCGCGCGGGGGCCCGGGGATGACGGGGCTGCCGGCGCCCCGGGACCGGTGTGGAACCTGGCGCAATCGGTGGCCCTGGTCGGCCTGGGCGCGTTCCTGCTGCGCTGCGGCGGGTCCATCGGCCAGAGCTACGATTCGCTGGACCACCTGGCGTACATGAAGACCATCCTGCAGGACGGCTCGGTGCTGCCGCTGCGCGAGTTCTACCGCGAGGTCACCTCGGGGGCCATCGACCTGCGCAAGGGCTTCCTGCACGGGCCCCTGGCGGTCACCGCCGCGCTGGGCGGGGAGAGCCCGGCGGGGCTGTGGCGGGCGTGGCCGGCCCTGGCGGGGCCGGCGGTCACCGCGTGCTTCTACGTGCTGGCCCGCACCGTGGCGACCTCGCGCGCGGGGGCGGCCGCGGCGACGGTGCTCTTCGCCCTCCTGTACGGCGCCCCCGGGCACAGCTTCCTCCTCAAGCTCGGCTACCCGAACAAGACCGCGGACGCGCTGGTGTGGCTCGCGTTCGCGGGCCTGATCGCGGGGCTGCGTGCGGCCGCCTCGCGCGGGAGTGCCGCGTTGGGCGCCGGCGCGCCGCCCGGCGGGGGGGAGCGCCCGGAAGCTGGCGCCGCGGATCCGGACCCCGGCCCTTTCCCGGTGCCGTGGCTGCTGGCGGCCTCGGCCATGGTCCACGTGTTCGCCCCGGCGCCCTGGTTCTTCGTCGTGGGGGTCTTCGTGGCCGTGGCCGCCGCGACGGGCTCCATGCGCACCCACGCCCGGAGCGCGCTGCGCTCCCTGGCGGTGGCGGCGCTCTGCTGCGTGCCCATCCTGGCGTGGCGCTTCCTGGTTTCCTACGACCCGGTGAATCCCATGCACACGAGGCTGCAGGGCCTGCTGGTGCTGCCGGCGGGCTACGTGCTGGAACCGCTCTCGTGGCTGCGAATCCTGGGGCAGGCCACCTGGCTGTCGCTGCTGGCCACGCCCTTCTTCCTGGCGCACCGGCCTTCCCCGCAGCGGCTGCTGGCGTGCGTCGGCGTGTGGTCCGCCGTGGGGCTGCTGTTCAACCCTCTGCTGATGCCGCTGGTCGCGCCGAAGCTGGGGTACCTGGCGGTGCGGCTGTACTCGCCGGCGCTGGCGCTGTGCGTGCTCGGCGCCTGGCTTGCCGACCAGGCCGCGGAGTTCCGGCCCGGGCGCCGGGTGGCCTCCGCCGGCGCGTGGCTGCTGGCGGCGGCACTGCTGCTGGGCCCCGACATCAAGGCCGGCGCCCTGGGCTACGGCCCGGCGGCCCTGGCGGTGGAGGAAGCCCATTCGTCCGCGCCCTGGCGCGCCACCCTGGAGTTCCTGGAGCGCGCCTACCCGGATCGCCGGGTGGTCGTCTCCGACGCGATCACCTGCTACAGCGTGGCGGGGCTCACCCGTCACGATGTGATCGCCACGCTCAACCAGCACTCCTCGCCCAGCGATCGCGAGGCGCTGGAGCGCATGCAGGCCGCCTCGGACATCCTGAGCCCGGGCTGTCCGCCGGCCCGCGCCGTCGAGTTGCTGCGCCGCTACGGCGTGGACCTGGTGGTGCTGAACTTCACCCATCCGGGCCCGCGGCTGGACTACATGGTGTCGGTGGACCCCGCGGAGTACCCTGCGGTGGAGCGGAAGTTCGCCTCCCGCCCGGACGCGTTCCGCGAGGTGTTCCGTGCCCCCGGGCAGCGGGTCTTCGAGGTCCTTCCCGCGGGGCTGGCGGCGTACGCCGCGGAGCCCGTGCCGGCGTGGCCGGACCTGGCGCCGCCGGCGGGGTCTCCGCAGGTGGACCTGGGCGGTGGCAACCTCCTGGGCTGGCTGCGCCTGGAACCCCGGGCGGTCGCCGGCGGGGAATCGGTGTTCGTGCGCTGCCTGCTTCGCCGCGACCGGCCCCCCCGCGCGGGAGAGCGGTTCCGGGTGGAGCTGAGCCTGGCCCGGGAAGTGCCTGCGCGGCCCGCGTGGCTGCCCCCGCGCCTCGGCCGGGTCTTCGCCCAGAAGCGGGCGCACCGCCTGTACCGGCTGAACTACTACCTTCCGCTGCGGGCGGAGGGCGGGTTGCCCGAGCACTGGCCCGCGGGCCGGTGGGTGCGCTGGGCGCCGCCGCTGTACGTCCCCGGCGGCGCAGAGCCCGGCCGTTACCTGCTGCGCATGCGCGCCGTGACGCAGGACTTCCTGCCCAGCGTGAACCTTCGCCACTACCTCGAGGACGACGAC
This sequence comes from Candidatus Eisenbacteria bacterium, assembly GCA_016235265.1. NCBI lineage: Bacteria > Candidatus Eiseniibacteriota > Candidatus Eiseniibacteriota bacterium. The sequence continues at coordinate 60,509 of JACRLI010000019.1, forward strand.
GCCACACCCGGCGGGGTGCTGGATTCCGTGCAGGTGCTGCCCCCGGACGCGCGGGGAGGAAGGCGGACCGATGGCTGACGCAACCGAAACGCCCCGAGCGGGCGGCGAGGTCCGCACCGACGCCTCCGGGGAGCGCCTGGACAACGTGTACGCCTGGGGAGGGGACGAAGCCGGCCTCCGCCGGACGCAGCGGAAGTACGCCGAGCGATTCGCAGGCCGGCGCCGGGTGCTGGACGTGGGATGCGGCCGGGGGTTCTTCCTGGGGCTCATGCGCGAACTGGGCATCGGGGGTGCCGGGATCGACATGTCCGAGGCGATGGTGGAGGCCACCCGGCTGGCCGGGTTTCCCGTCGAGCTGAGTGAAGGGAGCGCCTACCTCGAGCGGCACCCGGGTGAATTCGACGGGATCTTCGCCAGCCACGTCATCGAGCACATCCCGGCGCAGGAAGGGGAACGGTTCATCCGGCTCGCCGCCCGGGCGCTGGCGCCGGGGGGGCGGCTGATCGTCATCACGCCGCGGACGCTGGTGATGCGGAGCATCGCGAGCGGATTCTGGCGCGATCTCACGCACCAGCGCCCCTACCCGCTGGACCTGCTGGAGGCGCTGTGCGAGTCGGCGGGCCTCTCCGTGGCGGAGTCCGGCCCGGACCCCGACACCGCCACCCGGCTCGGCCCCAAGGACTGGCTCATCGCGATGCTGCGGCGGCCGTTCCTGGGGCCGGTGCTGCACGATTTTCTGTACGGTCCCGGCGCCCACTTCGTGGTCGCGGACCGGCCCGAAGCCCGAGGCTAGAGCTTGGCCAGGTTCCTGAAGCGCCAGAGCATCTCCAGTTCCATCGGCGTGGTCATGTCCATGACCATCCTGCAGCGCGTGCTCTCGGTGCTGCGCCAGATGGTGTTCACCCGGATGCTGGGCCCGTCCGGCGTGGGGGCGCTGGGGCTGGCGGTGGACACCATCATGGGCACGCCGCTCAACATCGTCACCCTGGGGTTGCCCTCCAGCTATGCGCGCTACGTGCAGCAGTACGAGCGCAAGGGACGGCTGCGGGACTTCTTCCTGCGGACCATGCGCCCGACGCTGGTGCTGGCCTCGATCGCGGCGGTGGGCTGCCTGGCATTCTCCCCGCAGGTCTCGGCGCTGGTGTTCCAGGAGCGCACGCAGACCTGGCTGGTGGTGGTCACCGCGCTGGCCATCGTGCCCGAGGCCATGCTGCGCCACCTGCGCGCAGGTTTCGCGGGCATGCGGATGTTCTTCGTCACCTCCTCGATGGACTTCTTCCCGGTGCTGGTGTTCAGCGTGCTGGGCGCGGTGCTGGTGCTGTGCGTGGCGCGCACGCCGGTGGCCGCGGCCGGGGCCCAGGCCATCGGGTCGTGGACCACGGCGCTGGTCTTCGGCGGCCTGCTGTGGAAGCACCTCAAGAGCGCCGAACCGGAGCACCTGCGCATCGAGGAGCCGGACTTCGTGCCCAAGATCGTCCGCTACAGCGGCTGGTCCATGCTGATGCCTCTGGAACTTCAGCTGCTGGTGCTGGTGGACCGCTGGATGCTGGTGCGCCTGCGCGGGCTGCACGACGTGGGCATCTACACCGCCGCGGCCAGCGTGTCCGCCTACGTGTTCCTCCTCGGCGCGCTCACCGCCAACGTGCTGAGCCCGAACCTGAGCCAGATGTGGGAGGAGGGGGACCGCCGGGTGGTGATGCGCCGCATCAACTTCGCGGTGCGGGCCACGTTGCTGGCGCTGCTGGGGGTGGCGCTGTTCCTGCTGGCGGTGAGCCCCTGGGTGATCCCGTTCATCTGCGGCAAAGGATTCACGGAATCGGCCAATCTCATGTGGGCCTTCGTGATGTACCACCTGTTCTACTCCGCCTTCTACGTGCTGGGGCTGTACCCGTTGCTGATCGAGAAGCCGCAGATGGGCCTGCTGGGGGTGACCATGGGCCTGGTGGCGGACGTGGGTCTGAACCTGCTGCTCACGCCGCGCTATGGCGTGACCGGGGCGGCCATCTCCGCCTTCTGCAGCATGGCGGTGATTGCCCTGGTGATGCTGGCGCAGTGCACCATCTTCGTCCTGGCGCTGTTGTTCCTTCCGGCACTGCGCTCGCGCCGCATCCTGCTGGCGGCCTACGCCGCGCTGATCCTGGTCATCCTGTTCACGCCGTGGCTGCTGGACGCCGAGGAGAAGGCGCTGCTCAAGGCGCGGGTGCTCGGGATGCTGCGGCGGCCCGGCGGGGCGTGAGGTGCCGGGGATGAGGGTGCTGTTCCTGGCCGACGGCCCGCGCGGCCCGCTGGTCACCGGGGACCGCCTGCGCAACTGGCGGCTGGTGGAGCGGCTGGCCCGCCGCCACCGGATCACCTGGTGGAGCCTGCAGGAGCCCGGCGCGACGGATCCGGGCCCGGCGCCCGCGGGCGTGGAGGCCCGGGACGTGCGCGTTCCGCCCGGGTGGCAGGAGCCCGGCGGCAAGCTCGCGAAGTGGCTGCGGGCGCTGACCTCGCCGGAGCCGCTGCTGCTCATGCCGCCGCAGCTGCGGGGGGTGGGCGCGGAGGTGGAGCGGGCGGCGGCGGATTGCGACGTCATCCACGTCTCGCACCTGCAGGCGTGGCGCGCCGTCCCGCCGTCCCTGCACCGTCGCTGCGTGGTGGACCTGCACGATTCGATGAGCTTGCGCTACGACGCCTTCTTGAAAGCGTCCCCGGCCATGCGGTTCCGGGACCGCTCATTCTTCTGGTACAGCTTCCTGGGCCAGGCGGAGAAACTGCGCGCCTACGAGCGGGGGATGCCGGCCCGAGCGGGCGCGGCCGTGGTGGTGGCGGCCCGCGACCGCGACCACATCGGCTCGGCCTCCATGCGGGTGATCCCCAACGGCGTGGACACGGAGTACTTCCGGCACGACGGCGGTGGGCGCGTCCCGGGCCGGCTGGTGTTCTTCGGCAACCTGCGCTACCGGCCCAACGCCGACGCGGCCGGGGTGCTGGCGCGCGAGGTGCTGCCCGCGGTGCGCGCCCGGGTCCCCGGCGCGCACGTGCGACTGGTGGGTGCGGACCCCGGACCGCCGGTGCAGGCCCTGGCGGGCCTGCCGGGCGTCACGCTGGTGGGCTGGGTGGACGACATGCGCGAAGAGCTCTCGCGCGCCGAGGCGTTCGCCTGCCCGCTGCGGGTGGCCTCGGGACTGCAGAACAAGGTGCTGGAGGCGCTGGCGATGGAACTGCCCACGGTGGCTTCGCCCACCGCGGTGGCGGGCCTGGAGCTGCGGGACGGGACGGACCTCAGGGTATGCCCCACGGGCGAGGAGTTCGCGCGGGTGGTCGCGGAGCTGCTGGAGGATCCCGCAGCGCGGGCCCGTCTCGCGGACTCCGGGCGCGACGCCGTGCGCCGGGCCTACTCGTGGGACCGCGCCGCGGAGGCGTTCGGGGAGCTGTACCAGGACGTGGCTGCCGCAGGGCAACCCGCATGAATGCGCCGCTGCTGGTGCGGCGGGTCCGCGAGCTGGGTCCGGGGATGGTGGCCTACCGCGTGGGGCAGCGCCTGCGCCGGCGCATGGCGCGCGCGCGCGCGGACCTGCTGGGCCCGCGCCGTCCGGGTTTCGTGGAGCCGCCGGACTGGGAGCGCACGCCGTTCTTCGTGCGCGCCGCCGGGCGCGCCGCGCTGGCGCAGCTGCTTCGGGAGCGCTGCCCCGCGGCGCTCGACGCGGTGCTCCGGGACGCGGACGAGGCACTGCTCGGCCGGGTGGAACTGCTCACCGGCGAACGGCACGACTTCGGGGCGCGGGTGGACTGGCACCGCGATCCGCGCTCCGGCGCACCGGCATGGCCGGTGGCGCACTTCACCCGGCTCGACGCGCTCCGGCTCGGGGAGTCGTGCGACATCAAGATCCCGTGGGAGGTGGGTCGGGGCACGCACCTGCTGCGGATGGCCCAGGCGCACTGGCTCACGGGGGAGGACCGCTACGCCGCGGGTGCGGCGGCGGGGATCGAGGACTTCACCGGGTCCAACCCGCCGGAGTTCGGGCCGCAGTGGATCACCCCCATGGAAGTGGCGCTGCGCATCGCCCACTGGGTGTGGATCGACCGGTTGTGCGCCGGCTCGCCGGCGTTCCCGCGGGGCACGCGCGGAAGGCTGTGGTGGGGGGTGCTCGAGGGGGCCAGGTTCGTATCCGCCTTCCGGGAGCGCGATCGGTTCAGCGGGAACCACTACTGGTCCAACGGGCTGGGATTGTGGTACGCGGGGGCATTCCTGGGGCGGCGCGGCCGGGCCCTGGCCCGCATGGGACGGGAGATCACGCTGGGAGAGCTCTTCGCGCAGACCCGCCCGGACGGGACCAGCATCGAGTGCAGCACCGGCTATCACCGGCTGGTGACGGAGCTGGCGTTGCACGGGCTGCGCCTGGCCGATCTCGAAGGCCAGGCGGGCCAGGCCGCCGCGGCGCCGGAGGCGGCGCGGGAGAGGGTGCGGGCCATGGTGGGCTTCGTCGCCGCGACGCTGCACCCCGGGGGGCGCGCGCCGCAGCTGGGCGATCACGACGACGGGCGGATCCTGTCGTTTGCGCCCCGGCCGCCGCTGGACCATCGGCACCTGCTGGCCGTGGGCGGGGCGATGTTCGACGAGCCCGCGTGGCGGGATGCCGGCGCGGCAGCGCTGGACGAGGCCGCATGGCTGGCGGGCCTGGATGCGGTGGGCGTGCAACCGGCGGGCGCGCCCGCGGAGGGCGCGGAGGCTGTTTCGGACGCGCCGGTCACGCGGGGCGCTCGCCGCATATCCGCCGCCGGGGCGTCCGGGTGCGCGTTCCCCGACGGCGGGATCTATGTCCTGCGCGCCGGCGCGGTCCACTCGGTGTGGGACGCCGGCCCGCTGGCCAAGCCGGGAAACGGCGTCCACGGGCATGCCGACACGCTTTCCGGCGAGGTTTCGGTGGACGGACGGCCGGTGCTGGTGGATTCCGGCACCTGCGCCTACACCTCGGACCCGGCGGTTCGCAACCGCCTGCGCGGCACGGCCGCGCACAACACGGTGCAGGTGGACGGATTGGAGATGGCCGAACCGGGCACGGGCCTCGACCTGTGGTACTTCCAAAACGGCGTGCCGTGCACGGCGCGGCTGGCGGAAGGTCCGCAGGGCACCACGCTGGAGGCCTCGCACGAGGGCTACCGCGCCCGCGGGCTGCCGGTGACCGTGCGTCGCACGGTGCACCTGGCCGCGGGCGGCTCCGAGCTGCGCGTGCTCGACCGCGTGGAGGGCGAGGGCCGGCACCGCGCCACCCTCCGCTGGCACCTGGCGGCGCTCGAGTGGCACCAGGCCCCGGACGGCGCGGTAAGCTGCGGCGTCGGCGGCCGGTTGGTGCGGCTGCGCGCGGGAGCGCCGGCTCGCGGGCCGCGGGAGACGGGGTCCGGGGAGCGCGCCGGAGCACCGGGCGCCGCGGGCCCCGCCGCGCCCCGCGCGCGGATGGTGGCGGGCGAGCACAGCGAGCGCTGGGGCGAGCTGCATCCCGCGCCGGTGCTGGAACTGGAAGTCACGGGGGAACTGCCCCTGGAATTCGAGACCATCCTCGAGGTGGAGGACGCGAACCAGGCATGAGCGTCTTGAGCGACATCCGCGGCCACGCCCAGAAGCTGCGCAGCTTCATCCCCGCGAGCCTGCGCTACGGGGCGCTGTACCGGCGCACGCTGACCGCCCTCGAGAAGAGCCAGTCCTTCGACGAGGACCGCCTGCGCGACCTGCAGCGCGGGGAGTTGCGCCGCCTGCTGCGCCACGCCTTCGAGCAGGTGCCCTACTACCGCGAGGCCATGCAGGCCGCCGGGCTGCGGCCCGAGGAAGTGCGCGGGCCCCAGGACCTGCTGGCCCTGCCGTTGCTGACCAAGGAGATCATCACCACCCGCATGCCCGAACTGGTGGCCGGCAACTTCGGGCCGGCGCGCTGCCTGCGGCGCACCACCGGGGGGACCAGTGGCACGCCCCTGGGCTTCGTGGTGGAGCGCGGGCGCACCGACCCGCTGGAGCGCGCGTTCATCGCCCGGGCGTGGGGCTGGCTCGGGGTGCGCTTCGAGGACCGCTCGGTGATCCTCAAGGGTCAGGTGGTGGCCCCGAAGGACCTGCGCGCCGGCCGCTTCTGGCAGACCTGCTACCCGGAGCGCGACTGGACCTTCTTTTCGTCGCACCACCTCACCGCCGAGAACCTGCCGGCCTACGCCCGCAAGATCCAGGAGTTGCAGCCGGTCTTCATCCAGAGCTTCCCGGCGGGCCTGGACGTGCTGGCACGCCATTGGATCCAGGAGGGCCTGCCGCCGCTGGCGGGGCTGCGCCTGGTGCACGTGGCTTCCGAGACCCTCCGCACGGACCAGCGCGAGCGCTTCGAGCGGGCCTTCGGCGCCCGGGTGTTCTCCAACTACGGGCAGAGCGAGTGCGCGGTGCTGGCCAGCGAGTGCGAGCACGACCACGCCTACCACGTGTTCCCGGAGTACGGCGTGACCGAGATCCTGCGCGTGGACGGCACGCCCACGGCCCCCGGCGAGATCGGCGAGATCGTGGGCACCGGCTTCAACAACTACGCGCTGCCCATGATCCGCTACCGCACCGGCGACCTGGCCGCGTGGAGCCGCCGGCGGTGCGTGTGCGGGCGCGCATTCCCGCTGCTGGAGCGGCTGGAGGGGCGGGGCCAGGACGTGGTGGTGGCCCGTGACGGGCACATCATGCCGCTCAACGCCCTCATCTTCGGCACGCATCTCGAGGAGTACGCCCGGCTCAAGGAGATGCAGGTGCGCCAGGAGCGGCCCGGCGAGATCACGCTGGCGGTGGTGCCGTACCCGGACTACTCGGGGGACACCGCGCGCGGCATCCGCTCGAAGCTCGAGGCCGTGGCCGACGGGGGGCTGACGGTGCGGGTGGAGGTGGTGCCCGACATCCCGCGCACGAAGAGCGGCAAGTTCAAGCTGCTGGTGCAGAAGCTGCCCGCCACCTGGTGGGGCGGCTACGCCCCGGTGGAGCGGGAGGACTGACGTGCGCGTCCTGTACGTCGTGCCGGATCCGGGGGTGACGCCGCGTGCGCGCGGCGGAGGGTTCCAGACGCACGTCACGGAGACCATCCGGAACCTGGAAGCCCTGGGCCACCAGGTGAGTCTCCTGGACAGCGGCAAGGTGGAGTTCGAGGCCGACGGGCGGCCGCGCGGCGGCGGCGCGTACGGCTGGAAGGAGCGCCTGCCCCGGGGGCTGCGCGTGGTGGGCCGCGACACGCTCTACCTGCTGCACAACCGGCGCTTCCGGCGGCGGCTGCAGGAGTGGGCGCAGCGGGAGGGGCCCTTCGACGTGGTGTACGAGCGGTACCACGCGTTCGAGTGGGCCCCGGGCGCCTGGGCCCGCGCGGCCGGGATCCCGTGGGTGCTGGAGTTCAACGCCTCGGTGGACGAGTTGAAGCTCCTCGGGGGGCTGGGCCTGGGGACCATCGGCCGGGCCGTCGAGCGCCGCGTGACGCGTCGCGCGCACCACGTGATCGCGGTTTCGGGGGTGCTGGGCGAGCAGCTGCGGGGCATGGGGGTGGAGCCGCACCGCGTGCACGTGCTCCACAACGGCGTGGACGAGCGGCGCTTCCGCCCCGACCTGGACGGCTCGGAAATCCGCCGCCGCTTCGGGCTCGAGGGCCGCGTGGTGATCGGGTTCGTGGGCAGCTTCGCCGCCTACCACGGGGTGGACCTGTTCCTGGAGGCCGCCCGCCGAGTTACGGCGGCGCGGCAGGACACGACCTTCTTCCTGGTCGGGGGCCGCAGGGGGAACCTGCGTTACGAGGCCCTGCGGGCGGCCACCGCGGAGGCGGAGCGCCGGGGCTCGGTGGTGTACGCGGGCGAAGTGCCCCACTCCGAAATCCCCTCGTACCTGGCGGCCATGGACGCCGCGGTGATCCCCATGGCCGCGGACTATGGCTCGCCCACCAAGACCTTCGAGTACATGGCCATGGGGCGCGCGGTGGTGGCCCCCGCGGTGCCGGCGCTGCGGGAGGTGCTCGAGGACCGCGTCACGGCCCTGCTCACCCGCCCCGGGGACGTGGACGACCTGGAGCGCGCCTGCGCCGCGCTGGCCTCCGACGCGATGCTGCGCGCACGGCTCGGGCGGGGTGCGCGCGAGGCGGTGGTGGCGCGGCACACCTGGTCGGGCAACGCGAAGTTCATCCACGACCTGCTGGAGCGGGCGGTGGCGGAGGGCCCGCGATGAGCCCGGGGGAGGGCGCCGCGCTGGCGTCGGCCGCGCGGGAGGCCGCGGTCCGCCTCCACGCGTTCATGGAGGCGCGCTTCTGGGACGGTGCCACGCTGGGCGGGCCGGACCAGGGCGTGCGCTGGCACCTGCGGATCGGGCGCTTCGTGAAGAGCTACCTCCCCCTGCTCCAGCGCCGGGAGCGCTTCGTCTTCCGGCAGGGCCAGGGCTACTGGGCGATGGCCAACCGGGAGCTGGCGCGCGCCACGGGTGAGGCGCGCTATGGCGCGATCGCCCGGGCGGTGGCCGACGAGTGCCTGGCTTCGCAGCTGCCTGACGGCTCGTGGGAATACCCGCTGCGCGCGCGGCGGCACCTGAAGGCCACGGTGGAGGGCAATTTCGGGGCGGTGACCCTCCTGGGCGCCTGGGAGGACACCGCCGACCCGCGCTACCGCGACGGCGCCCTGCGCTGGCACCGCTTCCTGGAGGAGCGCATCGGCTACGAGCCGCACCCCTCGGGCGGCCTGGCGGTGCACTACTTCGACCGGCCCCGCGGGCTGGTGCCCAACAATTCCGCCGAGATGGTGTGGGTGCTGGGCCGCTATGCCACGTCGCTCTCCGACCCGGCGTTCCTGGCGCGGGTGCCCGCGCTGGAGACCTTCCTGGAGGCGGTCCAGGAGCCAACCGGGGAGTTCCCCTACGAGCTGCCCGGCCGGCATGACGCCCGCCATCAGCCCCATTACCTGTGCTACCAGTACAACGCCTTCCAGGCGCTCAAGCTGTGGTGGCACCACGAGGCGCACGGCGACGCGCGCGCCGGGGGACTCGCGCGCCGGGCCACCGCGTACCTGCGTGGCGGGGTGCGGCGGGGCGGGGCGTCCCGGTGCGACTGCTTCCACGACCTGCCCGAGGTCCTCTACTACGCCGACGTGCTGGCGCTGGCGCTGCAGTCCGGCGCGCGCCACGGCGTGGAGGGGGCCGCGGAGCTCTCGGATCGCGGCCTGCGCTGGACGCTCTCGCGCCAGCTGCCCTCCGGCGGCTTCCGCTTCTCGCGCGGCGACTACGGCCTCCTCTCGGACCGCCGCTTCTATCCCCGCAACCTGGCCATGACCCTCTTCCACCTGCTGGAGTGGGCCCGCCGGGAAGGGGGACGGGAGTGAAGGTCCTGTGCCTCACGAATCTCTACCCGATCCCCGAACGGCCGGCGTGGGGCACCTTCGTGCGCTCGCAGATGGAGTCGCTGCGCCCGCTGGGGGTGGACTTCGACGTGCTCCTGGTGCGCGGCTGGGAGGACCGGGCCAACTACTGGCGCCAGAGGGGCGAGGTCCGGGCCGCGCTGGCGCGGGGCTACGAACTGGTCCACGTGCACTTCGGCCTCACCGGCGTGCTGCTGGAAGGCATGCGCACCCCGCCCACGGTGCTCTCCCTGTGCGGGGACGACCTGCTGGGGCGCGCGCGCCCCGACGGCAGCATCGCGCTTTCCAGCCTGCCCATGGTGTGGCTGTCGAAGCGGGCGGCGCGACGCGCGGAGGCCGTGGTGGTGAAGTCCGCGCACATGCGCCGGGTGCTGGCGCCGGTGCGGGATTCGGTGGTGCTGCCCAACGGGGTCAACTTCGACGTGTTCGCGCCCTGCCCGCGCGAGGCGGCGCGCCGGCGGCTGGGTTGGGATCTCGAGGATCGCTACGTGCTGTTCGCGGCGGACCCGGCGATCGCCGCCAAGAACTTCCCGCTGGCCGAGTCGGCGATGCGGCTGCTCACCGCGCAGGGGGTGCACGCCACGCTGGTGCCGGTCCATGACCGCCCGCAGGCGGCGCTGGTGGACGCGATGAACGCCGCCGACGCCCTGCTGTTCACCTCGTGGCGCGAGGGCTCGCCCAACGTGGTCAAGGAGGCCATGTCGGTGGGCCTGCCGGTGGTCAGCGTGGACGTGGGGGACGTGCGCGAGCACGTGGAGGGCTGTGACGGCTGCGCGGTGACGGAGCGCGCCACGGCCCCGCTGGCGGCGGCGCTGCGGCCGCTGCTGGAGGGCCCCCGGCGCACCGCGGGGCGCGAACGGGTGGCGTACCTGCGCAATGAGCGCGTGGCGGAGCGGCTGCTGGATGTGTATCGCGGGGCCATCGAGGCCCGCGCGGGCCGCTGACGCGGGGTGCGCGCTGTGGCGGCGCGCGCCGGAGGCGCGACCGCGCGCGAGGGCGCTGCATCTTCGGGTGCGGACCCCGGGCGCGGTGCGCCGGTCAGACTTCGAGCGGGCGGCGTTCCACCAGCGAGCGCGCCGCCTGCAATGTGGCGCGCATGCTGTCCAGGAGCTCCTGCGGGGGCACCGGCGGCGGCGCCTCGCCGCGGGCGGCCGCGGCGAACAGGCGCATCTCCTCCGCGTGGCCCTTGTCGGGCGCGGCGGACTTCCAGCGCCTCTCGCCGGCAGGGCCCAGCAGTCGCGCCTCGCGATAGTCATCGAGGCGGGCCGAGAAGCCGCCGCCGAAGATCTCGAGGCACTCCTTGGGGAAAGTCGCCTCCCCGGAGGCCCAGTAGCCCAGCGTTCCGGCGCTGCCGTTCTCGAAGGCCAGGTTGAACGACGCGTTGTCTCCGGCCCACGCGGGCCGGCCGGGCTCGGGGAACGCCTCGCCGTGCACGCGCACGATGCGCGAGCCGGCCAGGTGCGCCAGCAGGTCCAGGAAGTGGCAGCCCTCGCCCAGGATCCGCCCGCCGCCCACCGCCGGGTCCTGCGTCCAGTGGGTATGCGGAATGAAGCCGGCGTTGACGCGAAAGGAAAGACCCAGCGGCGCGGCGCCACCCAGGGCCTCGCGGATTCCGCGGATCATGGGCGCGAAGCGACGGTTGAAGCCGACCAGCAGCAGGCTGCGGGACGCGCGCAGCGCGTCGGCGACCTGTTCCAGCTCGGCGTGGGTGAGGGCCAGCGGCTTCTCCACGAACACGCTCTTGCCGGCGCGCAGCGCGCGGCACACCAGCGGCGCGTGGGTGTCGTGCCGGGTGGCGATGACCACCGCGTGCACGTCTTCGCGCGCCAGCAGGGAGTCCACCGAGCCGGTGGCCTCCGTGAAGCCGTAGCGCGCGGCCACCTGGCGGGCGGTGAGGCCGGTGGCGTCGCACACCGACACGAACCGGACGCGCGGGTCGCGCTTCAGGTTGGGGAGCAGGTAGCTCTGCGCGAAGGAGCCCGGTCCGATCACTCCCAGGCCCAGCATCTCGCGGCGCGGCACCACCGGCTCGACGGCCTGCGGGCGGGCGGGAGCGCCCGCGGTGGCGGCGGTCGGCGGCAGGGGCGACGGTTTCGCCGGGCCGGCGGACAGGGTGCCGTCGGTCGCGGCGGCGGGCCCGGTGGAGCCGGGTGTGGCGGCCTCGCCCGTTCCCCGGGTCGCGGCCGGATGCTCGAGCACGATGCCCAGCGCACCGCTGTCTCCGGTGACGCGGGCATACGCCTCGGGGGCGCGCTCCAGCGGAAAGCGGTGGGTGAGCACCTCGTCCAGGCGGAGCGCCCCGCGGGCGAGCAGGGCCAGGAAGGCATCCAGGTTGCGGCCCTCGGTCCAGCGCACGTAGCCGGGCGGATAGTCCATCCCGTGCTCCTCGTATGCCGGGTCGTAGCGGCCCGGGCCGTAGGAGCGGGAGAGGAGCACGCTGAGCTCCTTTTCGTAGTATGGTGAGCGCGGGACCTCGCCGCCCACCGCGCCGACCAGCACCACGCGGGCGCGGTCGCGGGCCAGGGCGCCGGCCAGCTGGAGCGGTTCGCTGGACGAAGTCGCGGCGGTGAGGATCACGGCGTCGAAGCCGATGCCACGGGTGAGGCGGTCCACCGCGGCGCGCGGGTCGTCGTGGCCGGGGACCAGGCCGCCGGAGGCGCCGCAGCGCAGCGCCAGCTCCACGCGCGCGGGGGAAAGGTCGGCGGCCAGCACGCCGCAGCCGGATGCGCGCAGCAGCTGCACGGTGAGCTGGCCCAGCAGGCCGAGGCCGATCACGGCCACGTTCTCGCCCAGGCGCACGTCGGCCTGGCGCACCCCCTGCAGGGCGATCGCGCCCAGCGTGGCGGCGCAGGCGTGGTCCATGCGGACGCCGTCCGGGACGAGCGCGCACAGGTTCACCGGCACCGCCAGCATCTCGGCGTGCGGGGCGCCGGGCCCGGCGCAGGCCACCCGGTCGCCGGCGCGCAGGCCCGGGGCGCGGGGACCCACCGCCACCACGGTGCCGGCGGCGGAATAGCCGATGGGCTTGTAGGAAGCCAGCTTGTCCTGGATCTTCTCCAGCACCTTGCCGGGGCCCTCGGCCAGCGCCTGGCGCGCCAGCTCCCCGACCTTGGAGGGGTCGCGCATGGCCTTGGTGACCAGGCTCTCGCGGCCCGTCTCCACCATGGCGCGCTCGGTGCCGGTGCTGATCAGGGAGTACTCGGTGCGCACCAGCGCGCCGGCGTCCGGCACCGGCGGCTCGGGCACGTCGAGCACCACCATTTCGCCCGTCTTGCGGTCCTGGCTGACCTGTTTCACTTCATCTCTCCGTGGTTCGCGGACAGCTTCGTAAGGAAGGCGCGGCCAGCGTACAACCCGCCCCGAGGGGCGTCAATCAAGGAGCCGGAACGGCCCATGTGCGGCATCTGCGGAGTGTGGCACCCCGGTCGCCGGGCGGTGGACGGCGCGCTGCTGCGGCGCATGAACGCATGCATCGCGCATCGCGGCCCCGACGACGCGGGCTTTCACGAGGCGCCGGGAGTGGGCCTCGGCATGCGGCGACTGGCGATCATCGACCTGGCCGGCGGCCACCAGCCCATGTCCACCGCGGACGGCGCGCAGTGGATCGTGTTCAACGGCGAGATCATGAACTTCCTGGAGGTGCGCGCCGAGCTGGAGGGGCTGGGCCACCGCTTCCGGACCCACTCGGACACCGAGGTGCTGCTGGAGGGCTACCGCCAGTGGGGCATGGCGGCCTGGCCCCGGTTCGCGGGGATGTACGCGGCCGCCATCTGGGACGAGCCGGCGCGCCGCCTGGTGCTGGCGCGCGACCCGCTGGGGATCAAGCCGCTGTTCTTCGCCGACCTGGGGCCGGGGGGGGTGGTGTTCGGCTCCGAGCTCAAGTGCCTGTTCGAGTGCCCCGGCGCGGTGGGCGAGCCCGACCCCGCGGCGCTGGACGAGTACCTGGCCTACGGGCACGTGCACGCCCCGCGCACCTTCTACACCCGCGCCCGGAAGCTGCTGCCCGGCCATGCGCTGGTGCTGGAGGAGGGCCGCGCGCCGCGCGCCGAACGGTTCTGGGACCTGCGCCTGGGCGGCGCCGCGGCGCGCTCCGAGGCCGCCTGGGAGGACGAGCTTCGCGAGCGCTTCCTGGACACCGTGCGCCGGCACCTGATCTCGGACGTGCCGCTGGGGGCGTTCCTCTCCGGAGGCGTGGATTCCAGCGCCGTGGTGGCGGCCATGCGCCGCGTGCATCCGGGCGGCGTGCGCACCTTCACCATCGGCTTCCGCGAGCAGGCCTTCAACGAGATGCCCTACGCGCGCCGCGTGGCGGAACACCTGGGCACCGAGCACACCGAGGAGATGGTGGACGCCGGTGACGCCACCTCGGTGGTGGCCGACCTGGCGCGGCACTACGACGAGCCGTTCGCGGATTCCTCGGCCATCCCCACCTGGTACGTGTCCCGTGCCACCCGCCGGCACGTCACCGTGGCGCTCTCGGGCGACGGCGGCGACGAGCTGTTCGCGGGCTACCCGCGCTATCTCAACGAGCGCTGGATGGAGCGCTGGGCGCGGGTGCCGGCCCCGGCGCGGGCCCTGGCGCGGGCCCTGGCGGCGGCCGCGCCCCGGGGCCTCGGCGCGGGACTGGCCGCCTGGCGCCAGCGCGTGCTCAAGCGCTTCGAGGACGCCGAGCTGGGCGACGCGTTCCTGCGCAGCTTCTCGAAGAACCAGCTGGCCGGCCCGGCGCTGCGCCGGTCCGTCTACCGTGCGGACTACGCCGGGGGGCTCGACTTCTCCGGCGAGCTGGCGCGCTACGTGGCGCTCCACTCGCTGGCCCCGGTGAGCCGCGACCCGGTGGAGAACCTCCTGTACGTGGACACGGTGATGCGCCTGCCCGACGACATGCTCACCAAGGTGGACCGCGCCAGCATGGCCCACTCGCTGGAGGTGCGCGTCCCGTTCCTGGACCACACGCTGGTGGACTTCGTGGCCTCCATGCCGGTGGGGATGAAGCTGCGCGGGACCACCCGCAAGCACCTGCTGCGCAGGATCGTGCGCCCGTGGCTGCCGCCGGGAGTCCTGGACCGGCCCAAGCGGGGCTTCGCCGTGCCGCTCTCCAGCTGGTTCCGCGACGGGCTCGGTCGCCTGGCGCTGCGCCGGCTGCGCGAGTCGGGCGTCCTGGAGGACGGACAGCTGGACGCCGCGGGGCTGGAAGGGGTGGTGGCGGAGCACGAAAGCGGGCGCGCCGATCACGCCTCGATGCTGTACTCGCTGCTGATGCTGGCGGAGTGGAAGGACGGCCCGGACCGGGTGCGCCGGGACCGGGCCGCGGCCGGCCAGGAGAGCTAGGCCGCCAGCGGGCCGGACCGCGAGGTGCGGGGTGTCGAGGCCAGCACGCGTCGCACCTCGCGCGCCAGGGCGTCGGGTGTGAAGGGCTTGGCCAGGAACGCGTGGCCGCGGATCTCGGGCGAGGTGGCGGACTTTCCCACGTGCCCGGAAAGGAGCAGCACCCGCGTCCCGGGCCGGCTCGAGGCGATGCGCCGCGCCAGCTCCGGCCCGCCCATGCCGGGCATCACCACGTCGGCCAGCAGCAGATGGATGGGGCCCGGATGTGCGGACGCGAGATCGAGCGCATGGGCGCCCGTCGCGGCCTGGAGCACCCGGTAGCCGCGCTCCGCGAGCACCCGCGCCGCCACCTGTCTCACCGGTCCGTCGTCCTCGGCCAGGAGGATCGTCTCGGAGCCGCCGCCCCCGTCCGCGGAAGCGGGGGTGGGTTTATCCGCGAGGCTCACCGCCTCCACCACCGGGAAATAGAGGCGGAAGCGGGTCCCCACGCCCAGCTCCGAGAGCACCTCGATGTGCCCCCCGGACTGCTTCACGATCCCGTACACGGTGGCCAGCCCCAGCCCGGTGCCGTGGGCGCCGTCCTTGGTGGTGAAGAAGGGTTCGTAGATGTGCTGCAGCGTCTCCGGGGCCATGCCGCAGCCGGTGTCGGCCACATCCAGCACCACGTGCGGGCCGGGGGAGAGCGCGCCCATGCCGCGCACCGCGTCCGCGTCCAGCTCCCCGCGGGCGAGCGAGATCTTCAGCGTGCCGCCGTGGGGCATGGCGTCGCGGGCGTTCACCGCCAGGTTCATCAGCAGCTGCTCCATCTGGCCCGGGTCGGCCAGGACCGTCCCCACGCTCTCCGCGCGCTCGCACACCAGCCGGATGTCCTCGCCGATCAGGCGCCGCAGGAGCTTCTCCACGCCCGCAAGGGACTCGCCCAGGTCCATGGCCCGCGGCTCCGGCGCCTGCCGCCGGCTGAACAGCAGCAGTTGACGGGTCAGGGCCCCGGCCCGCTCGGCGGCGCGCCGGATTTCCGTCACGTCCTTGCGCAGGGGACTGGGCTCCTCCAACTGATCCTCCACCAGCTGGCTGTAACCCAGCACCACGGCCACGAAGTTGTTGAAGTCGTGCGCCACGCCGCCGGCCAGCCGGGCGACCGCCTCCAGTTTCTGGGACTGCAGCAGCTCCTGCTCCAGGCGGTGGGTCTCGGACACGTCGGCCACGATGCCCAGAAGCGCGTCGGTCTCGCCCTTCGAGTTCCGCAGCCCGGTGTGCCAGGCGTGGGCGCGGATGGTGGTGCCGCCCTTGCGCAGCAGCTCGCCCTCCCATTCCTCCAGCGGGGCGCCGCACTCGATCGCCCTCCGGCAGCGCCGCTCGAAGAGAGCGCGCGCGGCGGGCGGAAGCGTGGGCAGCGGCCGGCCCAGGACCTCCTCGGCCTTCCATCCAAAGATCCGCTCCGAGGCGGGGTTCCACAGCCGGACCCGGCCCTCCAGGTCCACGGCCTGCAGCGACACCGGCGCCGCCTTGACCAGGATCTCGAGCGTGGCGGTGCGGGCCCGCAGCTCCTCCCGCGCGGATTCGCTCTCGAGCTGGCGGGCCTGCAGCGCGGCGGCCATGTCGTCGAACGCACGGGCCAGCTGGTCCAGCTCGCCGGTTCCCCCCGCGGAGCCCGTCCGAACGGACAGATCTCCCCGGCTCAGCCGCCGCGTGACGTGCAGCAGGCGCCGGATCCGGTTGAGGACCAGCGGCCCCGACGCGGCCGAGGCGGCCAGCAGCGAGAGGGCCAGCACGCCCAGGATGGCGATCAGGTCGCCGCCGAACCGGCGCCTCGCCGGGGCGAGAGCGGTGGTGCGCGGGATGCCGACGAACAGATAGCTCCGCTGCCCGGATCGTGGTTCCAGGCCGCAGAAGGCGAACAGGCGCGGGATGCCGTCCACGCCCCGGGCCTCGAGCGTCCCCTCGTCGGGCGCCGCGCGAAGCGCCGCCACGATGGCCGCGGGGGCCTCGCCTCCCGCCCAGCGGCCCTGGTTCGGGAAGCGTGCCAGCAGGGCTCCATCCCCGCGTACGACGGCGACCGAGGTCCCCTCGGGCAGTTTCATGCGGTCCATGACCGATTCGAGGAAACCCAGGCTGACGGTCAGGCTCACCACCCCCGTGACCCGGCCGCCCGGGCCGGGCACCGGATGGTGCAGGTCGGCCCGCGCCGCGTCCTCGCCGGGGAGCAGGCGGAACTCCCCCACTCCCGGCTCACGGGTCGCTACCGCCCGGCGCACGCCGGCCAGCATCTGGAGTCGCTCCGACTCCGGCACCGGCCGCGCGCTGGTGGTCACCGCGCCCTCCGGGCTCATCAGGCAGATGTTGCGGAAGGCCGGGTCCTGGGCCCGGACGCCTTCCAGGAAGCGGTTGCCGGGTCCGGTGACGCCCGCGAGGACGCTGGGGTTGTCGGCGAGGGAGCACAGCACCTGGTTGGAGTGATCCAGGAGTGACTCCACGTTGATGCGGGCGAGCGCGTGGGACAGCTGCAGCGCGCGCTCGCGGGCGTTCTCCATCATCTGGGCGCGCTCACGCAAGGCCGCCAGCACCAGCAGCGCCACCACGGGCAGCGCCCCGAGCAGGCACAGGGTGATGAGCTGGAACCGGATCCGCTGGAAGAGTGGCTTCAAGGGCTTCGGCCCTCCGGGGACGCGCGTCCCGAGGAGGGCGGACGGCGCTGGTGACTGGGAGTGGTTGGGCCCGATGAGGGCCGTGGGGCGGAGGTTCGATGGGGGAGGCAGGAAGTGTCCGCCGCTGGAATACACTATCGGCCACGGGAGGGTGGAAGGTTAGAATCGGGCGCGAAATGGGCGCTCCGGGGCGGATTGGCCCGCCTCAGGGGTTCATGGAGTCCCGCCAGCGGCGGTACAGCTCGGCGGTGGCGCGGACGTCGCCGTGGCAGTAGCGGGCGATGTCCGCCCCGCGGCCCTCGGCCCACATGGACTGCACCATGTTCCCGTGCATCTCCGCGGTCTTGGGGCTCTCGATGCCGAACATCCGGCACGCGAGGTCCAGGTTCACCCTCCAGCGGGCGGCGCCCTGGAACTTGAGCTGGTCCATGAGATCCACGTGGACGTCGCCGCGGTACCGGTTGCCGAGGATATCCCGGGAAGGCTTCACGCCCAGGATTCCCGAGCGCACCAGCAGGAAGGGCACGTCGAAGGAGCGGCCGTTGAAGGTGACGAAGGGCAACCGGGAATCCCGTCCCCCGGTCTCGTCAGGGCGGCGGCTCACGGTGCTCCAGAAGCGCTCCAGCAACTCGCGCTCGTCGGCCGCGGAGATCCACGCCAGGCCGTCGCCGGCAGGCGCCGCCTGGCTTCCGCAGCGGGCCACCACCACGCCTTTGTCCTTCTCGACGTGGTGGAACGCCACGCACACGATCTGCGCGGTGAAGGGGCTGAGCCCGGTGCGCCCCTTCTCCTCCTCCTGGGCGCCGGGAGTCTCGCAGTAGCGCAGCAGGAACTCCTGCGCGCTCTCCGGAAGCTGATCGAAGGGAGTCCCCACGGTTTCAATGTCGAAGACCAGCGCCATGATCGTCTCTCCGGGTGATGTCCGGCAGGGCCGGGGGGTGGAGGGGCGCGCCCCGGCCGCTGCGGGTGGTGCCGCGGCGATCTCCAGGGCAGCATAGTCCCAACGGCTGCCGGCTGGACAGGGGGATTCCTCCCGGCCAGGCGCGTTACCATGCTGCCCGCCATCCTGTAACGCACGCAGGCATAGGCGATTCCAGAGGTTGATTCATTACGGACTTGACTTCTTCTTGAGAGGGATCTATACTCTTTTCAGTCGAAACCACGCAGGTGTCGCGTGGTCCTTCCGAAAACCAGTTGGAGGGCCCGAGCATAGGCCGATCTGCTACCGGGTACCACGTTGGGCTCCAGGACGTGCGGGAGCGAATGTCGCTCTCAAGCCTCCTGCAGTCACTCAACGACGACAGTCATGGCCACAGGCGCAACCTCTCCCGAGCCTCGAATGTCTTGGAGGCATGCTCTGGCTCCCAAGGTGGTCCCCTGCGCAGGTGCCTGGTGCCGGCTGTCCGACCCTTCGGGGTCGACTTCGATGGTGAGCCTCGGGAGTTGCGTGTGGGGTAGTGTGCCCCATGGCAGCTCCGTTTTTGTTGCGCCGGCAGCCATCGCAGCGTGTGCACCCACGGGAGCGTGACACCATGCTTGAGCATCCGACCGGGTCCGCCTTGCTCGACTCCCAGCCCGACGTGCGACGCCGGGGCCCCCAGGCCGCAACCGCCGGGGTGCTCGCCAGGGAGCACGTTCTGCCCACCACGCTCGCCTACCGGCAGGGGTTCTACCTCCGCTACGGCAAGCGCCTCTTCGATCTCGCAGCCTGCACCCTCGGGATGATCGTCGTGGGCCCGGTGATGCTCGTCCTGGGAATCCTGATCAAGCTCGACTCCCCCGGTCCCATGTTCTACCGCTCCCGCCGCACCGGGCTCGGGGGCCGGCTGTTCACCTTCTACAAGCTCCGCTCCATGCACGTCGGCGCGCACCTGCGCCGCTCCGAGCTGTGGCACCTCAACGAGGCCGACGGGCCGATCTTCAAGGTGCGCAAGGACCCCCGCGTCACCCGGATCGGCCGCTGGCTGCGCCACACCAGCCTGGACGAACTGCCGCAGTTGCTGAACGTGCTCAAGGGCGACATGAGCCTGGTGGGCCCGCGCCCGCCGCTGCCCGAGGAAGTGGAGCACTACGAGCCGTGGCAGCTGCGGCGCCTGGATGTGAAGCCGGGCATCACCTGCCTGTGGCAGATCAGCGGGCGCA
Source organism: Candidatus Eisenbacteria bacterium (assembly GCA_016235265.1). Classification (NCBI taxonomy): domain Bacteria; phylum Candidatus Eiseniibacteriota; species Candidatus Eiseniibacteriota bacterium. The sequence continues at coordinate 79,990 of JACRLI010000019.1, forward strand.
GCCGCCTGGGCTTCGACGAGTGGATGCGGCTGGATCTCGAGTACATCCGCCACCGCTCGCTGGCGCTGGACCTCAAGATCCTGGTGCGCACGATTCCCGCCGTGCTGTCGCGCGAGGGAGCGTACTGACGGCCCGACCGGGCGCCGCGGTTGACATCCCCGGCGTGGCGGGCCACGCTGGGCGCGGCAAGTACACACTCAGGGCTGCCCCGGTGAGCCCGGCCCCCCCGCCGAGCGAGGATCGAGATCTGGCCGCGTCCCGACCGTTCCAGGACCATAACCAGGCCCCATGACCCAGACCCAGAACCAGCCCCCGCAGCCTCGGAGTCTGCCCGGCCCCGGCCTCGCCTGGCTGTTGCTGGGCCTTGCCACGCTGCTGCGCTTCTACCACCTCGGTCGCCAGAGCATCTGGGTGGACGAATACACCTCCTTCCTGTGCGCCAACCCCTACGGCACCCTGAGCTTCGCCGACCTGTGGGAGAACCTCCACGGGCCGCTGCACGCCGTGGCGGTCAACGCGATGGTGCGCTGGCTCGGGATGACCACGCTGGCGCTGCGGCTGCCCACGGCCATCGCGGGAGCGCTCACCGTGGGGGTGGTGTACCGCGTCGCGGAGCGGGCCCTGGGGCGCGGGGGGCTGCTCGCGGCGGCGCTGGCGGCGTTCTCCCCGTTCCTCATCTGGTACTCGCAGGAGGCCCGCAACTACGCCTTCGTGGTGCTCTTCGCCGCCACCGCCACGTGGGCGTGGGTGGAGATCCTCCAGACCCGGCGGCTGGCGTGGTGGGGGGTGTACGTGGCGGCGTGCGTCGCGGGGATCCTGTCCAATCTCTCCATGCTGTTCGTGATCGCCGCCCATTTCGGCCACTGGGCCTACATGGCGTGGCGCGAACGACGAGCCTTCCGGGCCGTGCGGCCCTGGACGTGGTACGTGCTGCTGGTGGTGGCCGCGGTGAGTCCGTGGCTGTGGCAGCTGTCCCAGGCGGTGGACTGGCGCATCCTGTTCATGCACGTGCCGGCCTCCGACAGGCTGGAGCGGGCCGTGGGCATGACCTGGCTGGCGGTGCCCTATACCTTCTTCACGTTCTGCCTGGGGTTTTCCATGGGACCGTCCCCGCGCGAGCTGCACGGGGCGCGGAGTCTCCCGGTGTTCGCCCACCACCTGTGGTGGATGATCCCCGCGGCGGTTTTCTTCGCCTGGCTCACCGTGCGGGGCATCCAGCGGCTCTCACGGCGGCGCAACGCGTTCGTGCTGGTGATGTGCTGGCTGTTCGTGCCGCTGGTGCTCACGCTCTACATCACCATGCGCAACGTGAAGGTGTTCAACCCCCGCTACGTGGCGGTGAGCCTGCCGGCCCTGTTCCTGGTGTGGACCGAGGCGCTGCTGACGCTGCGCCGGCGCTGGGTGGCGTGGGCTGCGGGGGTCGTCCTGGCCGCCTTCTGGGGGGCGGCGCTCTTTCAGCACTACTACGACCCCGCCTATGACAAGGACGACGTCCGTGGCGCCGGCGCCTACGTGGCCCGACACTGGAAAGAGGGCGACTTCGTGCTCACCGCCGGGGCGGCCACACCGATCCGCTTCTACCTGCCGCGGCACTACCCCTCGGGTCATTTCTGGCTGGGGTTCGCCGCCGACACGGTGCGACTGGAGCCCAACTTCCGGAGATTCCTCCCGCCGGCCGGTGGCAGGGTGTGGGTGGTGAGCGGCCGGCCGCGCTGGTATGACCCGGACGACAACTTCCAGCGCTTCATGGAGCGCCGCAAGCCGCTGGACCGGCAGGAGTTCCTTGGGTGTACGGTATACCTGCTGGGCAACGATTCATCTGGAGTCTCCGGGCCTGTGGGCCGATAATCGCGGGGTCATGGACACACGTCTCGAAGGGTCGCTGGATGCGCGCGGAATGCTGCTGCTGGGGGTCGTGCTGGTCGGCCTGGTAGGCAGCCAATTGTGCGTGAAGGCCGGCCTGGAGCGGGCCGGAGGCGTGAGTTTCGGAGGCCCCCAGCCCCTGGCCGGGGTCTTGCGGGTCATGGCCCAGCCGCTGTTCTGGGCCGGGCTGGCGCTCACGGGCATGGCCTCGGTGGTGTGGCTGGGAGTGCTCTCGCGCCTCAGTCTCTCGGTGGCCTACCCGCTGCTCAGCCTGAGCTACGTGCTGATGCTCTTCGCCGCCCGGTGGCTCTACAAGGAGCCCATCACCTGGCCGAAGCTCGCGGGTGTCCTGCTGGTGTGCTGCGGAGTGGCCCTCCTGGGCCGCCGGGGGTGAGATGGGAGTGAGCGGTCTGGGAGCCCCCGCCACGGAGTCCCGCTGGAGTCCCCCCGCCGGCACGCGCGTGCTGGTGATGATGCCCGGGTACAATGAAGAGCGCAACATCGGGCCGAGCATCGCCGCGGTGCGCCGGGATGCTCCGTACGCGGACATCCTGGTGGTGGACGACGGATCGAGGGACGCGACTTCCCGGGTGGCCCGCGAGGCCGGGGCCATGGTGGTCCCGCTGCCGGTCAACCTCGGCATCTTCGACGCCATCCACACGGCGTTCATCTACGCCCACCGGGCCGGTTACGACGCGGCGGTGCAGGTGGACGCGGACGGGCAGCACCAGCCCTCCGAGATTCCGGCCATCCTGGTCCCGGTGCTGAAGGGGGAGGCCGACGTGGTGATCGGCTCGCGCTACCTCGAGGACCGCGGGTACCGGACCCCGGTGTCGCGCCGCCTGGGGATGATCCTGTTCGCGGGCGTCACCTCCCTGCTGATCGGCCGGCGCGTGACCGACACCACCTGCGGCTTCCGGGCGTACAGCCGGGAGGCCATCGCCGCCTTCGCACAGGAGACGGGCGTGGAGGCCCTGGATGCCGTCGGGCTGGTGATCCTGGGGCGGGCCGGATACCGCATCTCCGAGGTGCCGGCCACGGTGCACACCCGGCTCACGGGCAAGAGCAGCATCAACTTCCTCCGCTCGCTGGTGTATCCGTTCAACGGCCTGCTCTCGCTGATCCCGGTGCTGCTCAACCGCAAGTACGTGAAAGCGAGGCCGACGCGGTGATCATCGAGCGCTACAAGGAACTCGCGCTGCTGGTCTGCCTGGGGCTGGTCCTGGTCATCCTGGAACTGGTCCGGCGCAAGCGGCTCGGGGTGCGCTATTCGCTGGTGTGGCTGGGGGTGACCGTCGGCATGGCGGTGATGGCGCTGTGGGACGGGATGCTGGACCTGGTGCGCCGGTCCATCGGGGCCACCCAGCTCAGCTCCACGCTGTTCTTCCTGGGGATCATCTTCTCGCTGGTGATCCTGCTGCACTTCTCGATCAAGATCTCCGAGTTCTCCCAGCAGATCCGGATGCTCGCCAAGGAAATCGGACTGCTCAAGGCCCGGGGAGGGCCCGGCAGTCCCCCCGATCCGCCGGAGCCCGGGGCCTAGGGACGCGTGGCGATCCTGAGCCGGGCGAGGGACTTCTCGGCGCGGGAGGCGGCCTCGTCCGGGGTGGAACCGGTGGCCACCACGTGGCCCACGCGGCTCAGGCTGTTCTCCAGCGGCGGAACCCTGCCGCCGGGCTTCAGGTCCAGCACCCAGTCGGTCACGCCTTCCACGGCGCGGGACTCCGCGGCGCCCTCGATCGCGACCACCGCGCCCGGTTCCGGCAGGAAGTAGCGGATGGCGGCGCCGCGCGAAAAGCGGCGGGACACGTCCGGGACTTCGCCCAGCGCCACGCGGATCGCACCCGCGAAGATGTCCACGCCGGTCGCGAGCGGCACCAGGTCCGAAGTGATGCGGTCCCCGCCCAGCCGCGCGCCGATCTCCATGATCCGCGGGCCCTGCGCCCCGAGCTTGATCTCGGTGTGGGTGGCGGCCTGGTCGATCCCCAGCGCCTCCACGCCCATGCGGGCGGCTTCCAGGATCTGCGCCTGCGCCCCGTCGGGAAGGCGCGACACCTCGGTGTGGCCGGTCTCCACGAAGTAGGGCGGGCCGCTGGTGAGCTTGTCGGTGATGGCCACCAGGTGCGTCTCGCCCTCCCACGTCAGCCCCTCCACGCTCACCTCGGGGCCCTCCACGTACTCCTCGCACACCAGCACGCCGGTTCGCGACACAGCCTGCGCGCGCTTCCAGGCCAGGTCCAGTTCGTCGGGCCGCGTCACCCGCGTCACGCCCTTGCTGCCCACGCCGTCCACGGGCTTCACGATCACGGGAAAGCCCAGCCGGCCCGCGGCCGCGCTCAACTCGTCCTCCGACGCCACGCGGCGCGCCCGGGGGGCCGGCGCGCCGAAGCGGGCGAAGGCCTCCCGCATGCGGAACTTGTCGGTGGCGCGCTCGGCGGCCTCGGGCGAGAGCCCGGGCAGTCCCAGGGCGTGGGCCACGGCGGCCACGGTGCGCACGGCGTGGTCGGTGCACACGCTCACCACGCCGCGCACCTCCTCGGCGCGGGCCAGCTCCAGGGCCGCGGCGGCGTCCCGGATGTCGGCCGCCACGGCGCGGTCGGCCAGGCGCATGCCCGGGGCGGCGGGGTTGGCGTCCATCACCACGGTGCGCAGGCCGAGGCGGCGCGCTGCCTCCACCGCGGGGACCTGCAGCGGCCCCGCGCCCAGGAGCAGGATGGAACGGGGACTCACGGGTTCCGGACGATGGCGAGCACGTGCGTGTCGTGGTAGCGGCCGTCGCGCCACACGTCGTCCACGAGCACCCCCTCGGGCATGAAGCCGCAGCGCTGGAAGGCCTTCAAGGCCCGCTCGTTGTAGGAGAAGACCCGCACCCACACGCGGTGCAGGTTCATGCGCTCGAAGCCGAACTTCACCAGCTCGTGGATGGCGGCGGTGCCCAGCCCGGCGTTCTGCTTGCTCTTGTCGCCCACGTAGATCCAGAGCTCGGCCTTGCGCGGCACGGACTGGATGTCGCGGAAGCCCGCGTTGCCCACGTGGCGCCCCCCGTCGGTCTCCAGCGCGAACGCCCGCTGCGTGGGATCGTGCAGCATCCTGCGGTACCATTCGTCCTCTTCCACCGAGGAGATGGGAAAGAGCGTGCCGGTGAAGCGGGTGATCTCGGGGTCGTTGACCCACAGCAGGGCGCGGCCCAGGTCGCCGGGTTCCAGGGCGCGCAGGCGCACCGCGGGGCCGGTTCGGGGGGCCTCAGGAGCTGCGGGCCGGCCGGCGGGCTGGCTCTTCATTCTGGGAATCCTCCATGCGGAATGCGAATCGCCACAGGGTCCAGGCGGCGACCGCGAGGATACAGGGTTCCACCGGCACGCGGTAGCGGATGGAAACCCCGAACATCGCGTTGGCCAGCCCCCACGAGAGCGGCACCAGCACCCACAGCGCCGGCAGCCGGCCGCCGCGGCGCAGCAGCGGCCACGCGCCCAGCAGCGCCAGCAGCAGCACCGGCCCGCTGGTCACGCCCACCACGATGCGGGCCAGGAAGGAGTTGTGCCCGTGCCGCGTGAACGTGGTGGGATAGAAGTCGAAGAAGTGCCCCAGGCGCTTCATGTAGAAGTACAGCGCGCGGCCCGGCTGCGTCCGGATGAACTCCATGGCGTGGCGGAAGTACACGCCGTTCTCGTCGCCGGTGCGGGCGATCTCGGCCTGGATCTCGGGGGTGTACACGCGGGGCAGGATCGAGAGCTCCTTGCAGTCCGGGTCGGCGTTGGGGTTGTTGGCGAAGAAGAGTATCTGGGAGCCCACCGTGGCGATGGGGATGAAGCGCTTCTCGACGACGTAGTTGCGCGCCACCCACGGGGCGATGGCCAGGGCGCAGCAGAGCGCCACCGCGGCGATCTCGGCCAGCGCCCGGGCGCGGAATCCCCGGGCCCACCACAGCCACCCGGCCACCACCGGGCTGACGGTGAGCACCGTGGGCACGGTGAGCGCGGTCAGCCCCATGCACAGCCCGGCGGCGGCGGCGCGCGCCAGCGAGGGGCGCTGCACGTGGTCGGACAGCAGGTTCAGGCAGCCCAGCAGCAGGAACAGCGCCAGGCTCTGCGGGTACAGCGTGCCCGCCGTATAGACCACCAGCGGGTAGAGCGCCAGCATCCACGCCGCGAGCGCGCCCGCGCCGGGGGAGAAGCGCCGCACCAGCCGGTACAGCAGCCACACCGAGGCCGCCGACAGGCAGGCCTGGAACAGCCGCGCCGCGAGCAGGGACACCCCGGTGGCGTGGAACAGCAGCCCCAGCGTGTAGTACTGGCCGGGCGGAATGAGGGTGAAGCCGTGCGGGCCGAGCCACTGGTTCTCGGACACGCGGGCGGCGTGCGCGAAGTAGGCGCGCTCGTCGGACCAGTGGAGTCGCGACCCGAACAGGGCCGCAGACGCCACGCGGACGAGCAAGCCCGTCAGCGCCGCCCACGCGGCGGCGCGGCGGGCGCCGCGCTCCTCCGCGAGCCGCCTCAGGAAGCGCGGCGTTTCCAGTGGCAAAGCTTGAGCACCGCCTTCGCGACATCCTGCACGTCGGAAGGCGTCATGCGCGGGTAGAGGGGGAGGGAAATCTCGCGTTCGTACACCCACTCCGCCACCGGGAACTGGCCGGCGCGGAAGCCCAGCCGGTCGCGGTAGTGCGGGTGGAGGTGCACCGGGATGAAGTTGACGGTGGTGCCCACGTTCTCCGCCTTGAGGGCCTCGATGAACCCGCCGCGGTCCACGGTCAGCTGCTCCGGGCGGATCAGCAGCGGGTAAAGGTGCCGGGCGTGGCGGACCGGTCCCGTCACCACCGGGGTGATCAGCGCGGGGTGGCCCGCGAAAGCGTCGTCGAAGGCGCGCGCGTAGCGCTCCCGGGTGGTGGTGAAGCCCTCCAGGCGCCGCAGCTGGTGGATGCCGATGGCGGCCGCGGGATCGGTGAGGTTGTACTTGTAGCCGGGGGCCACCACCTCGTAGTACCACGAGCCCGCGTTGGTGAAGCGCTTCCATGCGTCCTTGGACATGCCGTGCAGCGCCAGGACGCGGATGCGGTCGGCCAGCTCGTCGTCGTCGGTGGTCACCGCCCCGCCCTCGCCGGTGGTCATGTTCTTGGTGGGGTAGAAGCTGAAGCAGGTGGCGTCCGAGAGCGCGCCGATCTTGCGGCCCTTGTACTCGGCGCTGATCGCGTGCGCCGCGTCCTCCACCACCTTGATCCCGCGGGGCGCCGCCAGGGCGTGCAGCGCGTCCAGGTCGCACGGGTAGCCGGCGAAGTGCACCGGCAGGATGACCTTGGTGCGCGGCGTCAGCGCCGCTTCCACGGCCTTCGGGTCGATGTTCATCGTCTCGCGCTCGATGTCGGCGAACACCACCGTCGCGCCCAGGTGCAGCACCACGTTGGCCGTGGAGCAGAAGGTGAGCGGCGAGGTGATCACTTCGTCGCCGGGCCCCACGCCCAGGGCGGCGAGCGCCAGGTGGAGTGCGCCGGTGCACGAGTTGAGCGGGATGGCGTGCTTCGCCCCGACGTAGGCGCGCAGGTCCTCGGCGAATCTCTGGGTCCGCGGGCCGGTGGTGAGCCAGCCGGACTCCATGGCGGCCAGCACCTCCTGCTTCTCCTCCTCGCCGATCAGCGGCAGGCCGAAGGGCAGGAACTTGTCCCGGACGGGCGGACCGCCGTCCACGGCGGGCTTTTCGAACTCGGTGGTGGGCAAAGGATACCTCGGGGTTCCGTGGACCGGGCTCCGGCGGGGCCGGGGCCTACTTGTACATGTACTTCACGTTGTAGTAGCGGTCGTCCAGGTAGTTGGCGATCGCACCCGACTCCAGCAGCTTCGCCGTCTCCAGCACCCCCTGCGCCACGGTGTGGTGCACCTCGAAGCCCAGCACGTGGCGGGCCTTGTCGAAGGCGACGTGGTAGCTGCGCTTGTCGGGGCTGTCCTTGACCATCTCGATGCCCACGCCGGGCAGCGTGCGCGCCACGATCTCGCCCAGCTCGCGGATCTTGTAGTTCTGGTCGTTGCTGCCGATGTTGAATACCTCGTTGCGGGCCCGGTCCTCGGGCGCCTCCATGCAGGCGATCAGGCCGCGGGCCGCGTCCTGCACGTGCACGTTGGGCCGCCACTGGTCGCCGCCGAAGACGCGCACCTTCTTGTCGTAGTGGGCCTTGGCCGACATGATGTTCACCACCAGGTCGAACCGCATGCGCCGCGAGACGCCGTACACGGTGGCGAAGCGCACGATGGTGGGCACGGTGCGGGAGCCCTCGAATCCGCGCAGGATCACCTGCTCGGAGCGCAGGTTGGTCTCGGCATACAGCGAGACCGGGTTCACCAGCGAGCCCTCGTTGAGCACGTAGTCGTCGGCCGCGCCGTACACCGAGCAGGTGGAGGCGAACACGAAGCGCTTCACGCTGGCGTACTTGGCCACCTCGACCATGATCTTGGTGGCCTCGTAGTTGATGGTGTGGGTGGCCTCGGTGTCCAGCTCGCACGCGGGGTCGCCCACGATCCCGGCCAGGTGGATGACTCCGTGGCAGCCCTTGGTGGCCGCCACCACGTCCTCGACATGGCGGATGTCGCCGCGGATCAGTTCCAGCCTGTCGGAACCGTCCATCAGCGGCTTCAGGGCCTCGTCGCCGAACAGCAGGCTGTCCAGCACCCGCACCGAGTAGCCCTTTTCCAGGAGCATGCGGACGCAGTGAGAGCCGATGAACCCGGCGCCGCCGGTGACCATGATCTTCATCTTGGCAGCCATGATTTCTCCGAGAGAGGGTTGGAACGCATCGATGCTCGAGAATCCATCGGCCCGGGCGGGGCGGAACTTCTGCGGCCGCAGGCCGTTCGAGGTGCACTGGGCGACAGCGGGGCGTCGGAAAGCCACCTAACTCTAACACGCAAAGGGGCCTACCGCAACCGGGGCGGGGGGTTCCCGGGAACCGCCGGGAGGGCCCTGGTGTCTGGGCATTGCGGGGCAAGTTCCGATGTGATAGCGTGATAGGGCTTTCGAGCCGCCCCGGCACGACCGCCCCCGCATGCCCCGGGCCTCAGTTTCCAGCCGCGGCAGGCCGACAACCCGAAGGACCGGTGCCGCGCCCCGTGGCGGCCCGGCCCGCCGGCCGGGCGGCACCGGCCCGATTCCAACCCAGGACCCTCCATGTGCGGGATTTGCGGCCTCATCGACCTGCGTGAGAAGCCCCACCTCGACCCGTCCACCTTCCGGCGGATGCGGGACGTCATGGCCCACCGGGGCCCCGACGACGAGGGGGAATTCGCGCGCGGGCCGGCCTACCTGGGCTTTCGCCGCCTGAGCATCGTGGACCTGGCCGGCGGCCACCAGCCCATGCCCAACGAGGACCAGACGCTGTGGCTGGTCTTCAATGGCGAGATCTACAACCACGAGGAACTGCGCGCGGAGCTGGAGCCCAAGGGCCACGTCTACCGCAGCCGGGCCGACAGCGAGAGCATCCTGCACGGCTACGAGGAGTGGGGACCGGACGTGGTCCACCGCCTGCGCGGGATGTTCGCGCTGGCCATCTACGACACGCGCACCGGGCGGCTGTTCGCCGCCCGCGACCGGCTGGGCGTCAAGCCGCTGTATTTCTACCACCACGGGCCGTTCCTGGCCTTCGCCTCCGAGATCAAGTCGCTCCTGGTGCACCCGGACGTGCCGCGCGAGGCGGACCGGGTGGCGGTCTCGGACTACCTGACCTACCGCTACGTCCCCGGCCCCGACACGATCTTCCGCGGCATCCGCAAACTGTTGCCCGGCCACCGGCTCACGTTCCACGAGGGGCAGCTGGCGGAGGAGCCCTACTGGGATCTCGACGGCAGCTACCGCGAGCGCTACCGGGGCAGCTACGACGACGCCTACGCCCGCGTGAAGGAGCTGGTGACCCAGTCGGTGAAGCTGCGCCTGATGAGCGACGTGCCGCTGGGCGCGCTGCTCTCCGGCGGGGTGGACTCCTCCGTGGTGGTGGGCGTGATGGCCGGACTCATGGACCGCCCGGTGGACACCTACTCGGTGGGCTTCCGCGCCCGCGGCAACTACAGCGAGCTCAAGTATGCGCGCATGGTGGCGGAGCGGTTCGGGACCCGCCACCACGAGCTGGAGGTGGGGGAGGAGGACGTGCTGGAGGTGCTGCCGAGGCTGGTGTGGCACCAGGACGAGCCGGTCACCGAACCCTCGGCGCTGCCCACGTACCTGATCTCGCGCGCCGCGCGGCGGGACGTGACCGTGGTCCTGACCGGCGAGGGCGGCGACGAGCTCTTCGCGGGTTACGCCAAGTACGCGCACGACCGGTTCGCCGGGCTCTACTCCGCGGTGCCCGCCCCCGTGCGCCGCGTGCTGCTGGACCGCCTGGGCTCGCGCGGGCGGCGGCTGCACGTCGCCGAGCGCAGCCTCAGCATCCGCGACGAGGCGGAGCGCTGGAGCAGCTGGTTCGCCGGCTTCGACGCCCCGGAGAAGCAGGCGCTGCTGACCCCGGAGTTCGCGCGGGAGACGGCCTCCTCGCCCTCCAGCCGCATCTTCGCCGGCTACGTGGAGAAGGTCGCGGGGGAGCCGCCCCTGCACCAGATGCTGTACACCGACACCAAGGTGTGGCTGCCCGACGACCTGCTGATGAAGATGGACCGGATGAGCATGGGCGCCTCCCTCGAGGCGCGCGTGCCGCTGCTCGACCACAAGCTGGCGGAGTTCGCCGCCACGCTGCCGCCCGGCTTCAAGCTGCGCGGGCTGCGCGGGAAGCGGATGCTCAAGCAGTGGGCGCGCGAGATGCTGCCGCGCGAGGTGGTGGAGCGGCGCAAGGTGGGCTTCACCGTGCCGGTGGGCGAGTGGTTCCGCGGGGGGCTGCGCGAGCCGCTGCGCGACGCGCTGCTCTCGCCCCGCGCGCGCGCGCGCGGCTATTTCAACACCGCGCGGGTGGAGATCCTGGTGCAGGAACACCTTTCGGGCGCGCGCGACCACGCGCGGGCCCTGTGGACGCTGATGCAGCTGGAAGCGTGGCACCGGCAGTTCGTGGACGTGGCCAGCGTGACGGACGCGGCCCCGGCCGAGCTCGAGCTGAGCGCCTGAGCCGCCGGGAACGCATGGGGAGGATGGCTTGAAGATCGCGGTGTACGGTTTGGGGTACGTGGGCAGCGTCACCTCGGCATGCCTGTCGAAGCTGGGGCACGAGGTGGTCGGGGTGGACGTCCAGCAGTTCAAGGTGGACCAGATCCAGTCGGGGCGCACCCCGATCGTGGAGAAGGGCATGGCCGAGCTGGTGGCCTCCGGGGTGAAGACCGGCCACCTGCGGGCCACCACCGACTACCGCGACGCCATGCGCAACTCGGAGGTCTCGATCCTGTGCATCGGCACCCCCAGCGCCGAGGACGGCTCGCTGTCGCTGGACCAGGTGGCGAAGGTGTGCCGCAGCCTGGGCGAGGTGCTGCACGAGAGCCCCGGCCACCACCTGTTCGTGCCGCGCAGCACCATGCTGCCCGGCAGCTGCGAGGACTTCCTGCTGCCGGAGCTGGAGCGGGCCAGCGGACGCACGGCGGGACAGGGCTTCGACATCGCCTACGTGCCGGAATTCCTGCGCGAGGGCAGCGCGGTGTACGACTTCATGGAGGCGCCGCTGACGGTGATCGGGGTCCGGACGCCGACAGCCGCAGAGCCCCTGAAGCGCCTCTTCGCGGCCACCTCCGAGCAGGTGGAGGTGACGGCCGTGCGCACCGCGGAGATGATCAAGTACGCCTGCAACTCGTGGCACGCGCTGAAGGTGGTCTTCGGCAACGAGATCGGCAACCTGTGCAAGGCCCAGGGCGTGGACAGCCACGAGGTGATGCGGATCTTCTGCCTCGACCACCGGCTCAACATCTCGCCCTACTACCTCAAGCCCGGCTTCGCCTTCGGCGGCAGCTGCCTGCCCAAGGACGTGCGCGCCATCCTGCGGCGCGCCGAGGCGCTGCGCGTGGAGGTGCCGGTGCTGAACTCGGTGATCGCCAGCAACGACCTGCAGGTCGCCAACGCGGTGAAGCTGATCGAGAAGACCGGCCGCAAGAAGGTGGGCATCCTGGGAGTGTCCTTCAAGGCCGAGACCGACGACCTGCGCGAGAGCCCCATCATCCGGGTGCTCGAGTCGCTGGTGGGGAAGGGCTACCAGCTGTGGGTCCACGACGAGAACGTGGAGATCTCGCGCGTGCTGGGCGCCAACAAGCACTTCCTGGACTCCGAGGTGCCGTATCTCGAATCCATCCTGAAGCCCCGCGTGGAGGAGGTGCTGGAGAACGCCGAGGTGGTGGTGGTGGCCAATGCCGGCCAGGCCTACCGCGGCGTCGCCGGCCGGCTGCGCGAGGACCAGGTGCTCATCGACCTGGTCCATATCCTGGGCCCGAAGGAACCGCGCCCGAGGGGATACGTTGGCCTCTCCTGGTAGGGTCCTCATCCTCGTCGAGAACCTGACCGTGCCGTTCGACCGGCGCGTGTGGCTGGAGTCGCGCGCGCTGCGCGACGCCGGCTGGCACGTGTCGGTGATCTGCCCCGAGGGGCCGCCGTGGGTGCGGCGCCACGAGTGCCTCGAGGGGGTGCACATCTACCGCTACCCGCTGCCGCCGCCCACCCGCGGGACGCTGGACTACGTGCGCGAGTTCCTGCACTGCTGGCTGTGGACGTTCCGGCTCGCCTTCCGGGTGCGTCGCGAGCAGGGCTTCGACGTGATCCACGCCTGCAACCCGCCCGACACCTTCTTCGCCATCGGCTGGTGGTGGAAGACGCGCGGGGTGAAGTTCGTGTTCGACCAGCACGACGTGTGCCCGGAGGTGTACCTCGCCCGCTTCGGCGCCGGCAGGGGGCTGCTGTTTCGCGCGCTGCTGCTGCTGGAGCGGCTCACCTACGCCGCCAGCGACCTGGTGATCGCCACCAACCTGAGCTACCGCGAGGTGGCGCGCCGGCGGGGCGGGGTCCAGGACGGGCGCGCGGCGGTGGTGCGCAGCGCCCCGGACCTCAGCCGCTTCCGGCAGGTGGAGGAGTGCCCCGAGCTCAAGCGCGGCAAGCGCCACCTGGTGTGCTACCTGGGGGTGATGGCGCCCCAGGACGGCGTGGACTACCTGCTGCGGGCCATCCGGCACGTGGTGGAGGTGCGGGGGCGCCAGGACATCCACTTCGCGCTGATCGGTTCGGGGGACTCGTTCGAGGACCTCCGGGAGCTCTCGAAGCGGCTCGGGATCGAGCCATTCGTGGAGTTCACCGGCCGCATCCCCGACGAGGACGTGATGCGCTACCTGTCAAGTTGCGACCTGGGCGCCGCGCCCGACCCGCGCAACCCCCTCAACGACATATCCACGATGAACAAGGTGCTCGAGTACATGGCGACCGGACGCGCGCTGGTGGCGTTCGACCTGAAGGAGACCCGCTTCTCGGCCGGGGACGGCGCGCTGTACGCCGAACCCAACCGCGAGGAGGACTTCGGGGACAAGATGCTGGAGCTCCTCGACGACCCCGAACGGCGCGGCGCCATGGGCGCCCGCAATGCCCGCCGGCTCCGCGAGGAGCTGGCCTGGGACAAGAGCGCAGCCGCCCTGGTGGCGGCCTACGCGCGGCTCGGAACGCGCGGGTCCCCGCGCTGAGGCGCACCATGCGCGTGTGGTCGCGCGTGTCGGGCCTGGAGCCCGGAGGCTCGGAGCAGGTGGCGGGCGCGCTGGCCGCGGAGGCCGTGCGCGCGGGCCACGAGGTGACCCTGTCCCTGCGCCCGGCGGCCGCGCTCGACGCGTGGGCCGCGGGGATGCGCGCGGGCGGCGTGGGCGTGGAGCGCCTGGCCGAGGCGGAGTCGAAGTGGGACTGGGGTGGCATGATCCGCACCCGCGCGGCGATGGCCGTGTGCCGGCCGCACCTGGTCCACCTGCACCTGGTGCACCCCACCGCGGACCGCTACGCGCCGTTCCTGGCGCCGCGGGCCGCGGCGGTGATCGCCACCGAGCACGTCCGCCACGAGGTGCCCGAACGCAGCCAGTTGTGGCTCAAGCGCGCCGGGGCGCGGCGGCTGGCGCGCGTGGTGGCGGTCTCGGAGGCGGTGCGCCGCTCGCTGGTGGAGCACTACGGGCTGGCGGAGTCCCGGGTGACGGTCATCCGCAACGGCGTGGACCTGGCGCGCTTCGCCCCCGGTGGCGACCGGGCACGCGCCCGGGCGGCGCTGGGACTGCCCGCGCTGGGCTTCGTGGTGGGCAGCGCCGGGCGGCTCACCCGCCAGAAGGGCTTCGACCTGCTGCTCGCGGCCTGCGCGCGGATGGAGGGCGCCTTCGTGCTGGCGGTGGCCGGCGACGGGGAGGACGCCGCGGCGCTGCGCCGGCTGGCCGGGGAGCTGGGCCTGGCCGGGCGGGTGCGCTGGCTGGGCCGCGTGGAGCGGATGGAGGACTTCTACGCCGCGATTGACGTGTTCGCGCTGGCCTCCCGGTGGGAGGGCCTGCCGATCACGCTGCTCGAGGCGCTGGCCAGCGGGGTGCCCTCGGTAGCCACGGCCGTGGACGGCACGCTGGAGGTGCTCGCGGCCGGCGGGGGATCGGCCGTGCCGCCCGAGTCGGCCGAGGCCCTGGGCGCGGCGCTGGACCTGTGGCGCCACTCGGACAACCTGCGGGAGCAGGCGGCCGGGGATGCCGCGCGCGTGGGCCGCCTGTTCGACTGGCGCAACACCTGGGCCGCGTACGCCGCACTCTACGAGGAGGTGACCGCGTGGAAGCGGACCGTCTCGCCGCGGTGGTAGTGGCCCGCAACGAGGCCGTCCGGCTGCCCGCCACGCTGGCGGCGCTGGGCCGCGCGCTTGAGGGCGTTCCGGGCGCGGCGCGGCTGGTGGTGGACGCCGGCTCCACAGACGGCACCGCGCAGTGCGCCCGCGCGCACGGCTGGCCGGTGCTGCGGCTGGACCCGGCGGGCGCCACCTGCCCCGGTGCCGCGCGGGAGGCCGCGCGCCGCCACGCCGGTGCGGCGCGGCTGCTGTACGTGGACGCCGACGTCCGGGTGGAGCCGGGCTTCGTGCGGGAGGCCGCGGCGCTGCTGGACCGCGATCCCGGGCTGGCCGGGGTGGGCGGGGCGCTCCGCTTCGACGAGGGCGCGGGCGCGCCGCCGGCCTGGTGCGGCCCGCCGCGCGCAGCGCGCATGCTGGCCGCGCTGGCGATGTACCGCGCGTCCGCGCTGGAGTCGGCGGGCGGCTTCGTGCCGTGGCTCGAGTCCGAGGAGGACGCCGACATCGGCCTGCGCATCACCCGCGCCGGGAGCCGGCTGGCGGTGATCTCCCCGGGCGGGGTGCACGTGAGCGGCCCGCGCGGCGGGCTGCGCGAGACGTTTCGGCGTTACCGGGCGGGCCTGTACTTCGGACAGGGCCGCGTGCTGCGGCTGCGCTGGGGCGGGGCGCTCTTCGCCGCCACCGTCGCGCGCCAGGCGCCGTACCTCGGGGTGTTGGGGCTGTGGCTGGGGGCGGGGGTGGCCGCGTGGTTCACGCGGGCCGCGGGGCCCTGCCTGGCCGTGGCGCTGTGCGTGGCGTGGCTGGCGGTGGCGGTGCGCAAGCGCAGCCTGGTGTCCGGTTCCGTCTCGCTGGTGACCTGGCACGTGATGGCGTGGGGCCTGCTGGCGGGCCTGGCGGGGACGCCCCGCGCGCGCGAGTTCCGCGTGGAGGCCGTGCCGGACCCCGGGCCCGCCGGAGGTGGGGCGTGAACATCCGCGGGGTGTACGACAACAACCTGTACCCGCCGCTGTTCGGGGGGGCGGAGCGCATCTTCCGCATCTACCGCGGACTGGCGCGCCGCGCCGACGTGAGCGTGCTGAGCCTGCTGCGCACCCGGGATTCCGGGGCCCGCTCGGAGACCGTGGACGGCATCCGGCTGGAGCGGCGCAAGCCGGTGTACCCGACGCTGGTCTCGGTGGGCGAGCGGCTGCGCCTGTGGCCCACGTTCTGGACCTTCGGCCTGCACCGCGCCCTGGGCGGCCGGTACGCGTGGCACTTCCGCGACCCGGGCGCGGTGTACCAGTTCGACACGTTCCTGATGAGCGCATTCTACGACCGCGTGCCGGCGGGCGCCCTCAAGGTCTACCATGCGGTCAACGTGGAGACCGAGTGGTACGAGCCGCTGCTGCGGCGCCTGTTCGCCCGGCGGCGCTGGGAGGGCGTGCTGCGCGACATCGAGCGGCACGCGCTGCAGGGGGCGGACCTGGTGGCCCACGTCTCGCCGCGCGACGGCGAGCGGTTCGTGGCCGAGTTCGGGGCGCGGCGCGAGAAGCTGTTCCTGGTGCCCAACGGCCTCGAGCCGGAGCGCTTCGGTGCCCGCGACGAGGAGGCGCGCGCCGGGGTGCGCGCCCGCCTGGGATTCAAGCCCGGGCAGCTGGTGGCGGTGTTCACCGGCTCGCCGATGGTGCACAACCTGGAGGCGGCGCGGTTCATCCTGCGGCAGCTGGCGCCGGCGTGCGCGTCCCGCACGCACCTCAAGTTCCTGCTGGTGGGGGACGTGGCGCGCGGGGCGCTGCCACCCAACGCCCGCGCCGTGGGCACCGTGCCGGACGTGCTGCCGTACCTGTCCGCCGCGGACGTGGCGCTGAACCCGGTCACCTCCGGTTCCGGGACCAGCCTGAAGGTGCCGGAGTACCTGGCCGCCGGGCTGCCGGTGGTGACCACCGCGTTCGGCATGCGCGGGTTCGAGGACCTGGCCGACGCCGTCACCACCACCGACCTGGCGGGCATGGAGCGCGCGGTGGACCGCGCGAAGCCGCTGCCGCGGGACATCCGGGAGCGCCTCGCGCGCTACGCCTGGGACCGGCAGGCGGAGCGGCTGCACCGGGCCTACGAGGCGTGGTTCCAGGATCCGGGGGAGGCGCCCGCGCGATGGGCCTGTATCGACTGATCGAGACCCGGGTGCGGGACGCGCGCGACTATGCGCGGCTGGACCCGGTGAAGTCCCGGCTGGTGACGGTGCTCTCCGCCGGGGCCGCGCGCTGCCCGGCGGGCCGCTGGCTGGACATCGGGGCGGGCTCCGGCATCCACCGCGAGATCTTCGCCGGGCGCGCGGAGAGCTACGTGGCGCTGGACCCCCGCCCCCGCGGCCCCGGGGTGGTTCCGGGCACCGGCGAGGCGCTGCCGTTCCGCGACGCGGCCTTTGACACCGCGGTTCTGGCAGAGGTGCTCGAGCACGTGCCGGCGGTGGAGCCGGTGCTGGCCGAGGCCCGGCGCGTGCTGCGCCCGGGCGGCGGGCTGCTGGTGACCGCGCCCTTCGTGTTCTACGAGCACGAGGCGCCGCACGACTACCGGCGCTTCTCGCGGCGCGGGCTGGAGGTCGCGCTGGAGGCGGCCGGCTTCGACGTGCTGGACACCGGAAAGGTGTGCGGCCCGGTGGCGGTGCTGGGGCTGTTTAAGTCGCTGGCATTCCTGGCCACCGTGGGGCGGATCCCGGGGATGTGGGAGCCGGCCCTGGCGATGAACGACTGGTGCGCGCGCGTGTGCGTGCTGCCCCTGGACGGCGTGGTGGACCGCGCCGGGCGCTGGGCCCAGGGCCACTGGGCCGTGGCGCGGAAGCGGGACTGACGTGCGCGTGGTGGCGGTCAACAAGTTCCACTACCTGCGCGGCGGCGCGGAGCGCTACTTCTTCGAGGTGAACGACCTGTTGCGGCGCGCCGGGCACGAGGTGCACGTGTTCTCCATGCGCGACCCGCGCAATGAGCCGTCCACCGACGCGGCGGGGTTCGTGAGCCGGGTGGACTTCGCCCCCGGCGCGGGCGCGTGGGAGGGGCTGCGCGGCGGCGCGCGCGCGGTGTACTCGTTCGAGGCGCGGCGGCGCCTGGCGCGGCTGCTGCGCAGGGTGCGGCCGCACGTGGTGCACCTGCACAACATCGCGCACCACCTCTCGCCCTCGGTCATTGACGCGGCGGTGGCGGAGCGGGTGCCCCGGGTGCAGACGCAGCACGACTACAAGCTGGTGTGCCCGGTGTACGTGCTGATGCGCGGCGGCCGGGTGTGCGAGGAGTGCCGCGGCGGGAAGCTGTGGAACGTGCTCCGTCACCGCTGCAACCGCGGTTCGTGGGCGCGGAGCGCGGGCAGCTACGCGGAGGCCGCGCTGCACGCGGCGCGCGGCACGTACCGGAAGGTGGACGTCATGATCTGCCCCAGCAGCTTCCAGCGGGAGACGCTGCGGCGCTTCGGTTGGCCGGACGCGCGCACCGCCTTCGTGCCGCACTTCGTGCGCACCGAGGGGGTGGAGGTGTCGCCGGGTGGGCCGCTCACCGGGGGCTACCTCGGCCGGCTCTCGGCGGAGAAGGGGCTGGACACGCTGCTCGAGGCGCTGCGCCGGGCGTCGCCGCGCCTGCCCGCGGGCTGGGAGTTCCTGGTGGCCGGCGACGGGCCGCAGCGCGCGGGACTGGAGTCGGCGGCCGCGGGCCTGCCGGTGCGCTTCCTGGGCCCCCTCGCGGGGGAGGCGCTGGACGCGTTCTGGCGGCGGGTGCGCTTCACGGTGATGCCCTCGGTGTGGTATGAAGTGCGGCCCATCGCGCTGCACGAGGCCTTCGCCCGGGGCAAGTCGGCGGTGGGCTCGGACCTGGGTTCCATTCCCGAGCTGGTGCGCCCCGGCCTGACCGGGCTGCTGGCGCCTCCCGGGGATGTCGGGGGCTGGGCGGCCGCACTGGAGCGCGCCTACGCCGGGCCGGACGAGATGCTGCGCATGGGGCGGGAGGCCCGGCGGATGGCCGGGGCCGAACTGACGCCGGAGCGCCACCTGGAGGCGCTGCTGGCGGTGTATGAAAGGGCGCGCGCGTGAGCGCGGGCCGGCGGCGCGCCGGGCGCCCCATCCGACGGAGAGGCTGCGCGTGAAGATCGCCATGATCGGCCAGAAGGGCGTGCCCGCCACTTACGGGGGCGTGGAGCGTCACGTGGAGGAGCTCTCCCGGCGGCTGGTGCAGCGTGGCCACGAGATCTCGGTGTACTCGCGCATGTACTACACCGCGGTGCGCGGGCGGCACCACGGGGTGCGGATCCTGAGGCTCCCCAGCGTGAACACCAAGCACCTGGACGCCGCCACGCACTGCCTGATCTCCACCGTGGACTCGCTGTTCCGCAACTTCGACGTGGTCCACTTCCACGCCCTGGGCCCCTCGCTGCTGTCGTTCCTGCCGCGCCTGCGGGGAACCGGCACGGTGGTCACGGTGCACGGGCTGGACTGGCAGCGGGAGAAGTGGGGGCCGCCGGTGCGGTGGTTCCTGCGCCAGTGCGAGTACCCGGCGGTGGCCTTCCCGGACCGGACCATCGTGGTGTCGCGGGACCTGCAGAAGCACTTCAAGGAGCGCTTCCGCCGGCAGACCACCGTGATCCCCAACGGGACCAACGTGCCGGTGCCGCGGCCGGCGTCCAAGATCCTCAAGTTCGGGCTCGAGCCGGACAAGTACGTGCTGTTCGTGGGGCGCCTGGTGCCGGAGAAGGGGGTCCACCTGCTGGTGGAGGCCTTCCGCCGCATCCCCGGGGACATGAAGCTGGCCATCGCCGGAGGTTCAAGTTTCTCAGAGGATTACGTCAGTAAGCTGATGGAATACCGCAGCGACCGGATCTTGTTGCTGGATTATGTGTTCGGGGATGTG
Source organism: Candidatus Eisenbacteria bacterium (assembly GCA_016235265.1). NCBI lineage: Bacteria > Candidatus Eiseniibacteriota > Candidatus Eiseniibacteriota bacterium. The sequence continues at coordinate 99,427 of JACRLI010000019.1, forward strand.
CTCGAGGAACTATGGAGCAACGCCCATTTTGTGGTACAACCATCCACGATGGAGGGCCTCTCGATCTCGCTGATCGAGGCCATGAGTTACGGCAAGTGCGTCCTCACCAGCGACATCCCGGCCAACATGGAGGTGGTCGAGGACTGCGCGGTTCCCTTCCAGAGCAACAACGTCGAAGACCTCGAAGGCAAGCTGAGGCACCTCCTCGGGCACCCCGAAGTGGTCCATTCGTTCGAGGAGAAGTGCAGGACTCACGTGGTCAACCGGTTCTCCTGGGACCGGATCGTGGACCAGACGGAGTCGTTGTACCGGGAAGTCGCCCGGCGGCGCTAGAGCCGCGGGACACCAAGGGGATCATCCATGCGTTACGCGGTTCTTCTGGCGGGGGGCAAGGGGGAGCGTCTCTGGCCCTTCAGCCGGGAAGCACATCCCAAGCAGTTCCTCGAGCTCCTCGGCCCGCACAGCATGCTCTCCGAGACCTGGGAGCGCGTGAAGCCGGTGGTGGGGCCGAAGCGGGCCATGGTGGTCACCTCGGAGCCGCTGGCCAAGCAGGCGGCCCGCCAGATGAAGGGCCTGCCGCCCGGCCGCGTCATCGCCGAGCCGGAGGGCAAGAACACCGCCCCGGCCGTGGCCCTGGCCGCGGCGCTGATCTCGCAGGAGGACCCCGAGGCGGTGATGCTGGTGCTGCCGGCCGACCACTCGGTGGAGCCGGTGGCGCAGTTCCGCAACGACCTGAAGCTGGCCTTCGAGGTGGCGGAGTCCACCGACGTGCTGGTCACCTTCGGGGTGCGACCCAGCCGCGCCGAGACCGGTTACGGCTACCTGGAGCGCGGCGAGCCCTTTCCCAGCTTCGAGAGCGGCCGGGTGTACCAGGTGAACTCGTTCCGCGAAAAGCCCGACCCGCGCACCGCCTCGGACTACCTGCGCCAGGGCCGCTTCTACTGGAACGCGGGCATCTTCGCGTGGCGCGCCGACGTGATCCTGGACGAGCTGGAGCGGTACCGGCCGGCCATGGTGCAGGCCGCCCGCCGCGTGGCCGGCGCGGCGAAGAAGGACTTCCCGCGCGCGCTGCGCTCCTACTACTCGCGCGTGGAGCGCATCTCGATCGACTACGCGGTGATGGAGAAGAGCACCCGGGTGGCGATGGTGGAGGCGGGATTCAACTGGGACGACCTCGGCTCGCACCTGGCGTGGGAGCGGCTGCTCAAGCGCGACCGGGCCGGCAACACCTACCGTGGCGAGGCCGTGGCGCTGGAGACCGAGAGCTGTGTGCTCATGTCCGACGACGGCCTGGTGGCCGCCCTCGGGGTCCAGAACATCGTGGTAATCCGCACCAAGGACGCGACCCTGGTGTGCGCCAAGGACCGGGCCGACGAGGTGCGGGCCCTGGTGGCGCGCATGGCCACGGAGAAGCGCTTCAAGAAGTATCTCTGATGTCCTCGCGCGGCCGGGTGTGCGGGGGAGCGGGAGGGGCGGCGCTGCCGGCCGCCCTGGTGCTGCTGTCCGCCCTGACCCTGTTCTTCGCGGCCGGCTGCACCCGCGCGCCGCGCCCGGCAGCCGCCATCACCGCCGCGCCGGTCTTCCCGATCACCGGGGACACATCCGAAGTGCTCGCCACCATCCCCGATCCGGCCACCCGGCCCCGCCCCGCGGCGCCCCTGGAACCGGAATCCGGCGACGCGACGGAACTGTCCGCGGACCCGGCCCCCGAAAGCCCGGAACTCCCGGACTCGGCCGTCTCGCCGAACGGGCAGGGGTCCGACGTCCGGCCCGACGCCCGGCCCGACGCGCCGGGGACTCCCAGCGGCCACGCCTCTGCGCCCTCCAGCGCTCCCGCCCCGCCGGAGGGCCAGGGAACGCTGTGGGTGGTGCAGGTGTTCGCCGGCGGCGACCGCGCCGCTGCCTACCGCGAGGCCCAGCGGGCCGCGCGGGAGCTCAAGCTCGGGGACGACGAAATGACGATGTCCCAGGACGGCCGCATGTGGAAGGTGCGCATCGGCTCCCCCGGCCCGCGCGAGCCCGCGCAGGCGCTCCTCGAGCGTGCGCGGCGCGCATTCCCCCGGGCTTTCCTGCTGCCGCTGCCCCCGGGCGGGGGGGATTTCCGGTGACGCCCGCGGCCGCGCCGCGGTGCGCCGGGTCCCGCCGATGAGCCGCCCCGCGCTGGTGCTGTGCGAGGACGCGCACGCGCGCACGTTCCACCCGCTCACCGACACCCGGCCGGTGTTCGAACTGCGCGCCGGCATCTTCTCGGCCCGCGAGCGCCTCGCGCGCGCCTTCCCGGACCACGCGCTCACGGTCCTGGCGCGGCCCGGAGTGGGCGCGGCCTTCGCCGCGACCTCCGGGCTCGCGTGCGGATGGATCCACGTGCCCGACGGCGCGGTGCTGGTAAACGGTCGGATCCTCGGTGGCAACGAGTGGCATGCGGTCCTGGGGCAGTTGCGGCCCGGGCAGGCCGCCACCGTGGAAGGCGAGGTGGCGGCGGCGCGGATACCCCCGAAGATGCGGGAGCGCTGCGTCGCCGCCGGTGTCCCCTGGCCCGCGGAGTTGCTGGCGGAGCTGGAGGCCGTGCCGGCTGCGGGAGAGTGGTTGCGCCACCCGTGGGACCTGGTGTCCCGCAACCCGGATTGGATCGCGCGCGACGCCGCTGCGTTCGCGCTGGGCAGCCACGCCGGGACGGTGGCGGCGGGCGCGCACCTGGAGCGGGGGGACCGCATCCACCTCGCGGCCGGCTCGAAGGTGGAACCGGGCTGCTTCCTGGATGCCACCGGCGGACCCATCGTGCTCGCCGCGGGGGCGTGGGCGCAGAGTCACACGCGCATCGAGGGGCCCTGCTACGTGGGGCCCAACACCCAGCTGCTGGGCGGTCGGATCGGCGAGGGCACCTCGCTGGGGCCGGAGTGCCGCATCGCGGGCGAGATCGAGGAGAGCGTGGTGCAGGGCTACTCCAACAAGCGCCACCACGGGTTCGTGGGGCACAGCTACCTGGGTGAGTGGGTGAACCTGGGCGCGCTGACCACCACCAGCGACCTCAAGAACAACTACGGCCCGGTGCGCATGTGGCACGACGGGGCCATGAAGGACACCGGGCTGATGAAGCTGGGCTCCCTGGTGGGCGACCACTCCAAGACCGCCATCGGCACGCTGCTGGGCACGGGCACCGTGGTGGGCGTGATGTCGAACGTGTTCCGGGTGAGCCCGCCCTCGCGCGTGGGCTCCTTCCGCTGGGTGGGCGCCTCGTCCGAAGAGGCCCACCGCTGGGACAAGGCCCGCGCGCTCCTGGCCACCGTGATGTCCCGCCGCGGCCTGCGGCCGTCCCCGGAAACCGTGGCCCTGTACGAGGCGCTGGCCGGGGAGGCCGGGGCCATTTGACACGCGGGCCCGCGGGGCCCCAATATCGAATGTCCGCCCGTCCCGGGCCGGGGTGCGGCCCCGCCCCGGGACGCGCCGCCCGCCAGGCGGCGTCCCGGGACACTCCTGGAGGATCCAAACCGCATGCCTGAGCTTCGGAAGGACCCGGTCATCGGCCGGTGGGTGATCATCTCCACCGAACGGGGGAAGCGGCCCAGCGACTTCGGCGGGCAGCCCCCCAAGCGCCGCCAGGCGTTCTGCCCGTTCTGCCCCGGCAACGAGGACAAGACGCCGCCGGAGGTGCTGGCATTCCGCGAGAACGGCTCCGCGGCCAACACCCCGGGCTGGAAAGTGCGCGTCGTGCCCAACAAGTTCCCGGCCCTGCAGATCGAGGGCAGCCTGAACCGCCGGGGCGAGGGGCTGTACGACAAGATGAACGGCATCGGGGCGCACGAGGTGTTCATCGAGACCACCGACCACGACCAGGACATGGCCGAGATGGACGTGGAGCACATCGAGTCCATCCTGTACGCCTACCGCGAGCGCATCCTGGACCTCAAGAAGGACACCCGCTTCCGCTACCTGCTGCTGTTCAAGAATCACGGGGAGGAGGCGGGGGCGTCGCTGGAGCACTCGCACACCCAGCTGATCGCCACCCCCATCGTGCCCAAGCGCGTGATGGAGGAGCTGGAGGGCTCCCGCAAGTACTTCGAGCTGAAGGAGCGCTGCATCTTCTGCGACATGGTGGACCAGGAGCTGGGCGCCGGCAGCCGCCTGGTGTCCCAGAACTCCGAGTTCGTGTCGTTCGAGTTCTTCGCTTCGCGATTCCCGTTCGAGACCTGGGTGCTGCCCCGCGACCACGGCACGTCCTTCGAGCACATGCCGGTGGAGCGCCTCCGCGGGCTCGCCGAGGTGCTCAAGGACACGCTGCTCAGGCTCAAGCGGGCGCTCAACGCGCCGCCGTACAATTTCCTGTTCCACACCGGGCCGATGCACGAGCCGCACCTCGACCACTTCCACTGGCACATCGAGATCCTGCCCAAGCTCACCAAGGTGGCCGGATTCGAATGGGGCAGTGGTTTCTACATCAACCCCACGCCGCCGGAGGATGCAGCGGCGTACCTGAGACAGATGGAGATCCATGCCACCCAGGAAACCCGCTAGCAGGAGCGCCACGGAACCGGCGCCGGCCGGCGGGCGCGCGCGCACCGGCGCACGCGCCACCGCCCGGACCTCCGGAGGCGCCCGCAAGACCAACGGCTCCACCCCCGCGCGCCGCGCGGGCGGATCGCGTCGCAGCGCACTCGAGGCCCCGGCCCGCAGGGCGCCCCAGAAGGGCAAGCTCAAGGTGGTGATGGTGTCGGCGGAGATGGTGCCGCTGGCCAAGGTGGGCGGGCTGGCCGACGTGATCGGCTCGCTGTCGCAGGTGATGAGCAAGGCCGGGCACCGCACGCTGGTGCTCATGCCCCACTACCGGAAGCTCACGCTCCCGCCAGGTTTCGAGCTGGGCCGGCCGATCAGCTTCCCGGTGCTCATGGACCGGGGCCCCGAGACCGCCACGTTCACCCCGGTGCACTGGAACCACCTGGCCTGCGAAGTCTACCTGGTGGGCGGGGGCGGATACTTCGATCGCGACGGGATCTACCTCGATCCCGCGACGGGCCTCGACTACCCCGACAACGCGCGCCGCTTCATCTTCTTCCAGAAGGCGGTGCTCGAGGGGCTGAAGACGATCGACTTCCGGCCCGACGTGCTGCACCTCAACGACTACCAGACGGGCCTCATCCCGGCGTACCTGAAGCTCTACTACGCCGAGGACTCCTACTACAAGACGTGCGCCACGGTGTACTCGATCCACAACCTCGGCTACCAGGGCCTGTACCCGCCCGAGGCGGTGCGCGAGGCGGGCATCCCGGAGAGCCTGTTCTACCCGGCCAGCCCGTTCGAGTTCTGGGGCCGCCTCAACTTCATGAAGGCCGGGGTGGTGTACGCCGACCTGGTCACCACGGTCAGCGAGCGCTACGCCTCCGAGATCACCGAGTCCAACGAGTTCGGCTTCGGGCTCGAAGGGGTGCTCAAGGAACTGGGGGGACGGCTGCGCGGAATCCTCAACGGGATCGACACCTCGGTGTGGAATCCCCAGACCGACCGCCACATCGCTCAGACGTTCGGGCCCCAGAACCTGCACCTGAAGCGCCGCAACAAGGAGGCGCTGCTCCGGAAGATGGGGCTGCCCCCGGGGCGCGCGGACGCCCCGCTGCTGGGGATCATCTCGCGGCTGGCCGACCAGAAGGGCTTCGACCTCATCGAGCAGATTTCCGGCGACCTGATGCAGCGGGACCTCTCGCTGGTGGTGCTGGGGGACGGGCAGGAGAAGTACCGCCGGCTCTTCGAGCAGCTGCGCGCCGAGCACCCGCACAAGGTGGGCTTCGAGTGCGGCTTCAACGACCCGCTGGCGCACCTGATCGAGGCCGGTTCGGACATGTTCCTGATGCCGTCCCGCTACGAGCCGTGCGGCCTGAACCAGATGTACTCGATGCGCTACGGCACCATCCCGGTGGTGCGCGCGACGGGCGGGCTGGCCGACACCGTGAAGGACTTCGACCCGGTGCGCCGCACCGGAACGGGATTCTCGTTCGAGGCCTCCACCGGGGAGGCCTTCCACGACGCCATCCGTCGGGCGCTGGACGCCTACGGCGACCCCGACGCCTGGCGCGGCCTGATGCTCGCGGGCATGAGCCAGGACTTCTCGTGGGCCGCGTCCGCGGGGCGTTACGTCGAGGCCTACGAGCAGGCCCTGGACCTGCGCCGCCGGCAGTCGTTCACTTCGTGGCTGACCGGGGTGGTGGAGGTCGGAGTCTAGCGATCCGGCGCCCCCGGGCCCGCGCGTCCCGCGCGCTGAGCCCGGGGGAGCAACCGCCGCCACGCTGCGGTCGAGGCGGACCGCAGCATCCATGCCGCGGGCAGCAGCATCGGGGGCTTCACGGGCACGCAGTTCCCGGCGCGGCCCCGGGCTTCAGGATCATGCGCCGCCTTCGCCTGGAAGCGCCAGCAGGTCCCGGTGCCAGGCGGCGCACAGCGCGGCGCCCCGCCCCGGCCGGACCAGCAGCGAATAGTGCCCGGGGCCGGCAAAGGACGCCAGCGCCCCGATGCCCTCGGACTCCGCGGTGGCCCGGGCGCGGCGCGCCAGCTGCGCAGCCGGCCCGCCGCTGGTGACCAGCGACGCCAGGTCCCCGGCGGCCAGCACCCGTGCGCCCTTGGGCCGGGGGGTCCCCTCGGGCGCCTGCGCGAGCACGCGGGCGGGGGCGCCGGCGTCCTGCTGGAGCAGCAGCAGCTGGTAGCCTTCGAGTTCCTCGCCGCCGCGTCCCGCCGGCAGTTCGAGCCACTCCACGGAGGCGGCGCACGTCACCGCCACGGGCCGGATGCCTTCCACGGATACCTCCCCGTCAATGCGGGTGCCGGGCCCGTCGTCCCACGACGAGCGCACCACGATGGGAACCGAGAGCGAATAGCCCAGGCACGCGGCGCGCGGCACGAGCACGCCCGCGCCCAGGCTGGTCAGGGTGAGCGCGCTGCGGTAGTCGAGGTGGGGGATGAGGCGCGCGCCGGGGACATGGCGCGGGTCGGCGGTCATCACGCCCGGCACGTCGGTGTAGATCTCGCAGCACTCCGCGCCGAGGGACGCCGCCAGCGCCACGGCGGTGGTGTCGGAGCCGCCGCGACCCAGGGTGGTGACCTCGCGCTCGCGGGACACGCCCTGGAAGCCGGCCACGATGACCACGCGACCCCGCGCAAGTTCCTGGCGAATGCGGTCGCCACGCACCTCGAGGATGCGCGCGCGCCCGTGCGCGGTGTCGGTGATGATCCCGCTCTGGGAGCCGGTGAACGAGATGGCCTCGATCTGCTCCAGCCGCAGGGCCATGGCCAGCAGGGCCATCGAGATACGCTCCCCGGTGGTCAGCAGCATGTCCATCTCCCGCCGGGGAGGGTCGGGGTGGATGCGCCGGGCCAGCTCCACCAGCTGGTCGGTGGTCTCGCCCATGGCGGAAACCACCACCACCAGGTCCTGCCCGGTCCGCCTGGTCCGGGCCACCCGGGCGGCCACCGAGCGGAGGCGCTCCGGGCTGCCGACGGAGGTTCCCCCGTATTTCTGAATCAGCAGGCTCATGGCCGCCCGAGGATACGGATTCCGCTCTTGGAATTCCAGCTTTCCGTGTGATTTGAGGGCGGGGATCGCGCGCTCCCGGCGGCTCGCCGGTGGCCCCGAGGGAGCGACCGGCCCCCCTTGACACCTTCCCGGGGCTTCCCGTATCTTTGAGCCTCGAACAAGCGGAAGTAGCTCAGTCCGGTAGAGCTCCACCTTGCCAAGGTGGCTGTCGCGGGTTCAAATCCCGTCTTCCGCTCCATCGGAAATCACGGCCCTGGCGGACTCCGCCAGGGCCTTTTTTCACCCTTCTCAGCGCCCGCGCGCCGCGCCTAGACTGACCCGCCACGTCGGGATCGCCTGCGGGCTTGGAGGCCAGCCGATGAACATCCCCCTGAACCCCATGCCACGCCCCGCGGCTCCCCCCAAGCCCGCGGGCCCGGAGCCCTACCGGCTGCTGTTTCCCCTGGGAGTGGTCTATGGCCTCGCGGCCGCGCTGGTGTGGCCGCTGTTCGCCGCCGGCTGGATCCCCTACCCGGGGCTGCTGCACATGCAGCTGATGATCGAGGGTTTCGAGCTGTGCTTCGTGCTCGGGTTCTACCTCACCGCGATGCCCGCCTTCACGCACGCGGAGCGCTGCCGGCCGATCGAGCTGGGGCTGGCGGTGGCGAGCGCGATGCTGCTGGGAGCGTGCGCCGCGGGCGGCTGGGCCGCCGGCGCGCACGCGTGCTTCACCGCGGGCGTGGTGCTCCTCGTGGCCGCGACCGCGCGCCGCACGCGGGGCAATCCCATGCAGCCGCCCGAGGAATTCCAGTTCGTGTACCTGGGGCTGGCCCTGGGCCTGGCGGGCGGTGCGCTGCAGGTGGCCGCCTCCACCGGCTGGTTGGTGGAGCCCGCGCCGCGCCTGGGGCTGCGCCTGGCCTCGCTGGGCATGGAGCTCTCGATGGTGCTGGGGCTGGGCAGCCTGCTGGTGCCGACATTCGCCGGCATGCCGCGACCCATGGTGATCCGCGGCATCGCGCAGCCCGGGGAGCGCGCTCCCCGCCGCCGCCTCTACCTGCCCCTGGCCGCGGCGATGCTGCTGGCGTTTGTCTCCGAGGCCCTCGGGCTCCCCTTGGTCGGCGCGTGGCTGCGCGCGGCATCGGCCAGCGCGGTGGCGCTGATGGTGTGGAAGATCTACCTGCTGCCCGGGCGCCGCGACGCCACCGGCTTCTCCCTGTGGGGCTCCGGGTGGATGGTCGTGGCCGGGCTGTGGGGTGCGGTGGCATTCCCGGCCCGCGCGGTGGCCTTCCACCACGCGGTGTTCATCGGGGGCTTCGGCCTGATCACCCTGGGCATCGCGACGCGGGTGGTGGTGACCCACGGCGGCTACGCGCTCACCCGGGAGAAGCGGCTGCTCGGGCCGGCCACCGCGCTCGCGGTGTTGCTGTCGCTCGCGGCGCGGCTGGGCGCGGAGGTGCCGCTGCAGCAGAGCTCGCGCGCCTGGGTGATGGGGTTGGGAATCAGCGGGGCGCTGTGGGCGGTGGCGTGGGTGCTGTGGAGCTCCGGCGCCGCCGGGCCCATCGTGCGGCGAGATCCAGCCGGGCCCCATGCCCCGGCCCCCCCTGGAGAGCCAGCCGCGCGGGTAGAAGCCCTCCCGCGGGGCGCCACGTCCCGCCTCCGGGAGGGCTAGGCTTCGTCCAGTTGCCGCTCCAGCCACGCGAGGTAGGCGGGGGAGCCCGCCGACACCGGCAGGGCCAGGATCTCGGGTGTCTCGTAGGGGTGCAGCTCCTCGAGCCGGTCGCGCAGCGCCGGCCAGTGGTCCAGGTCGGTCTTCATCAGCACCACCACCTCGCGGTCGTCCTGGAGCTTGCCCTGCCAGCGGTAGATGGAGCGCGCCCCGGGCAGCAGGGTGCCGCAGGCGATGAACCGCTCGGACACGAGCTTGTTCACCGTGAGGGCGGCGTCCTCCTCCGTGGCGAAGGTGCTGATCACGACGACTTTGCCGGTCATGGTGCCTCCATCATAGCAGTCCCGCACGCGAAACGGCCACCCGGTCGGGCCGTGCCCGGGTGGCCGTCGAATTCGCAGGAAGCGCGCACTGCCGGGTGTCCCCCGCTAGGGGATATTGGCCACCAGGTGGCACTGGTCGCAACCGCCGGCGCTGTAGCCGCTGGGCGAGGCCGGAAACACCAATCCGAAGGCCTGGTCGGACCCGTGGGCCTTGTGGCAGCTGAGGCAGAAGACGCCGTTGGTGCTGGCGTTGATGGTGCGGGCGGAAGCATAGCTTGAAGACCCCTCGTTCAGCGGCCGCACCCGCGCGGTGGAACCGAAGCCGGAGCCCGTGCCGCCCTCCCAGTGGGCCGGCACCGTGGTGCCCCGGACTGCCCCCTGGGCGATGTTGTTGGTGGAGCTGCGCTCACTGTCGTAGGTCGGGTGCTTGGCGAAGTCCGCCGAACCGTGCGGGTCGTTGATGTAGTACCCGCCCGAGAACACGTGGTGGCAGTCCAGGCACATGTTGGAGGGTTCCCGGAGGCTGACGCTGTTGAGCGAGCCGTAGGCCACGTTCTCGGTCTCGTAGCGCTGCATGCCGTTGGCGGCGGGGTTCGTGAGCACACCCAGGTCCGGAGTCCCCTCGGGCCAGCTGATCCACTGCAGATTTCGCGCGATATTGTTGCCGTGCGGCGTGTGACAGTCGATGCAGGTGACCTTCTTCTGGTCCCCAGCGGAGAAGTGGCAGCGGTAGCAGTAGTCGTTGGGGCCCATCGGCAGGCCGCGGCCCAAGTCGTGGCCCTTGATGTTGGTCACCTCGGGCTGGTCGAAGTAGCCCGCGGAGCGGTTTGTGAGGCCATTGGCGTCGGCGCTGACCACGTCGGGCGCGAAGGTCTGCCCATCGTGGCAACTCAGGCACAGGTCCAGCGGGTCGGCGGCCTTGAGCAGGTTCCTGTTGGCGCCATTGGTGTACGGCACCTGCTCGTTCACGGCCGGCGAGGCGAGATTGTAGTAGTGGCTCTGCGATGCGTGCATGATGTGACAGTCGGTGCACACCAGTTGCGCCTGGTTGTGATAGTGGGGCAGGGCGTCGGGGTAGAGCCCGCTCCCGTCCATGGCGCCCGACGGCAACGCCACCCGGCCGCCGGAGCGGTGGATCTGGGTCTTGAGGATGTCACGTGAATCGGCGGCGGAAGCTTGCGAAGCGAAGGCGGAACATCCCAGCCCAACCCCAAACGCGATGACGAAGATGCAGCGTACCCAGCCCATTGCGGCCCCCCATGGGATGAGGTTCTCAGTTATCGCCCGGCACGAGGCCGAGCTCTTCCAATGTCTATTGGTGAATTTTATCACAAGCATGACAAGTCCGTCAAGCGGTTGTGAAAGTGGAAATTGGGGGCAGGAGGTGTAATTCGGAGGGTGGCCTGGCGGTGCGGGAATGGGCGTGCGGTCCCGACTTTGTTGCCATAAGCCACGGCATCCGAGAGGCTTCTGGTTCCGCTGGGGCCGGCGTTGAGCCCCGCGGGAGGGAGTAGTAGGCTGCGGAAATGAACCCCACCCCGTTCAACCCCGGTCCTCCGGAGTCTGCGGCCCCCCGCGCCGGTGTCCGGCCCGCAGCCGCCCCGCGCTTCTCTGTGATCCTGCCCACGCGCAACCGCAAGCTGCCGCTGCTCCGGGCGCTGGCATCCCTCGAGTCGCAGTCGCTCCCCCGGGAGACATACGAGATCATCGTCGTGGACGACGGCTGCGTGGATGGCACGGCCGCGGCGCTGGAAGCGCGAGCGCGGGCCGGGGGGCTGAGTGTGGCGCGCACCCCGGGCCTCGGCCCTGCGGCGGCGCGCAACGCGGGACTGGCGCTGGCCCGCGGGCGGATCCTGGCGTTCACCGACGACGATTGCGAAGTCCCGAGGGAGTGGCTGGAGCGCCTGGCCGACGCCCTGGGGCCGGGCGGAGCCGACGCGGTGGGGGGGAGCGCGCGGAACGGGCTGCCCTCGGCGCTGGCCGGGGTGTACCAGGACATGGCCGGGCATTTCTATCGCGTCCACAACCGGGAACCGGGGCGGGCCCGCTTCCTCACCACCAACAACTTCGCGTGTCGCCGGAGAGCGCTCGATGCAGTGGGGGGCTTCGACGAACGGTTCCGGCTCGGAGGCTCGGACCGCGAGATGGCCCAGCGGATGGTGGAGCGGGGACTGCGGGTGGACTACCGGCCGGAGCTCACGGTGATGCACTTCCACCATTTCCGCCTGCTCACGTTCCTCCGGCACCTGTACCTCCAGGGGAAGGGCTCCCACCTGTACCGCCGCGTGATCGCGCGCGAGCGGCCTTCTCCGGCCGGCGGACTCGGCGTCGCCGGATATGCCCGCATGCTCGCGGGCGTGGCCCGCGGGCACGGGTGGCGGGGAGGGGCGCTGCGCGTGGGCCTGGCGCTGCTGGGGCAGGCCGCGGTGCTGGCGGGCTTCGCGGTGGCCGCGGCTCAGTCCCCGGGCTCGGGAAAGAACATCGAGCGGGCGCGGGCGTAGCCCAGCGGTTCGCGGGCGAAGCGCGGCAGCCGGGCCAAGACCCAGCGGGCGGCGTGGAAGGCGGGCGGACGGCCCCGTTCGGCGAGCCGGTCCAGGCTGGTCTCCGCCTCCCGGGAGGCGAGGGCACGGAGCGGAACGCCCGAGTCCGCGGCGGCCCGCAGCAGCCGCTCGACCTTGCGGCGGTAGCCGCCCTCGAGAAGGGCGAAGATGTGCGCCGGCCCCAGGTGCCCCTCGAGGGTCGTGCCCAGCACGCCGCCGCAGTTGGCCACGAAGTCAGGCACCACCGCCACGCCGCGCTCCCCGAGCGCCACCTCGGTCTCCGGGTCCATCGCCACGTTCGCGGCGCACACCACCGCGCCGGCCCGCACCGCGTCCCGATTGGCCGCGTGCAGGGCCCAGCAGCGCGCGGCGGGCACCAGCACGTTGGCTGAAAGCTGCAGGAGGTCCTCGGGCTGCACGCGCCGGGCCGGCGGCGCGTGCAGCACCCAGTCGTCCCCGAAGGCGCGGCGAAGTTCCAGGAGCGCGTGGAGGTCCAGGCCGTCCAGGTCGGCCAGCGCGCCGGCGCGCGTGGACACGCCCACCAGGCGCGCGCCCGCGGCGTGCATGCGCCGCGCAAACTCCGTGCCCACGCGCCCGAACCCCTGCACCACGTACGTGGCGCCCTTCGGGCCGCGGCCCCGGTGGGCGAGGGCGGCCAGGGCGGCAAAGTACACCGTCCAGCCGGTGTAGACCCCCGAGGTGTCGGACCCGCGGGCGGCCCGGCGCGGCTGCCCGGCTCCCAGGAGCAGCGCGCGCAGATCGTCCAGGCTGCAACCCATGTCCAGTCCCGGGTTCCAGCCATCGCGCAGGTGGCCGCTCCAGCGGGCGCCGAGCTCCGCCAGCAGCCTCCTGCGCACCGGCTCGTGTTCGGGGGGCAGGCGCAGTGCGGCCTTCGCGCCACCGGAGCACAGCCCGAGGAAGCCGTACTTAATGGTCATGCAGCGGGCGCTGGCGGTGATTTCCTCCAGCGTGACGTCGGGCAGCACGCACAGGCCGCCCCAGGCGGTCCCGCGCACCCGGCGGTCCACGACCAGGTAGCCTTCCACACCGGGAAGCCCGAGCGGGGTGACCACCGTGAGCTCGGGCGCGGGCGCCGGGTCCGACAGTGTGGGTCCCGCGGGGGTCACGGTCGGGCTCCAGCCGGTTCCGCCGGCACTTCGGAGACCACCGCCGCCAGCTTCCCGTTGGGCGTGCGCGGTACCCGCTCCACGCGGACCACGTCCACGCGGATCCCGGGCTCGCGGCAGCCGTCGCGGATCGCCGACTCGATGGCCCGCTCGGACGCGGCCCCGAAGCCCGCCCCGGCGCGCACCTGCACTTCGAAGCGGTCCGGGGCCTTCTGGACGATGCGGTACTCCAGCACCCCGGGCACGTCCTCCATCAAGTTCACCGCCCGGGCGGACACGTGCCGGCCGCCGGGCAGGGTCAGCAGGTCGTCGCAGCGGCCGGCCACGCCGCGCAGGCCCTGGAACGGCAGCCCGCACGCGCACGGGCTCTCCGCGAGACGCACGCGATCCCCGAGACGGTAGCGGATCAGCGGCATCGCGCGCAGGTACAGCGGCGTGACCAGCACGTCGGCGAACCCGTCGGCGTCCCGCGTGGCGGGATCCGCCTCCACCACCGCCACGGTGGGCGGCACGTGCAGCGTGCCGTGATCGCATTCGAAGGCCAGCCGGAAGACCTCGGCGCTCCCGTAGCACTCGCGCACCGGGCAGCCGAAGGCGCGCTCCAGCAGCGCGCGCGTCGCGGGCGTGAGCACTTCGCCATGCGTGATCAGCCGCCGGGGCCGCGGCAGCGGCAGGCGCTGCTCTTCGGCGGCGCGCGCGGCGAGCGCCAGGAAGCTGGGGTATCCGTAGACCACCTCCGGTCGCAGCCGGACGAGGTCGGCGAGGACCGCTGCCGGGCCCTCGCGCAGGTCCACGTAGATCTGGCGCATGAAGCCCAGCCGCTCGATGGGCGTGGGGCGGCGGGCCGGGCCGGGCACCTGCACCTGGGCGTACCGGTCGCGCAGGCGGCCGCCGCAGGCCAGCAGCCCGTAGGCGAAGAAGGCCCAGCTCCGCGCGAAGTCGGCGTTCGAGAGCCGCAGCTGCAGCGGCGTGCCGGTGGACCCGGTGGTGGAGACCTTGACCAGCCGGGAGGGATCGCGGGCGACGCGCTCGTCGAGCAGGAGTTCGCCGGCGTCGCGCACCGCGGCCCGGTCCAGGACCGGCAGGCGGGCGAGATCGCCGGCGCATCGGATGTCGCCGGGTCGCACGCCGGCGCGGCGAAACCGCTCGCGGTAGAACGGCACGCGGGCCGCGGCGTGCTCCACGAGGCGCCGCAGCATGCGGGACTGGCGCTCGCGCACGGCCGCGGGGCTCCAGCGCTCCATGAGGCGCAGGGTCAGCAGCGTGCGGGCGCCCTCGGCGGCCAGCAGCAGCGGAAGGGAGCGGGAGTGGACCATGACAGGCATTGTAGCCTCCTGCTATAGTCGGCGCCATGAGGCGCTTCCCTCGCGAGACGCACCCATGACCTCCGAACGCCCGGCCGCCCCGGCGGCGGCCGCGATTCCCGCCGACTGGAACCCCCGGCGCGATCCTCCCCTCGATTTCCCGGACCTCGAGCCGTTCGAGATGACCCCCGCGGACTACCGCACCCTGGGCTTCCTGTCGGGGCTGGAGGTCCACCAGCAGCTCCTCACCCGCGGCAAGCTGTTCTGCCGCTGCCCGGCCGGCCGGCGCGTCACCCGGGTGGACGCCGAGGTGCTGCGGCACATGCGTCCCACGCTCAGCGAGCTGGGCGAGTACGACGGCTGCGCGCTGATGGAGTTCAAGACGAAGAAGGAGATCGTCTACCTGCTGGAGCGCGGCTCGGTGTGCACCTACGAGATGGACGACACGCCGCCATTTCCCATCGACGAGGAGGCCATTCGACTGGCGCTCGAGGTGGCGCTGCTGTTCCACCTGAACCTGGTCTCCGAGCTGCACGTGATGCGCAAGCAGTACCTGGACGGGTCCATTCCCACCGGGTTCCAGCGCACCGCCATGCTGGGGCTCGCCGGGGAGATCCCGTTCCGGGTGCCGGCGCTGGGGGTGGACCGGCCCCTGCGGATCCGGCAGTTCTCGCTGGAGGAGGATTCCTGCCGCGAGGTGAGCGACGTGGGGCACCGGATCACATTTCGCACCGACCGCCTGGGCACGCCGCTGATCGAGACGGTGACCGAGCCGGACTTCCTCACCCCGCTGGAGGTGCAGGCCGGCGGGCGGCTGCTGGCGCGGGTGGCGCAGGCCAGCGGCAAGGTCCGGCGCGGGGCCGGGGCGGCGCGCCAGGACACCAATGTGTCCGTGGCCGGCGGGCGGCGCGTCGAGATCAAGGGAGTGGGCCACCACCGCGGCCTGCCGCTCCTGACGCACGTGGAGGCCTTCCGCCAGCTCAACCTGCTCCGCATCCGCGCGGAGCTGTTGCGCCGCGGCGTGACCGCCGCGCAACTTCCCGTGCCCGGCCCCGGGCTGCCGTGGGAGGGTGCCGCCGGGGTGGTGGACGCCACGTCCACGCTCCGGCGCTGCGACTACATGCCCATCCGTGACGCGCTGGACCGCCGCGAGTCGGTGGTGGCGCTGCGCCTGCCGGGGTTCGAGGGCCTGCTGACCCGTCGCACCCAGCCGGGCGTGACCTTTGCGCGCGAATTCGCCGGGCGCGTGCGGGTGATCGCCTGCCTCACCGGGCGACCGTTCCTGATCCACTCCGATCTTGCCGACTACGGACCCAGCCAGGCCGAGTGGCGCTCGCTCCACAAGGCCGTGGGCGCGGAGCGCGGCGACGCGGTGGTGGTGCTGTGGGGTGCGGCGGCCGACGTGGCCACCGCCGTGCGCGAGGTCTACCTCAGGGCGCGCGACGCGCTGGAGGGCGTTCCCGCCGAGACCCGCCAGTCGCATCCCGACGGCACCAACGGCTTCGAGCGCATCCTGCCCGGGGCCGACCGCATGTACCCCGACACCGACACCCCGCCCAAGGCCATTCCGGACGCGTGGGTGCACGAGATCACAGCGCGCCTTCCGGAGCGCCCCTGGGACCGAGAGGACCGCTACCGGGTGCTGGGCCTGGACGGGGCGCTGGCGGCGGCCCTGGCGTGCGCGCCGCCGGCTGCGGCGCTCTTCGACGCGGCGGAGCCGCCCGCGGGAGCGCACGCGCGCCGGGTGGCGGGCGCGCTGCTGAAGCTCCCGCCGCGGAGGCTGCGCCGCATGGGCGCGATGCCGGACCCCGGGCCGGAGCGGCTGAAAGCGCTGGTGGCGGCGCTGGCGCGCGGCGACTTCCGGCCCGAAGCGTTCGATCGGGCGCTGGAGCGGGCGCTGCGCCAGCCGGCGCTGGCGGTGGGCGACATCGTGGCGGCCTTTCGCCCGCGGGCGGGCGACGACGCGGAACTGGACGGCCTGGTCCGCGCCACCGCCGCCGCCGCCGCGCGGGAGGCGCGCAGCCCGGACGCCGGGGCGAGGTTGCGCTGGGCGCTCGGCCGGGTGACCCCCGCGCTGCTCGGCCGGGTGGAGCCGGGAGTGATCCGGGAACGGCTGGAGGCGGCGCTGCGGGGGATCCCGGTGGAGGCGGTGCCATGAGCGACAATCCCCACAAGGGCTACCGCGAGCCGTGCCGGGCGGTGATGGAGCGCTTCGGGATCACGGTGTGGTGCGAGGTGCGCGCGCACACCACGCGCGGCGAGTTCGAGGGCCTGGTGCTGCCGCGCTCCGAGACCTCCGATCCCCTGCACCTGGTGCTGAAGCTGGGCAACGGCTACAACGTGGGCCTGCGCCACGACACCGTGCTCACGCTGGAGAAGACCGGCTACCGGGAGGCGCACTACAAGATCCCCGAGAAGGCGTTCCCGGTGGACCCGCGCAAGCCGAAGGTGAAGCTGCTGGGCACCGGCGGCACCATCGCCTCCCGCCTGGACTACCGCACCGGCGCGGTGATCCCCGCGTTCAGCCCCGGCGAACTGTACGGGTCGGTGCCGGAGCTGGCCGACATCTGCAACCTGGACACGCACAAGCTGTTCGGCGTGTTCTCCGAGAACATGGGCCCGGAGGAGTACCTGGCGCTGGCCGAGCACACCGGCCAGGCCATTCGCGCCGGCTACGACGGGGTGGTGGTGGGGCACGGCACCGACACCATGCACCACACCGCGGCGGCGCTCTCCTTCATGGTGCAGCGCCCGCCGGTGCCCATCGTGATGGTGGGCAGCCAGCGCTCCTCGGACCGGCCCTCCTCCGACGCGGCGCAGAACCTGATCAACGCCACCTGGGCCGCCGCCCACGGCCAGATCGCCGAGGTGATGGTGTGCATGTTCGGTCCCACGTCGGACCGCTACAACCTGCTGCACCGCGGCACCCGCGTGCGCAAGATGCACAGCAGCTACCGGAGCACCTTCCGCACCCTGGGCGACATCCCGCTGGCGATGGTGGAGAACGGCAGACTCACCCCGCTCAAGGACGACTTCGCGCCCCGGCGGCGCGACCGGGACGTGACGGTGCAGGCGGCGTTCGAGGAGAAGGTCACCATCGTCTACTACTACCCCAACATGCACCCGGACCTGATCGACGCCCTGGTGGAGAAGGGCTACAAGGGCATCATCATCGCCGGCACGGGGCTGGGGCACGTGAACCGCAAGATCTACCCGGCGCTGGAGCGGGCCCACCGGGCGGGTGTACAGTTGTACATGGCGCTGCAGACCCTGTGGGGCTTCGTGCAGATGTACGTGTACGAGACCGGGCGCGAGATCCTGGAACTGGGTGTGGTGCCCCTGGCGAACATGCTGCCGGAGGTGGCCTACATCAAGCTGGGCTGGGCGCTGGGGGTGCACCCGCACGACCCCGCCGCGGTCCGGGAGTTGATGACGCGCAACGTGGCGGGGGAGACCACCGAGCGGGAACCGCACGACGGCTACCTGGTGTTCCAGGGCGGCGTGCCGGAGATCCACGAGTTCCTGGGCAAGGTCTGGAAATAGGGCGGCGGGGACGCCGCCCGGGGCGGGGGGTGCGATGATCGAACAGGGTGCGATGCCGGGCACGGGGGACGGGCCGGAGGGCGGGGTGGCGGGAGCGGCCGGCACGCCTCCCCGGGTGGGGCAGGGCGGGGCGTTCCCCGCGTGCGCGCTGGAGCGGCTGCTGGGCCGGCCGGCGGCCGCGTGGGCGGTGGATGACCTCGTGGACCTGGTGGCGGAGCGGGGCATCCGCCTGGTCAGCCTGATGCACGTGGGTGGCGACGGCTGGCTCAAGACGCTGGACTTCGCTCCGCGCGACGCGGGCCACCTGCGGGACATCCTCGAGGGGGGCGAGCGCGCCGACGGCTCCAGCCTGTTCAAGGGCCTGGGCATCCGGACCGGCGCGTCGGACATCTTGCTGCGCCCGCGTCTCGCCACCGCGTTCCTCGATCCCTTCTCTCCCCTGCCCACGCTGGCGGTGCTGTGCGGACACGAGGGCCGCGACGGCGCGCCGCTGCCGCAGTCCCCGGACACCATCGTGCGGCGCGCCGCCGTTCGCGCCCGGGCGCGGGCCGGCGTGGAACTGCACGCGCTGGGCGAGGTCGAGTTCTTCCTCGGCCACCGGCCCTCCGACTTCGACATCTACGGCGCCGACGACCTGGGCTACCACGCCACCTCGCCGTTCGTGTTCGGCGAGGGACTGCGGCGGCGCGCCCTGGGTCTGCTCGCCGACATCGGGGTGCCGGTCAAGTACGGCCACAGCGAGGTCGGCTACGTGCAGGCCGGCGAGGCCGAGGGCTGGATCTGGGAGCAGCACGAAGTGGAACTGGCCCTCGCGCCGCTGGAGCGCGCGGCCGATGGGGTGGTGCTGGCGCAGTGGGTGATTCGCAACCTGGCGCGGCGCGAGGGCATGCGCGTCAGCTTCGATCCCATCCTGTCCCGGGGGCATGCCGGCAACGGGCTGCACTTCCACGTGTCTCCCGCGGTGGAAGGCGTGCCCCGCGGGGGTCGCGGTCCCGACGGGCAGCTGTGGCCGCAGGCGAAGTGGCTGATCGGCGGGCTGGTGCGGATGGGCGGAGCGCTGATGGCGTTCGGCAACCGCGGCGAGGAGTCCTTCGTGCGGCTGACGCAGGCCAAGGAGGCTCCGGGCAGCGTGTCGTGGGGCGAGTTCGACCGCCGCGCGCTGGTGCGCCTGCCGGTGGTGGCGGCCACGCCGGAGGGCCGCCCGGTATCCCCGCCGACGGTGGAGTTCCGCCTGCCCGACGGATCGGCCCAGCCGCACCTGCTGCTGGCGGGCCTGGCGCAGGCGATGCTCGCCGCCCGGTCGGAGGCGGACCTCGAGGGCCTGCTGCGCGCCACCGCCTCGGCCTCGCGCGGCGCGGCCGCCTCGCAGGGGGTGCGCGTGCCGCGGAACCTGCGGGAGGTCGCGGTGGAACTGGAACGCCACCGGGCGGCATTCGAAGCCGACGGAGTGTTCCCCGCCGCGATGCTGGACGGGGTGCTGGCCAGGCTGAAGGCCTAGCCGGGAACCCCCGCCCCGGGGCGGATGGGACCACCCCGCCTAGATGAACTGCTGCAGCACTTCCTTGCGCGGCGAGGGGATGACCACCGTCTGCACCAGCAGACCCTTGCGGGCGACCATCGCCGCGCCCGCCTCCACCGAGGCCTCCACGTCGGCGACTTCGCCGGTGAACAACACCCAGCCCTTGCCGCCGATGGCCATGGCCAGGTGGATCTCCACCAGCGTGATGTCGCTGGCCTTGGCGGCGGCGTCGGCGGCCTCCACGATGGAGGCGACCGAGAACGCCTCGATCACGCCCAGTGCGCGGGGCTCGGGCACGTGCGTGGTGCACGCGATCGCGGGGAAGACGCTCGGGTGCACGTTGGGGATGAGCAGGCTGTCCACCACCTGGTGACCGCCGACCTCCAGCCCTGCCTCCACGCTGGCGCGGACCTCCTCGACGTTGCCCCCGATGAGCACCATGTATTTTCCGGGGCAGATCGTGCGATTGACCACGATGCTCACCTGGGCGCGCTTGACCATCGCGTCGGCGACCTCGATCCCCTTGGCGATGCTGGAGAGTTCCACCAGGCCGATGGCAGCTTGCATGGTCTCGTCGTACCTCCGGTTCAGGCCCGTGACTGGATATGGACGCCCCGGCCGTCGACCGCCGTCACCACGCCCTCGATGCTGGCGTGGACGGCGCAGCCCAGCTGGTCGTCCGGGACGGCGCCCACCACGTCGCCGCGCGCCACGCGCGCGCCGGCAGCCACCGTGGGCGTGGCCGGCGCGCCGATGTGCGCGTCCATGGGGATGGTCACCCCGGCGGGCGCGCCGCCGCCCTCCACGAAACGCGCGTGGCGGTCGTAGCCCGTGAGCCCCAGGCGGCGGTACAGCATGGGAATCGGGATCTGTCGCCCGTGACGCATCGGATGGACCGGCCCGAACAGCTGCTCGAGCTCCCCAACGCTCCGGCGGATGCCGCGGGCCTTGAGCTCCCGCTTCGCGTCGGCGCAGATGTTCTTGGGATCGAGCTTCTCGGGGCACGCGAACAGCGTGCACACGTTGCACTCGCAGCAGTGCTCCGCCCACAGGCTCACGCGGTCCTTCTCCTCGCCGGTCATGAGCAGCGAGCGCATCACCTTGTGCGGCTCGATGGGATAGCCAAGGATGTAGCGGGGGCACATTTCCGTGCACAGCGAGCACTGGTCGCAGGTGCTGTGTCCCACGCGGTCGTAGTGGCGCCGCGGGGCGGTCTTGCGCTCCACCAGCGGGTGGTTTGCGGGCAGCACGATCAGCCCGGCGGTGGTCTTGGTGACCGGCAGTGAGAGGTCGGTCTCGGCCCCGCCCATCATCACGCCGCCGGTGAGCACCACCGGGTCGGCGCAGGTGAGGCCGCCGGCCAGCCCGACGCAGTCGGCGATGGAGACCCCCACGGGCACCACCGCGGTGACGGGCTCGGCCACCTCGCCGGTCACGGTCACGAACTTCTCGGTCACCGGCACCCCGTCCAGGGCGGCGGCCACGTTGGCGATGGTCTCGACGTTGTCCACCACCACGCCCACCTGCAGCGGGATGCCGCCGGGGCGCATGCGCCGCCCGGTGATGTCGTACACCAGCACGTACTCGTCGCCGGCGGGGTAGACGTCCTCCATCACGAACAACTCGATTCCCTCCGACGCGGCCGCGGGGCGCAGGGCGTCCAGCACGTCGGCGTTCTTGCGCTTGACCGCCAGCACCACCCGGGACGCCCCCGAGAGCTCACGCTGGATGGCGAGGCCGCGCAGCAGGGCGTCGCGCCGGTGGATCATCACCTCGCGGTCCTTGTACATCAGCGGCTCGCACTCGGCGCCGTTGGCGATGATGGTGTCGGCGCGGCCCTCGAGCTTGCGGTAGGTGGGAAAGCCCGCCCCGCCGGCGCCCACCACCCCCGCCGCGCGGATGGCGCGGATCGCCTCGTCTCTCGCGGTCTGCATGGGGCGGAGACTAGCACAAAGCAGGGCGCCGGGGGTGCGCCGCCGCGGGGGCTCTGGTACGCTCCCGCCGGTCGGTCGGACGGCCCGCCGCGCCGTGGCGCGCGCGCCGGGCGCATAACGAGATGTCCCCATCAACCAGCCCCGGAGGTCCCGATGGTCACTGCAGTCCTGCTGTTGAAGGTGGAGCGCGGACGGGTCAACGAGGTCGCCGAAGCGCTGGCCGACGTCCCCGGGGTCACCGAGGTGTACTCGGTGGCGGGCCGCTACGACCTGGTGGCGGTGTTGCGCGTGCGCGAGACCGAGCAGATGGCGGAGCTGGTGACGCGCGAGGTGGTGAAGGTGCAGGGCATCCGCGAGACGGAGACGCTCACCGCGTTCCGCGCCTACTCGCGCCACGATCTCGAGGCGGCCTTCTCGCTGGGCTTCCAGAAGTAGCGGGGCGCGGCGCCGCGCGGTCCGCGGAGCGTCCGCCGGGGCCCCCGGTGCAGCGCGCGGTACAGCCAGTCGCCGCTGCGATCCCCGGTGAACATCCTCCCGGTGCGGTTGGCACCGTGCGCCCCGGGGGCCAGCCCCACGATCAGCAGCCGCGCGACCGGGTCGCCGAAGCTGGGCACCGGCCGTCCCCAGCAAGTCTCGGCCGCGCAGGCGCGGCGGCGGGTGCGCGCCACCCCGGCACAGTGATCCCGGAGACGGGGACACAGGTCGCACCGCGCGATCCGGGCATTGAGGGCCTCCCACGCTGCCGGGGAATCGGCCTGGTTCCGGCTCCTGCTGATGGCGCTCTCCGTGGACGGGGTTCCTGCTGTTGGTGGCGGCCCGGGGCTCGAGCGCAGCAGACCCCGTGTGGCCCCGGGGCGGGCAATCCCCTACAATGGGGCGTCGCATCGGCAGTTCTCTCCGGCGCGAAGTCCGGCGCCGGCGGTTGGCTTGTATTGCGGGAGGCGGTGGCTCATGTCGAGATCTCGTTGCGATTCCCGGCGGCCGTGGAAATCCACGGTGGCGCTGGTGCCTGTTCTCCTCGCCTGCATGGCGGCCTGCGCGGCCGCCACGCAGGTCACGTTCCGCTACCAGCCGGTCATCGGTGGCGTGTCGTCGGTCGCGGTGGCCGGCGACTTCAACGGCTGGAATGTCAGCGCCAATCCCATGGCCGACCCCGGCAAGACCGGCGTGTACCAGGCGGTGGTGGAGTTGCCCCCGGGGCGCGTGATGTACAAGTTCGTGGTGAACGGCAGCCAGTGGATCACCGACGAGAGCGCCGCGGACTTCTCGCCCGACGGCTTCGGCGGGCAGAATTCGGTGCTGATCGTCACCGACAAGCCGGTGGTCGCGGGCCTGGGCTCCACGGTTAAGAAGGTGGAGGCCCCCAAGGCCGGCCTGCGTCGGGTGCCGTTCCGCTTCAAGCCCGCCACGCCGGTGCAGTCCGTGTGCCTGGCCGGCGCGTTCAACGACTGGACCGTCGGCAAGACCCCGATGACCGCCGCCGGGGGGGAGTACACCGTCACGCTGCTGCTGCCGCCGGGCGAGTATCCGTACAAGTTTGTGCTCGACGGCAGCCAGTGGACCCAGGACAAGGCCGGCGAGGACGGGAACGTGGACGATGGCTTCGGCGGGAAGAACTCCCTGCGCCGCGTGGATGACCGGTTCGCCGCGATCGAAGTGAAGCAGGGCGACGGAGAGATCTTCCCCGACGGGGTCGAGCACGCCCAGGGACCCGGCGAGGTGAACAACCTGGGCGGCGGCCGCGTCCAGTTCACCGCCCGCGCCCACCGCGACGACGTGGAGTCGGTGGACCTCGAGGTGTTCGGCGGCGGCGCGCCGGTGGTGACGCCGATGTCGCCGGTGAACCGGGACAAGGTGTTCGACTACTACCGCGCCGAGGTGACCGTGCCGGCGTCGGGCGCCGGGTACGTGTTCCGCTACACCGACGGCGGCCGGACGCAGTACCTCACGCGCAAGGGCTTCGCCGCCTCCGATGCGCAGGAGCGCTTCACGTTCGACGCCGCGAAGTTCCCCCCGTTCACCACCCCGGACTGGGTGAAGAACGGCGTCATCTACCAGATCTTCCCCGACCGGTTCCGCAACGGGAGCCAGGCCAACGATCCCGATTTCAAGGAGTGGTACTACCGGGGCAAGTCGGGCGCCGAGCCGAAGGGCCCGATCGACGTGGAGATCCAGGAGTACTACCACCTGGTGAAGGACTGGTCGAACAACGCGGTCATGACCCAGTGCCCGTGGACGAAGGACGGCCGCGACTGGATGGCCTTCTACGGCGGGGACGTGGAGGGCGTGCGCCAGAGCCTGGACTACCTCAAGGACCTCGGCGTCACGGTGATCTACTTCAACCCGCTGTTTCAGGGCAAGTCCACGCACAAGTACGACGCCACCGACTACCGGGCCATCGACCCGCACTTCGGCACCAACGGGGAGTTCAGGACATTCGTGAGCGAGGCCAAGGCCAGGGGCATCCGCATCATCCTGGACATCGTCTACAACCACTCCGGCAACACCCACTGGGCGTTCAAGGACGCCGTGGACAACGGCCCGAAGAGCCCCTACTACAACTGGTACGGCTTCCGGCAGTGGCCGCTTCCCGAGGGCTGGCCCAACGTGGGGCGCAGCTGGAAGCCCTCCGACTACTACGAATGCTGGTGGAACTTCGGGGACCTGCCCGCGCTGAAGTTCGACCTGGCGCACTCGCACGCCGAGGCCGCCCGCTTCGAGGACACCACGCAGGTGAAGGTGAACGGGCCGCTGGTGAGCCACCTGCTCGATGCCACCGAGTACTGGCTCAAGGAGGTGGACGCCGACGGCGTGCGCCTGGACGTGCCCAACGAGGTGCCGCGCTGGTTCTGGAAGATGTTCAACCAGCGGGTGAAGTCGGTGAAGCCGGACGCCTACATCGTGGGAGAATTGTGGGGCAACGCCACCGACTGGGTGAAGCCGGGCGTGTTCGACGCGGTGATGAACTACGCCTTCTTCCGCGACCCGGTGAGCAAGTTCCTGGGGATGGGACAGGGCACCGCGGCGGAGTTCGACGCCACGCTGGCCACCGGGCGACTGGCGTATCCCAGCCAGGCCGTCGAGGCGCAGATGAACCTCATTGACAGCCACGACACGGTGCGCTTCCTGACCCAGGTGAACGGCGACGTGAGCCGGCTGAAGCTGGCCGCGCTCTTCAGCATGACCTACGTCGGCGCGCCCACCATCTACTACGGCGACGAGGTGGGCATGACCGGCGGCAAGGACCCGGACTGCCGCCGCACGTTCCCGTGGGAGTGGCAGCAGGATCCGCAGCGGGTGGACCTGCACGACTACTACCGCTCGCTGACCCGGCTGCGCCACGCGCACGCCGCGCTGCGCACCGGCACCTTCCGCCCCGTGCACGCCTCGGGCATGGGTTACGCGTACGTCCGCAGCGGCGGCGGCGAGGACTTCCTGGTGGTGCTCAACGCCGGCCGCCAGCCGCTGGACATACCCTTCGACACCGCGGCATGGGGTGGGAAGGTGACCGCCACCGACGAATTGAGCGGCAAGATCGAGGCGTGGGCCGGTTCGGCCAGCATCGCAGTGCCGGCCTCCAGCGGACGGCTGTACCGAATCACGAAGTAGGGATTGAATCGGGGCAGGCAGGCGGCCGCCTGCCTGCCCCGTACCGTTACCGGCCCGCCGCGTGCGAACGGGGCGGGCCGGCCCCGTTCCAGCGCGCCTCGAGTGCCGGCGCCGGGCCTCGCGCTTCCGCCGGATCCACCCGGTTGAGCGCCGCCGCCAGCGCCGCCGCCGCCCGGGCGGAACCCCGCGGCCCCAGGCGCCGCGCCCCGCCGCGCTCGTCCCCGGCCAGGCCGCCCGGCACCACGGCCACCGGGGCACCCGGGCGCAACAGCCTCGCCCGGGCGAGTGCCGCCGTGGCCGCCAGGTCCAGGTCGGACGATCCCGGGGGACCGTGCGACTGCAAGACTTCGATGGCGTCCACGACCTCCGCCTCCAGCCCGGCGGCGGCCAAGGCCGCCACGAACAGCGGGGCCGCCAGCCTGCCGCCGGCGGCCACCACCTCGTCCCGGCCTTCTGAGTCGATCTCGCCCTGGTCGGCGGCGTGCTCGAGGCGGACCCGCAACCGCCGCATCTGCCGGGCGAAGTCCTCCCGCGCGACCCGCAACGGCCGGCCTGCGGCCACCGCTTCCAGGACCGTCACGTGGCGGGCGTGCAATTCGTCGAGGCCGGCCTCGAACCCGCGCTCGCGGGACCCCGCGGGTGCCGGGCGGAGCATGCGTTCCAGGGCCGGCTCCACCCCGCGCAGCGCGGCGACCACCACCACGGGGGAGGAAGCCTCCGCGGCGGCGCGGACCTGCTGCACGGCTCCATGCAGCAGACCGGGCTCCGACAGCCGGTTGCCGCCGATCCGCAGGACCGGGACACAGGGAAGACGGGGAGTGCGGTGCATCGGATGCTCCTTCCGGTTGCGGCCCGCCGCATCCTGTGGAACCCCGACGTCACCCCCAAAAGCAGAACGACCCGCTTCGGCAGTGCCGCCGCGGGTCCAGAAGGTCGTCGAACCTGGTTGGTGGGGAATCCTAGTCCGAAGCCACTCCCTTGCCGCGCGCGTCCGCACACCACGTAGTGGTGTGGGTGACGAGGCACATATTGGAGTGGAACTGCACGGACGAGTGGGACATAGGAGAATGCTAGTGGATCGGGCCCCGGCTGTCAATCCGTCGTGGCCCGAATGTTGTGGTTCGAAGAATGGCCCCGGCGGGAACCCTGAGCCCAACATCCGGCAAACCGCCCGGTGGCCAGCGCACGGCTCCCATCCCGGCTGTCCAAGCGGTTGCCGCACAACACGCTCACCATCCATGTCCACGGCTCTCCTCCACTCCAGGAAATGCCGCGTGCCCTCTCCGCGCCGCAACCTTGAGCTGGCACCGACACCGCCGGTTCCCTCCGTTGCAATGCTCCGCGAATCGGGGGAGGTTCCGGGGGGGAAGCAAACACGGGCGCCCGGCCCGCTTCGCCGGACACATTCTTCGAAGCACTGAGGAAACGTTTGCATCAGTGAGAATGCATACGTGACATCTTCAGGCCGTCAAGCCCCCGAAACACCCCGATTCCGCCCCCAATCGCGAATTTGTTCTTGACAATCCGCCGCCTTCATGTAATCGTTTACATCCCGAACCAAAATCGTCGATCGCAGTGTTCCTGGGCCCCCCTTGGGGCGGGTCCGCCGCCAGAACGACGGCCGGCCGTCCCGCAGGGTCCTCGCGAATCCGGTCCGGCAGGGAAGGGGAGTACCCCTTGGCAACCATCCGCGACGTGGCCCGTGAGGCCGGTGTTTCGATCGCCACCGTCTCGCGCGTCTACAACAAGACCGCCCTGGTAAGCGAAGAGACCGCGCAGCACGTGCGGGCCGTGGCCTCGCGCATGGACTATTGGCCCAACGGGGCCGCCCGCAGCCTCATCACCAACCGCACGCACGCCATCGGCGTCCTGCTTCCCGACCTGTACGGCGAGTTCTTCTCCGAGGTGATCCGCGGGATCGACCTCGCGGCCCGCCGCGAGCGTTTCCAGGTGCTGGTGTCCAGCTCGCACGCCGACAACGACGCGCTGGTCTCGGCGGTGCGCTCCATGCGCGGGCGCATTGACGGACTGATCGCCATGGCCCCCGACGCGCGCTCGGTCTCCGCGGTCCAGGGCTTCACCCGGAACTTCCCCATCGTGCTGATTGACCCCGGCCGCGAGGTGGGCGAGTGCGGCGCCATCGCCATCGCCAACTACGACGGCGCCTACGAGATGGTCCGCCACCTCCACGGGCTGGGGCACCGATCCATCGCCACCGTGCGCGGCCCGGTCGGCAACTTCGACGCCGAGGAGCGCCTGCGGGGCTACCGCGATGCCATGCGTGACTGCGGCGCCGATTCCGCGCCGGTGCTGGAGATCCAGGGGGACTTCACGGAGTCCTCCGGCTACCGCGCCGCGGCCGAGCTGCTGCACCAGCGCCCGCGTCCCTCCGCGGTGTTCGCGGCCAACGACTACATGGCCATCGGGCTCATCGGCGCCCTGCGCGACGCCGGCTTCCGGGTGCCGCAGGACGTGGCGGTCACCGGTTTCGACGACATCGCCATCGCGCAGTACCTTACGCCGCCGCTGACCACCGTGCGCGTGGACGCCTACGAGCTCGGGGAGCGGGCGGTGCAGCAGCTGCTGCCCATGACCCGGGCGAAGAAATCCGAACCGCAGCCGCTGCAGCTGCTGCCCACCAAGCTCGTCATCCGCAGCTCGTGCGGTTCGCTGCGGCCGGAGCCGGTGGATGCCTGGAGCCGGCGCGGCCGAGGCCGGCCGATGTTGTCGTCCGGTTGAGGGCGGCCGCCGACGGAGGGATGCACCACTGAACCGGCAGGCAGGCGAGGATCCGAAAGACGACGCCCGGAAACCCGATCCCGGTACCGGGATTCCAGAGACCGTGCTGAAGCCACCACTCTTCCCACATCCTTTGGAGGTCTCAACCATGAAGACAGGACTGCTCGGTGTCCTGGTACTCTGCATCGCGCTGGGGCTGGCCGCCCCGGCGGCGGCGCAGGCCCCGCGTCAGGACGTGATCTGGGCCCGCACCACGGACGGCGCGGCGATCACCCTGGACGGCAGGTTCAACGAGCCCGCCTGGGCGCTGGCGGAATCGGTGACCATCAAGTTCGCCATCGGTTTCGACAATGGCATTCCGGGCAGCGGCTGGAAGACCGAGGGCGGCAGCCTGCCCACGGACAAGACCAACTGCACCCTGAAGTTCCTGGTGGCGGGCAACCGGCTGTACATGGCCGCCACCCTCCGCGACAGCTCCCTCGGCGGCTCGCGCGACTTCAATCGCTTCGACGGCCTCCTGATGGGGCTCAAGGACCACTCCGACCCCAACCGGCCGGCGCCGGTGGGGGAGTACTTCTACTCGTGGTGGTACCCGGACACGGTTGCCATGCCCACCATCGGCCCCAGCACCCCGCCGGGCTTCATCGGCAAGTGGGCCACCTGGCCGCCGGGCACGGCGCGCACCCCCACCCAGGTTGACGCCTGGGACGCCGTCAGCGTGATCAAGGGCGTTCCCAACTCCGACACCGGCGTGGACACCAGCTGGAGCGTCGAGATGATGTTCAATCTGACGCCCATGGGCTACGACGTCACCAAGCCCGCGGGTGACGAGGTGGAGTGGAACCTGTCCATCTACGACCTCGACTGGTTCTGGCCGCTGAACGTGTTCCGCATGAGCGCCAACCGCACCTGGTGGCAGAGCCCGTGGGGCAACACCGCCTGGTACCACGAGGTGAAGATCCAGTCGCGGCCCTCGGTCACCATCCACTCCGGCGCGCTGCCCAGCGTGGGCCCGGAGTACCGGGTGCCGAACGCGCAGAACCTGGCCGACCCGGTGATGGACGGCCTGCTCACCGAGTCCGCGTGGGGCGCCGCACCCAGCTTCAAGATCCAGTACGGGAACTCCGACCTGCGCAACGGCTACCAGGGCGTGGGCCCGTGGCGGAGCGGCCAGTACCAGCCCACCGTCAACGGCGGGCAGGCCGCCATCGCCGACACCGGCGCCAACGCGGTGGTGAAGTACTTCTTCAAGGCCGACACGCTCTACCTCGGTTTCGACGTGACCGACCAGGTGGTGCAGTACGTGCCCGACGTGGACCGCTGGGACGGCTTCATCGTCACGGTCAACGACCGCGGGCGCCGCGGCGCGCTGGACCACAACCTGCTCGGCCTGCGCCTGACGTTCCAGGTGGGGCCCACGGGCCTGGCGCTGGCCCAGGACTCGCTCCCCAACCTGATCGCGCGCAACGGCGCCAAGCTGGCGCTGGCGCTCAAGCCGCTGACCACCGTGGACACCACCGGCGCCACGCCCGACCAGGGCTACACCGCGGAGCTGGCCATAGACCTGACCAAGATCGGCTATCCGGCCGGCCGCGGCGACGGCACGCTGTTCCTGGGCGTGGACTGGCTGAACGGCGAATCCTACGGGGGGGACTTCATCTCCAGCTACGCCACCCGCACCTGGTGGTTCCGGCAGTACGAGAACGAGTGCTGCCCCACGTGGGGCTACTTCGACCCGTCCATCCTGCTGGTGGGCGTGGACCAGGGCGGCACGGCCGGCAGCGGCAGGCTGGCGCTCTTCGGTAACTCTCCCAACCCGTTCCGCCGCAGCACCTCGATCCGCTACCGCCTGGCGTCGGCAGGACAGGTGACCGTGGAGGTGTTCGACATCGCCGGCCGCCGCGTCTCGACGCGCTTACTGGGGGTGCAGAAGGCCGGCTCCTACTCGGTGCCCTTCGAGCGGGCGCCCGAGGGAGCGGGGGTGTACATGTACCGGGTGAGGGTCACCGACCCGGGCACCGGGGCGCTGCTTTCGAGCGCATCGGGCAAGATGACGCTGCTGCGGTAACGGCACGGATCCCGGCGCACCCGGCGGGGGCGGGCCCCAGGGCCCGCCCCTTGCCGGGTCGTCACGCGTACGAGGGACGGATGAGGGGCACTCCATGAAGGATCGCCTGGGACGCGCCGGGACGCGCGCGCGGGCCGCGGCGGGGGCCGTTTTCGTGTTCCTCCTGCTGGCGGGCGCGGCGCTGGCGGGGACCACCGGCAAGCTGGCCGGACGGGTCGTGGACCGGCAGAAGAAGCCACTCGCGGGCGTGAACGTGGCCATCCCCGCCTACCGGCTGGGGGCTCCCACCGACGCCGACGGCAAGTTCGTCCTGCTCAACATCCCGCCCGGCAAGTGCGAAGTCCGTTTCCGGCTGATGGGCTACCGGCCGTTCACGGTGCGTGACGTGGAGATCTCGGCCGACAACACCACCCGCCAGGACGCCGTGCTCGAGGACACCACGCTGATGATGCAGGAGATCGTGGTGGAGGCCCGCCGGCCGGTGGTGGAATTGCGCGCCACCAGCAACGTGGCCAACGTGAGCCGCGAGATGATCCGGAGCATGCCGGTGCAGGAGATCCAGGACGTGGTGAATCTGCAGGCCGGGGTCGTGGACGGCCACTTCCGCGGCGGCCGCTCGGGCGAGGTCCAGTACCAGGTGGACGGCGTCTCGGTGAACAACCCCTACGACAACACCAACAGCCTCAAGCTGGACCGCTCGCTGCTCGAGGAGGTGCAGGTGATCAGCGGCACCTTCGACGCCGAGTACGGGCAGGCCATGAGCGGCGTGGTGAACGCGGTGCTGACCCGCGGGGGCGACCGTCTCAAGGCCAACTTCGAGACCTACGGCGGGGGTTTCGTGTACTCCGGGGGCGATCGGCGCAGGACGGACTTCACGCTGCGCCCCTCGGCCATCCAGGGCTACCAGGCCAGCCTCAGCGGGCCCACCGGGCTCCCGGAGACCTACTTCGTGGTGAGCGCGCGGCGCGGGGTCTTCGACGACTACGTGTACGGTTACCGCCTGTTCCGGCCCACCGACAGGAACGACTTCGAGAGGCTGATCTTCCGGCCCACCGGCGACACCGCGCGGGTGCCCCTGGCCTGGTCGCGGGAGTGGTCCGGTGTGGTGAAGCTCACCAACCGCTCCATCCGCAACGTGGAGGTGAGCTACCAGGCCATCTTCAACCACCTGGACGCGCAGCGCGCCGAGTACAAGTTCTTCCTGCTCCCGGAGGCGCAGAAGACCCAGCGCACCCGCTCGGTGGTCCACGGCCTCGAATGGACGCACACCCTGGGCTCCCGGACGGTGTACAAGCTGAGCGTGCGTCAGAACTACTTCGACTACCGGGACATGGCCTACGACGACATCTACGACCCGCGCTACGACGCGGCCGGAGTCCTCAAGGGCGACGACAACTACCAGCAGGGGCCGGTGCTGCAGGGGGTGGACTTCGGGCGCTTCACGCAGCGGACCGACGCGCGGGTGTTCAAGGGCTCCTTCACCAGCCAGTTGAGCAAGGAGCACCAGGTGAAGTTCGGCGCCGAGTTCCAGCTGCCGAAGATCGTGTTCGGCTCTCCCGGCGGGTACCTCCGCTACCTCACAGAGAATGGCGTGGAGCAGCTGAAGCGCAAGGTCAACGAGCCCCCGGACTTCCCGCCGGTGCGCGAGTACCGGCCGGTGCAGGGCGCTGCCTACGCCCAGGAAGAGCTGGAGTGGAACGACCTCACGGTGCACGCCGGGGTGCGGGCCGAGTACTTCGACGCGCGCTCCACCATCCCCAGCGACCTGGAGAACCCCGCGGACTCCATCTCCGGGGTGCCGCATTCGCATCCGCAGGCCACCACCGTGAAGCTGACGGTCGCGCCGCGGCTGGGCGTTTCCTATCCCGTCTCGGAGCGCGCGGCGCTGTTCTTCGCCTACGGGCACTTCTACCAGATGCCCGGCCTGGGCAATGTCTTCGACAACGCCGACTACTCCATCCTGGCGCGGCTGCAGGCGGGGGACCCCGGGCAGTTCGGGGTCTTCGGCAACCCCGACATCCGCCCCGAGAAGACCGTCCAGTACCAGGTGGGCTACAAGCAGGCGGTTTCCGACCGTTTCGGCGTGGACGTGAACCTGTTCTACAAGGACATCCGGGACCTGCTGGGCGTGGAGTTCGTGAAGACCTACACGCAGGCCGAGTACGCGCGCTTCACCAACGTGGACTTCGGCAAGGTGCTGGGGACCACCCTCACGCTGAATCTCCGGCAGAAGGGCCTGTTCAGCGGCTCGCTGGACTACACCTGGCAGATGGCGCAGGGCAACTCCAGCGACCCCCGCGAGACGCTCAACCGGGTGCTCAACAAGGAGGACCGCCAGCCTCGCCAGGTCCCGCTGGACTGGGACCAGCGGCACACGCTGAACCTCACCGCCACCATGTCGAGGCCCGGCCAGTTCGCCGTCACTGGCATCCTGCGGGTGGCCAGCGGCCAGCCGTACACGCCGACCACGTCGGTGAACTTCGGTGGCGGACTGGGGACCAATTCGGGCATCAAGCCCGCCGGCATGACCCTGGACCTGCGGATGGAGCGCCAGGTGCGCATGGGAGGGCTCGCGGGCAGCGCGTTCGCCAAGGTGCTCAACGTATTCGACACGCGCTACTTCAACGGGGCGGTCTTTCCCACCTCGGGCAGCCCGTACTACTCGCGCTACCCGTCGGCCGACGTGGTGGCGCTGAACGACCCGCTGCGCCTGTACCAGCCCCGCAGGATCGAAGTGGGCGTGAGCCTGGGGACGCGGTGATGAGACGAGGAGCCACAAGGATGAACGCGAGGACGATGTGGGCCGGGCTCCTGGTTCCGGCCCTGCTGGCCCTGGCCGCGCCGGGGGCGGGCGCCCTGCCGCGCGCGGCGCGGCAGGATTCGCTGCCGCCCACGCAGCCCGAGCCGCTGCGCGGCCGGCTGGACGCCGAGCGTTCCGGGCAGCACGACGCCAACAACATCCGGACCGAGTTCTGGAACTACGGCATGGTGGGGGGATTTCCCCCCAAGCCGGAAAACGTGGACCTGACCGTGTTCCACTCCGCCGAGGCGCCCCGCGGCAGCGGCATGAACTACAGCGACGGCATCACGCCCTTCGTGCTCGCCCGGATCATCCAGAACGACAGCACCGAGTCCTACATCATGGAGACCGGCTACCGCGAGCGGCAGGGGATGAGCCCGCGCTACAACCGCCAGATGCGCTTCGAGCCGCGGCCGGGCTTCTTCAACCCGGACCCCAACGTGAACAAGGCGCGCTCGCCGGCCATGAGCCACGACATCCGCACCTGGCCGGCCTCCTGGCCCGACAAGGAGGCCGACGCGGACGATCCGGGCTGGCGCGGCAGCTGGAACGGCTACTTCGGCAAGCGCCCGGCGGCCGACCAGGAGAGCTTCACCGTGATGGACGACAACTTCTACGACGCCTGGAACTTCCAGGCCGACAGCCGGGACGCGACCCGCTACGGCCTGGGACTGCGCGTGGAAGTCCGCGGGTTCCAGTGGGCCAACCCGCAGGCGAGCAACGTGATCTTCTGGCACTACGACATCACCAACGAGAGCACCACCTTCTACGACAACAACATCATCTTCGGCCTGTACATGGACTCGGGCGTGGGCGGATCGGCCTACTCCTGCGACGGCCTGTACGAGTCCGACGACGACAACGCCTTCTTCGACAAGGCCTCGGGGCTGAACCTGGTCTACACTTGGGACCGCTTCGGCCGGGGGGTGGACCTGCGCAGCAGCTGCAGCCCCACGGGCTACCTCGGCTACGCCTACATGGAGACCCCGGGCAATTCCGAGGACGGCCTCGACAACGACGACGACGGCATCACCGACGAGAGCCGCTCCAGCGGCGCGGGCGAGGCGATCACCGGGCCGCCCGCCATCCGCGGCTACGTGATGGCGCACTACGACCTGGCGAAGTTCGAGTCCGCCTACGGGCCGCTGGAGAACCGGCCCGGCTACAAGACCGGCGTGTGGTGGACGGGCGACGAGGACATGGACTGGAACATCGAGACCGACGACGTGGGCGTCGACGGCGTGCCCGACTCGCACGACCTCGGCGAGGGGGACGGCGTCCCCACCCTGGGCGAGCCCAACACCGACAAGACCGACCTGGACGAGTCCGACATGATCGGGCTGACCGGCTTCAAGATGAACCGCATCAAGTGCGGCCGGGACAACGACAACTGCACCACCGACGACGTGCTGTTCTTCAGCCAGCTGCGCAACTGGCCGGAGCGGTTGTACAAGATGTGGACCGACCCCAGCTTCGGCGCCCACTTCGACTCGGCGGTGGCGGCCAACTACAACATCGCGTTCCTGTTCGCGTCGGGCCCGTTCAAGCTGCGGCCCGGCCAGCACGAGCGGTTCAGCCTGGCGCTGGCCTACGGCGCGGACCTCCTGGAGCTGCGCAACACCGTGAAGACGGTGAAGCTCATCTACGCGGCGAACTACCAGTTCGCGACCCCGCCGCCGGTGCCCGTGCTCACCGCGGAGGCTTCCGACGGGCGCGTCCGGCTGTCCTGGGACGACCTGGCGGAGCACGGCACCGACCCGGTGGTGCACCTGAACGACTTCGAAG
Organism: Candidatus Eisenbacteria bacterium; assembly: GCA_016235265.1. NCBI lineage: Bacteria > Candidatus Eiseniibacteriota > Candidatus Eiseniibacteriota bacterium. The sequence continues at coordinate 133,879 of JACRLI010000019.1, forward strand.
GCTACCGTGTGTACCGCTCCACCGACGCGGACTTCCTGGACCCCCGGGTGATCACCGACGGCCGTGGCAACGGCCCGCTCCCGGGCAGCAACGGCCGGCCCATCGCGCAGTTCGACCTCAGGGACGGGCGGAGCGGATGGTCCAACCAGGTGCTGAACGGCGTGGCCTACTGGCTGGGGTCCGACACCGGCCTCACCCACACCTGGACCGACACCACCGTCACCAACGGGCAGGAGTACTACTACGCGGTGACGGCGTACGACTACGGCCCCAGGTACATCATCAAGAGGGACACCACCGAGTACTTCCCCTCGGAGAACAGCATCTCGATTTCGCGCACCGCGCTGGGAGGGCTGATCCTGCCCACGAACGCGGTGGTGGTGCGGCCCAACAGGCGCGCCGCCGGCTACCAGCCCGCCCGGGCCGGCGCCCCGGCGCACGTGGCCGGCCGCGGCACCGGGAGCGTGGACGTGCGGGTGGTGAACTCCAACCTGGTGCACGACCGGCACGTGATGAAGATCCGGTTCCAGACGCCCTCGTCCGACAGCGTGCGGGCGGTGGAGTACTCGCTGGAGGACAGTTCCGCCGGCACGACGCTCTTCACCCACGGAAACGACCTCGACAGCCTGGGGATCGGCACCGCCGGCGGGGGCCTGTTGCCGGTCATCTTCACCCGGCAGCTTACCGGGATCGACTCGGCGGCCACCGGCTTCCGGGCCGGGGGGGGCACCAACGCGGCTCTCGCGGTCACGCCGCTGCCGGGCCTCTCGCCGAATCTGAGGCGGCCGGGCTACCCCGAGGACCTCACCATCGAGTTCGACTCCGTCATCGTGGACACCTCGTTCAACTGGGACTTCCGCTTCCCGGCGCGCCCGGTGAAGTTCCGGGTGATCGCCCACGGCCCCGAGGGGGACCACGAGGTCCCGTTCCGCTTCAAGGACAACGACCGGGTGGCCGACGGGCGCCTGAACCTGGCCTCCGAGTTCATTGACGTGATCACATACGCTCGCGGCAACACCCCCCCGGGCGCGCAGTTGACCTGGCACATCGTGCTCGACACCACCGGCCAGGCGCTGCGCAACCTGGCCGGGGACACGCTGCGCGTGCCCACGAAGGGGGATGTCTACGACCTGCGCCTGGCGCTGCCGCTGGGGGCGCAGGACGTGTACCGCTTCGTCACCGACTCGCTGAAGATCGGCGGCGACCGGGCGCTCGCGGAGTGGGAGACCAGGCCCTACGTGGTGCCCAACCCGTACCTCGGGGCGGCCAGCTTCGAACCCGCGCGCTTCGCGGTGTCGGGCCGCGGGGAGCGGCGCATCGAGTTCCGCGCCATTCCCGCCGGCTCCACCATCCGGATCTACTCGGTCCACGGGGACCTGGTGAAGACGCTCCATCACGACGGGTCCACCGACGGCTTCGTGCCCTGGGACCTGCGGACGCGCGACAACCTCGACGTGGCCGCCGGCCTGTACATCTTCCACGTGGACGCGCCGGGAGTGGGCACCCACGTCGGCAAGTTCGCGGTGGTCAAGTGAGCGCGGGGGATGCCATGAAGAGAGCCTGGATCCCGGCGGTCCTGGCGGCGGGCGTGACGGTATTCGCGGCCGCCGGCCCGGTCGCCGCGCAGACGAACACCGGCACCTCCTTCGGCAGCTTCCTGCTGATCGAGCCGGGAGCGCGCGTCAGCGGGATGGGCAACGCCGGCGGGGCGCTCCTGGGCGGGCTGCAGTCGGTGTACTACAACCCTGCGGCGGCGGCGGAGCTGCGCACCCGGGCGCTGGAGTTCACCGCCTGCGGCTGGCTGGCCGACATCTCGTATCGCTACGCCGCCGCGGCGCTGCCGCTGGACCGCTTCAGCGCCGTGTACGGCAGCGTCACGGCGCTCAACTCCGGGGACATCGAGGTGCGCACCGTGGAGAAGCCGCTGGGTACCGGGGAGCTCTACGCCGTGACCGACGTGGCGATCTCGCTGGGCTACGGCCGCCGGATCTCGGACCGTTTCTCCGCGGGCTTCGCGGTCAACTACGTGCAGGAGACCATCTGGAACTCCTCGGCCAGCACGGTGACGCTGAGCCTGGGCACGCTCTACCGGGTGTCCGAGCACGGCCTGCACGTGGGCGCGAGCGTGACCAACTACGGCACCAACGCCCGGTTCGGGGGGCGCGACCTGCGCATCGTGTACCCGCAGGACCCCGCCCAGCACGGGAACAACAACATCCTCCCCGGGGAGGTGTTCACCGACAAGTTCTCGGTGCCGGTGCTCTTCCGGGTGGGCCTGGGGCTGCCCCTCGAGTTGGGGCGCGACCTGGGGCTGAACCTGGCCGCAGACGCGTATCACCCCAGCGACAACGACGAGAGCCTGAGCCTGGGCGGGGAGTTGCTGTACCGGAAGTCCCTGGCGGTGCGGGCGGGCTACCAGAACCTGTTCCTCGAGGACTCCGAGACCGGGCTCACGGCCGGCGCCGGCGTGCAGGGCGGTCTCGGGGAAGGCAAGTACCACGTGGACTACGCGTGGGCCGATCACGGCCGCCTCGGTTCGACGAGCCGGCTCACGCTCGGGGTCACGTTCTGACCTCAATTTCGGCCGTTGCGGCGGCGCGGGGAGACATCATGCATCGACACACCACCTGGATCCTGCTGATCGCGCTGTGTGCCACCTGCTGCGCCGGCGTGCCGGGCGCCGCGGCGCAGGGCACCGACGCGCTGCTGGACACCGTGCAGCACGCGGCGTTCAACTACTTCTGGTACGAGGCCAACCCGGCCAACGGCATGGTCAAGGACCGCAGCACCGCCGGCTCGCCGGCCAGCATCGCGGCGGTGGGCTTCGGGCTGAGCTCCATCTGCATCGGGGTGGACCACGGCTGGGTGACGCGCAGCCAGGCCTCCGACCGCGTCCTGGCCACGCTGACCACCTTCTGGACCGGGCCGCAGGGCAGCGCCGCCAGCGGCACCATCGGCTACAAGGGCCTGTACTACCACTTCCTCGACATGGGCACGGCCCGGCGCACCTGGAGCTGCGAGCTGTCCACCATCGACACCGCGCTGCTGTTCGCCGGCATCCTGGACGCCAGGCAGTACTTCACCGGCAGCGACCCCCGCGAGATCCAGATCCGCGCGCTCGCGGACAGCATCTACTACCGCGCCGACTGGAACTTCATGCGCAACCTGAACCCCGGGATCCTGATGGGCTGGAAGCCCGGGACGGGCTTCTCGGGATTCGGGCAGTGGACGGGATACAACGAGGCCATGATCCTCTACATCCTGGCCATCGGCTCGCCCACGCACCCGGTCCCGGCAACGGCCGCGTGGAACACGTGGACCAGCGCCTACTCGTGGCAGACCCACTACGGTTACTCCTTCCTGAACTTCCCGCCGCTGTTCGGCCACCAGTACTCGCACTGCTGGGTGGACTTCCGGAACATCCGCGACGCGTACATGGCCGGCAAGGGCATCACCTACTTCGTGAACTCGCAGCGCGCCACGCGGGCGCAGCGGGCCTACTGCATCGCCAACCCCAGCCACTGGGTGGGCTACAACGACAGCACCTGGGGCCTGACCGCCTCCGACGACCCGCTGGTCGGCTACGTGGCTCACGGGGCGCCGCCCGCGCAGTCCGACAACAACACCCTCACGCCCACGGCCGCGACCAGCTCGATCGCCTTCACGCCGGACATCTGCATCCCGGCGATCCGGAACATGTACAACAACATCCCGCTGCTGTGGGGGGCCTACGGGTTCCGCGACGCGTGGAACCCCGCGCGCTCGTGGTATGACACGGACTTCCTGGGCATCGACCAGGGCCCCATCGTGATGATGATCGAGAACTACCGCACCAACTCGGTGTGGAGCCGGTTCATGCAGAACGCCGACATCCAGCGCGGGCTGCAACTGGCCGGGTTCACCTCGCCGGTGGCGGTGCATCTGGACCTTACAAAGACCGACGGGAATGTATTCGTCTCCGGCGATATAAAGACAGGCATATCCGTTCCATGCAGCAGGTGCTTAATGGACGAGGTCCAGGACCCGGGTGAGCACGCGGCCTCGCTGGACGCGCGCGGCCTGGCCAGCGGGGTGTACCAGTACCGCCTGGAGTCGGGCGGCGCCACGCTGTCGAAGAAATGCATCCTGCTCCAGTGAAGGCCCCGGGGAAGGCGTGCCCATGACGATGCAGAGTGAGCTCCGGCGCACCGGGCGCGACGTGCCCGGGGATCCGGCGCGCGGGGCCAGGCTGCTGTCCAACGGGTCGTACCGCCTGGTGCTCACGGGGGCCGGCACCGGCGCCTCGTCGTGGGGCGGCTACGCCCTGACCCGCTGGCGGGGCGAGCGCCTGGACGACCACGACGGCGTCGCGATCTACCTGCGCGACCTGGCCGGCGGCCCCGCGTGGACGGTGGGCCTGCGGCCGGCGGGCGGTGGTGCGGACGAATACAGCGCGTCGTGGGAGGCCGGCCGGCTCGGCGTCATGCGCCGCGACGGCACCCTGCACACGGAGCTGGACGCCTGCGTCGCAGCCGACCGTCCCCTGGAGGCGCGGCGCCTCTCGATCCACAACCGGGGTGCTGCCGCCCGCGACATCGAGGTGACCACCTGCTGCGAGGTGGCGCTCAACCACCCCGCCGCCGACGCGGGTCATCCCGCATTTTCGAAGCTGTTCATCCAGACGTCCCACGATGCCGCCACCGGCGCGCTGCTGGCACGCCGCCGCCCGCGCGGCGAGGGGGAGACGCACCCGTGGATGGTGCACCTCCTGCTGGGCCCCGGCGAGTTGCAGCACGAGACGGACCGCGCCCGGTTCCTGGGCCGGGGTCGCACCCTGGCCGCGCCCGTGGCGCTGGACTCGCACACCCCTCTCTCCGGCACCACCGGCAGCGTCCTGGACCCGGTCCTGTGTCTTCGGCGCACGGTGCGGATCGAGCCCGGAGGGGCGGCCCGGCTGACGGTGCTGCTGGGCGCCGCGACGGAAGAGGACGCCGCCCGGCGGCTGGTGTCCGGTTGGGAGAGAGCCGGGGCGCTGGACGGGCTCTTCGGTCGGGCCGCCGCGCGCGAGCGGGACTTGCTCGACGCCCTGGGAATCTCGCTCGATGAGGCCGAGCGCTTTCAGGGGCTGGCCGCGGCGATGCTGTACCAGCTGCCGGCCCTGCGCGATCCGGTCCTGGCGGGAGCCGTCCCGGCTTCGGCGGAACTGCTGCGCCGACTGGGCCTGGATCCGGACCTGCCGCTGGTGATGCTCGACGCCTCGGTGGCCGCGGGCCCGGCGCGGCGCTCGCCCTCGGTCGCGCTCGACCTGCGGAGAGCGCACGCGTACTGGTGCGCCCAGGGGCTTCCCACGCAGGCGGTGCTGTTGTGCGACGATCCCGCCGCGCACCCGGTGCCCGCCGGAGGCGAGCCGGGGCCGCCGTGGCCGGAGGCGGGATTCCGGGTGTTGCGCTGGAGTGAAGTGGGGGCGGGCGAGCTGCAGGCGCTCTTCGCGCGCGCGGTCCTGCTGGGCCGGGGCGCCCTGCCGGAGCCATGCGGGGCCGTCCCCCCGGCGGTGGAGCCGGTCGACACCGCAGCCGTGGAGGAATCGCAGGGGCGCCCGGGGAGGGTATCCGCGCCGAATGACGACGACGCGCACGGAACGACCCGCCTCTCCGAGGAACCCCTGCGCTTCTTCAACGGCTGGGGAGGCTTTTCGCAGGACGGCCGCGAGTACGTGGTGCACCTGCCCGGCGCCTCCGTGCCCGGCGAGCGCCGCCCGCCCATGCCCTGGACCAACGTGGTCTCCAACGAGGACTTCGGCTTCCTGGTGAGCGAGAGCGGCGCGGGCTCCACCTGGTGCGGCAACAGCCGCGAACATCGGCTGACTCCGTGGAGCAATGACCCGCTGGCCGACCCGCACGGGGAGGCGCTGTACCTGCGCGACGAGGAGAGCGGCCGGTGCTGGTCGCCGCTGCCCGGGCCGATCGCCGGGAGCGGGCCGCACGAGGTGCGCCACGGCCTGGGCTACACCCGTTTCCGCTCCATGTTCGCCGGACTGCACCAGGATGTGTGCATGTTCGTCCCCGCGCGCGACCCGGTGAAGCTGGTCCGGGTGCGGCTGGCCAACCGCGGCCGGGCCGCCCGCCGGCTGTCCCTGTTCAGCTACCAGCGGCTGGTGCTGGGCGTGCTGGCTTCCGAGACTGCCCCGCACGTGGTCACCGAAATGGATGCGGCCGCCACCGCGCTGCTGGCGTGGACTCCCGCCGCCGGCGAATTCGCGGACCGGGTGGCATTCGCCGCGCCGGTGCTGCCCGTGGAGGCCCGGGCGCTGCGCTTCACCGCGGACCGCGAGGAGTTCCTGGGGCTGGACGGGGGAGTGGCGGCCCCCGCCGCGCTGCGCGCCGGCAGGATCCTCGAAGGGCGCGCGGGCCCGGGCCTGGACCCCTGCTTCGCGCAGCAGGTGGTGATGGAGCTCCCCCCGGGCACCGAGTCCGAGTGCGTGTTCCTGCTCGGCGAGGGCGCATCCCGGAAGACGGCGCTGGAGCTCATCGAGCGCTACCGGGAACCCGGCGCCGTGGCGCGCGCCTTCGACGAGGCGCGGGCGGCCTGGGACTCGCTGGTCTCGGGCATCGAGATCGCCACGCCGGCCCCGGGCCTGGACGTGATGGTGAATGCCTGGCTGCCCTACCAGGCGCTGGCATGCCGCATCCACGGGCGCACGGCGTTCTACCAGTCGGGCGGCGCCTTCGGGTTCCGCGACCAGTTGCAGGATACGTGCGCGCTCACGGTGCTGGACCCCGGCCTCACCCGTCGGCAGATCCTGCTGCACGCCGCCCACCAGTTCGTGGAAGGCGACGTGCTGCACTGGTGGCACCCGCCGCGGAGCCGCGGCATCCGGACCCGCTTCGCCGACGACCTGTTGTGGCTGCCGTATGCGGCCGCGGGCTACGTCCGCGCCACCGGCGACTGGGCGGTGCTGGAGGAGGAGGTCCGTTTCCTCGCCGCGCGCGCCCTGCGCCCGGGAGAGGACGAGGCATACCTCCAGCCGGCGGAATCCGGGCAGGCCGGCGACGTGTACGAGCACTGCGTGCGAGCGCTGGACCGCTCGCTGGACGTGGGCTCGCACGGGTTGCCGCTCTTTGGCACCGGCGACTGGAACGACGGCATGAACCGCGTGGGCCGCGGGGGCCACGGCGAAAGCGTGTGGATGGGTTTCTTCCTGTACGCGGTGCTGGGCGACTTCCTGCCCGCCTGCGAGCGCCGCGGGGACGCGGAGCGCGCCGCCCGCTACCGGGCCCACCGCGCGCGGTTGCGCGAGGCGCTCCACTCGCAGGCCTGGGACGGCGAGTGGTATCTTCGCGCGTGGTACGATGACGGCACGCCGCTGGGATCGGCCGAGGGCGACGAGTGCCGCATCGACGCGCTGGCCCAGGCGTGGGCGGTGCTCTCGGGCGCGGCGCCCCCGGACCGCGCCGCACGGGCCATGGACGCGGTGGAGGAGCACCTGGTATCGGAGGCCGAGGGACTGATCCGGCTCCTTGCGCCCCCGTTCGAGAACACCGCGCACGACCCCGGCTACATCAAGGGCTACGTGGCGGGGGTGCGGGAGAACGGCGGGCAGTACACGCACGCGGCGCTGTGGGTGGTGCGCGCGCTGGCCGAGCTGGGCCGCGCCGACCGCGCCGCGCGGTTGCTGGAGATGCTGGGCCCGGTGGCGCACACTTCCACGCCGGAGCAGGTGCGCCGCTACCAGGTGGAGCCGTACGTGGTGGCCGCCGATGTCTACGGGGCGCCCCCGCACGCCGGCCGCGGCGGATGGACCTGGTACACCGGCTCCGCGGGCTGGATGTACCGGGTGGCGCTGGAATCGGTGCTGGGGCTGACGGTGGAGGGCGGCGACACGCTCCGCCTCAAGCCGTGCGTGCCGCCCGAGTGGCCGGAGTATCGCGTGCGTTACCGCGTCCCCGGCACCGGGTGCCGCTACGATATCCAGGTCATCAACACCGCCGGCGGCAGCGGCATCGTGAAGAGCGCCCGGCTGGACGGCGCCCCGATCGAGGTCGAAGCCGGGGCCGTGCGCGTGCCGCTGACACGGGGCGCCGACTCGCACCGCGTGGACGTCGTGCTGGGCTGAGCCCGCCGAGGTCGCAATCGCCACCCACCGGAGGGAACCGGAAGTGACTGCCCCCATCCGAGCTCGATCCTGGATCGCCTGCTGGGCATTGCTGGCGGTCGCTCTCGTGGCCTCCCCGAGGTCCGCACCCGGCGGGGGGCAGGCCGCCGGACACGCTGCGACGCACTCTCCGGGCCACGTCGCCGGGCCCGCCGCGGGACACGCCGGCACGCCGGCGCCCGGGCATCTCGCCGGGTACGCGAAGGCGGCCCTCCCGCCCGCCGCACTGGCCCCCGCGCAGTCCGCATTCCTGGACACGCTCCAGGAGCGCACCTTCCGCTTCTTCTGGGATCTCAGCGACCCCAACACCGGCCTCACACCGGACCGCTGGCCCACGCAGTCCTTCGTGAGCGTGAGCGCCACCGGCTTCGCCTTGACCGCGTATCCCATCGGGGTGGAGCACGGCTGGGTGGACCGCACCGCTGCGGGCATGCGGGTGCTCAAGACGCTCACATTCTTCTACACCGCGCGCATGGACACCGTTTCCGCCGGGGCCACAGGCTACCGCGGGTTCTTCTATCACTTCCTCGACCCGAAGACCGGCCACCGCTTCCGGGACGTCGAGCTCTCCACCATCGACACCGCGCTGCTGCTCGCGGGGGCCCTGTTCTGCCAGTCCTACTTCGACGGCCCCGACCCGCTGGAATCACAGATCCGGATCCTGGCCGACTCGCTGTACCACCGCGCCGATTTCCAATGGGCGCTGGTCCGCGCGCCGATGCTGGTCCACGGCTGGGATCCCGAGAACGGCTTCCTGGCGTACGACTGGCGCGGTTACAACGAGTCCATGATCCTGCCGATCCTGGCGCTGGCTTCGCCGACCCGGCCCGTGGGCCGGGAAGTCTGGAACTACTGGGACTCCGGCTGCCAGTGGGGCACATTCGAGGGCCTCGGGCACGTGGGCTTCGCGCCGCTCTTCGGGCACCAGTTCTCGCACGTGTGGCTGGACCTGCGCGGCATCCGCGACAGCGTGATGGGCGCCCACGACATGGACTGGTTCGAGAACTCCCGCCGCGCCACCTACGCGCAGCGCTCCTATGCGAGGCGCAATCCGCAGGGCTTCCGCGGCTACGGCGAGCGCCTGTGGGGCCTCACCGCCTGCGACGGGCCGATGGACGGCGAAGCGGTGGTGGACGGCCGCAAGCGGGCCTTCCACACGTACGCGGCACGCGGCGCGTCGTTCCGCGAGGTGATCGACGACGGCACCGTGGCGCCGACGGCCGCGGCCGGCTCCATCGCCTTCGCGCCGGAGATCGTGGTCCCCGCGCTGATGGCCATGCGCCGCGACTACGGGCCGCATCTGTTTCGCCAGTACGGCTTCGTGGACGCCCTGAACCCCACCCTTCGCGACTCCGCCGCCGCGTCCCAGGGCGGCGTGGTGCCGGGCGTGGGCTGGTTCGACTCGGACTACCTGGGCATCGACCAGGGCCCCATCGTGGCGATGATCGAGAACTACCGCACCGGACTGGTGTGGAGGACCATGCGGCGCAATCCGCACATCGTGCGCGGCCTGCGCGCCGCCGGCTTCACCGGCGGGTGGCTGGACTCGCTGAAGGCGGCGGGCCGCTGATGCGGCCGAGGGGCCGCGGGGGAGAGGAAGCCGCGTCGCGCGGGGCGAGGGGTGTGCGTCGCGCGGGGCGCGCGCTGCCCGCGGGCGTCCTGATGCTCGTGGCCGCGCTCTTCGCGGGCGCACTCTCGGTATCCGGCTGCGCCCGGGGCCCCGCCGACCGCGTCACCCTGCGCTTCTGGGCCATGGGCCGCGAGGGCGAGGTGCTCCAGGACGCGGTGGCGGCCTTCGAGCGGCAGAACCCCGGGATTCACGTGGTGGTGCAGCAGATCCCCTGGGGCGCGGCGCACGAGAAGATGCTCACCGCGCACGTGGGCCGCTCCACCCCGGACGCGGCGCAGCTGGGCAACACCTGGGTCTCGGAGTTCGCCGCCCTGCGCGCCATCGAACCGCTGGACCCGCGCATCGCCACGTCCCGCGTGGTGCGCCGCGAAGGCTACTTTCGCGGCATCTGGGACACCAACGTCATTGACGGCGTCACGTATGGCGTCCCGTGGTACGTGGACACGCGGCTGCTGTTCTACCGGCGGGACCTGCTGGCGCGCGCGGGCTACCCGTCCATGCCCACGAACTGGCGCGACTGGCGCGAGGCCATGCGCGCGGTGAAGCGCCTGCCTTCGGACCGCGAGCACTTCGCCATCTTCCTGCCCACGAACGAGTACACGCCCTGGATCGTCTTCGGGATGCAGGCGGGCTCGCCGTTCCTGAAGGACGACGCCACTCGCGGGGCGTTCTCCGACTCCGCCTACCGGGCCGCGATGGACTTCTACCTGGGGCTCTTCCGGGAGCGGCTGGCGCCGGCCATCCAGGGCCAGGGCATCGCCAACCTGTACCAGGAGTTCGAGCGCGGCACCTTCGCCATGTACATCACCGGGCCGTGGCAGCTGGGCGAGTTCCGCAACCGTATTTCGCCGGCCATGCGGGATTGCTGGGCGACGGCGCCCCTGCCCGGCCCCACGGGGCCGGCCTCGGGGGTGTCCACCGCCGGCGGCTCGAGCCTGGTGTTGTTCCGGGAGTCGCGGCACAAGGAGGAGGCCTGGAAGTTCGTGGAGTTCCTGTCGCGGCCGGAGCAGCAGTTGAGGTTCTATCACCAGACCGGCGACCTGCCGGCGCGCGTGGAGAGCTGGGCCGACACCGCGCTCCGGTCCGACCCCAACATCCGCTCCTTCGGCACGCAGCTGGAGCGGGTGCTGTACGAGCCTCGCATTCCGGAGTGGCAGCAGATCTCCATCAAGCTCATGGACAAGGTGGAGCTGGCCATCCTGGGGCACGCGCGGGCGGACTCGGTGCTGGCCGGGCTGGACCGGGAGGTGGACCAGATCCTTGAGAAGCGGCGCTGGCTGGTGGAAAAGGAGCGCCGGCGCAGCGCGGGCGGCGCGGGGGGCGCGCCATGAGCGCGCACGTGGGGCCGACGCGGCAGGACCGGGCCGGCTGGGCATTCGTGTCGCCGGCGCTCACGCTCATCGGGGTGTTCTTCTTCCTGCCGGTGCTGGGCGGGCTGGCGCTCAGCTTCACGGACTTCGACATCTACGCCATCGGACGGCCCGAGACGGTGCGTTTCATGGGGCTGGAGAACTACGCGCAGGTGCTGGGCAACCCCATGTTCTGGAAGGCGCTGGGCAACACGTTCTACTTCGTGGTGCTGGGCGGGCCCCTGTCGGTGCTGACCTCGCTGGTCGCGGCGCTGCTGGTGAACGCGAGGCTGGTGCGCTTCCAGGGCGTGTTCCGCTCCATCTTCTTCATGCCGGTGGTGACCACGCTGGTGGCGGTGGCCATCGTGTGGCGCTACCTGCTGCACCCGCAGTACGGACTGATCAACTACGGGCTGGGTTTCCTGGGGGTGCGGCCCATTGACTGGCTGGGGGACCCGCACTGGGCCATGCCGGCCATCGTGCTGCTCGCGGTATGGAAGAACTTCGGCTACAACATGCTCATCTTCGTGGCCGGGCTGCAGAGCATTCCGGAGGAACTGTACGAGGCCGCGCACCTGGACGGCGCCGGCGGCTGGCGGACCTTCCGCAGCATCACGCTTCCGGGGCTGGCCCCGACCTTCGTGTTCGTGGGCATCATGACCATGCTGGGAAACTTCCAGCTGTTCTCCGAGCCGTACGTGATGACCCAGGGCGGCCCGCTCAAGGCCACCACCACGGTGGTGATGCTGATGTACGAAGAGGGCTTCCGCTGGTGGAGGATGGGGATGGCGGCGTCCATCGCCTTCGTGCTGTTCGTGATCATGCTGCTGGGGACCATGGTCCAGATGCGGCTGCAGCGGGAGCGGCGGCCGTGAACCGCGCCCTCCCGAAGGTGCTGATCCACGCGGCGCTGATCGCCGGCGCGCTGCTCACACTGGCCCCGCTGCTGTGGATGGTGTCCGCCTCGTTCATGTCCACGGGGGAGGCCAACAGCTTCCCGCCGCGGCTGCTCCCGAAGGCGTTCACCGTGTCGCACTACGTGGACCTGTTCACGCGCCTCAACCTGGCGCGCTACTTCCTCAACAGCAGCCTGGTGTCGGTGCTGGCCACGCTGATCTCGCTGCTGGTCAATTCCATGGCCGGCTACGCCTTCGCCAAGCTGCGCTTCCGCGGTCGCGAGCGGGTATTCCAGGTGCTGCTGGCCGCGCTGGTGATCCCCGCGCAGGTGGGGATGCTGCCGCTGTTCCTGCTGCTGAAGTCCATGGGGCTGGTGAACACCGTGGCCGCGGTGGTGGTGCCGTTCATGGCCGGGGTCTTCGGCATTTTCATGATCCGCCAGTACGCGCTGGGGGTGCCCGACGACCTGCTGGACGCCGCGCGGGTGGACGGCGCGAGCGAGTTCAAGATCTTCTGGTCGGTGGTCCTGCCGGTGCTGCGGCCGATCCTGGTCACGCTGGCGGTGTTCACCTTCCTGGGCTCGTGGAACGAGTTCATGTGGCCCCTGATCGTGCTGAGCGACGATTCCAAGTACACGCTGCCGGTGGCGCTGGCGAGCCTCTCCGGGGAGCACGTGCAGGACACCGAGCTGATGATGGCCGGCTCGGTTCTCACGGTGCTGCCGGTGATGCTGGTGTTCCTGTTCCTGCAGCGCTCCTACGTGCGCGGGGTGATGATGGGCGGAGTGAAGGGGTAGCGCGATGTCCTGGATGCGACGGTGCGCGATGCTGGCGGGGGCGGCCCTGGCATTGGTGTCGGGGCCGGTCCGCGGGGCCGGCGCGGTCCTGGATCCGTTCGAGGACCTCTCCGCCTGGTCCGCCCACCCGGCGGACGGGGTGGAGCTGGCGATCCGGCCCGACACCGGCGTCCAGGGCCGCTGTATGCGCCTGGACTTCCGTTTCGTGAAGGGCGGGGGCTACGCGATCGCGCGGCGGGCGCTGGCCCTGGAGCTTCCCGGGAACTACGCCTTCAGCTTCCGGGTGCGCGGCGCCTGCGGCCCCCAGACGCTGGAGTTCAAGCTGGTGGATTCCACCGGCGCCAACGTGTGGTGGAGCACCCGGCGAGATTTCGCCTTCCCGTCCGGCTGGGACAGCGTGGTCATCCGGAAGCGCCACATCCAGTTTGCGTGGGGTCCTGCGGGAGGCGGGGAGATCCGGCACGTGGCCTCCCTGGAGATCGTGGTCACCGCCGGGAGCGGCGGGGCCGGCAGCGTGTGGGTGGACGAGTTGAATCTGCGCCCGCTGCCGCCGCCGGACACGAGCCCGGTGGCCCCCGTGGCCGTGGCCTCGTCGTCGGCGCCGGAATGCGAGACCACCCGGGCGCTGGATGGCGACTCGCTCAGCTTCTGGTCCAGCCGGCGGGACGATCCCGCCCCGTGGCTGATGCTGGACCTGGGCTCGCCCCGCGAGTACGGCGGCCTGGTGTTCGACTGGGTGCAGGGGCGGCAGGTCGCCGGCTACACCGTGGAGGCCTCCGACGACACCGTCACCTGGCGCACGCTGTGGTCGGTGCGCGGCGGCAATCGCGCGCGCGAATACGTGTACGCGCCCGAGTGCGAATCGCGCTACGTGCGGGTGCGCGCCGAGGCGTCCCCGGCCCTGCGGGGCATGGGCATCCGGGAGATCCGGGTGCAGCCCCCGGCGTGGTCGGCCACGCGCGAGACCTTCTTCCAGAACCTGGCCCAGGAGGCCCCCCGCGGGATGTACCCGCGCGGGATGTCCGGCCAGCAGTCGTTCTGGACCGTGCTGGGCCCGGACGGGGGCCCGCGCACCTGCCTCCTCGGCGAGGACGGCGCGGTCGAGTACGCGAAGTCCTCGGCCTCCATCGAGCCGTTCCTGACCGTGGACGGCCGGTTGCTCACATGGAAGGACATGCGCGCCGAGCAGTGGCTCCAGGACGGCGACCTGCCCATGCCCACGGTGCGCTGGCCGGCGAAGGACATCTCGCTCACCGTGTCGGGCTTCGCGGCCGAGGCGGGGGACTCCGTCTCGGGGCTGCGGCGCGACGCCGACCTCAAGGGCGCGGTGTTCGTCCGCTACCTCGTCCGCAACTCGGGCCTGGGCCGCCACCGGATCACGCTGCACCTGGCCCTGCGCCCGTTCCAGGTGAACCCCCCGGCCCAGTTCCTGAACACCCCGGGCGGGACGGCGCGCGTGGGCCGCCTGGAGTACCGGGGCTGCGCGGTCCGCGTCGGCGGGCGGCTGGTGGCGCGCAGCCTCACGCGGCCGGACGCCGTCGGCGCAGCCGCGTTCGGCACGGGCGAGATCACCGACTTCCTGCGCCAGGGCCGGGTCCCGCCGATGCCGGTGGCGGAGGATCCCTTCGAGGCGGCCTCCGGGGCCCAGGCGTTTGACATGACGCTGGGACCGGGGGAGCAGCGCGAGGTGACCCTGCTGCTGCCTTCGCCGGACGCCCGGGCCGGTTCGGAATCGGAGGTGGCGCAGCCGGGCCCGGAAGTGGACCGCGAGTTCGAGGCCGCGCGGAGGGCGTGGCGGGAACGGCTCGATCGCGTGGGGGTGGCGCTCCCCAGGTCCGCCGAAGGCGTGGCGCGCTCGCTGCGTGCGCAGCTGGCGTACATCCTGGTGAGCCGCTCCGGCCCGGCGCTGCAGCCGGGCACGCGCTCCTACGCGCGCAGTTGGATTCGCGACGGTTCCATGATGTGCTCGGCGCTGCTGCGGCTGGGCCACCCGGAGGCGGTGAAGGCCTTCCTGGAGTGGTTCGCGGGGTACCTTTACAACAACGGCAAGGTGCCGTGTTGCGTGGACGCCCGCGGCTCCGACCCGGTCCCGGAGAACGACAGCGGCGGCGAGTTCCTGTACCTGGTGGCCGAGTACTACCGCTACACCGGCGACCGGGCCACGGTGGAGCGATTGTGGCCGCGGGTGACCGCGGCGGTGGGCTACATGGACGATCTGCGCGCGCAGCGGCGCACCGCGGAGTACCGCGCGCCCGGCAAGGAGCCCTACTTCGGGCTGCTCCCGGAGTCCATCAGCCACGAGGGCTACTCCGCGCAGCCGATGCACTCCTACTGGGACGACTTCTGGGCGCTGCGCGGCTACAAGGACGCCGCCTGGCTGGCGGGGGCGCTGGGACACGCCGCCCAGGGCCGCAAGTTCGCTTCGGCGCGGGACCAATTCCAGGCCGACCTGGCGGCCTCCGTCCGTGCCGCCATGAAGAGCAAGGGCATCGACTACGTGCCCGGCTGCGCGGAACTGGGGGATTTTGACGCCACCTCGACCACCGTGGCGCTGGAGCCGGCCCAGGCCGGCGCGATCCTGCCTCCGGGAGCGCTGCGCCGCACCTTCGAGCGCTACGACGAGTTCTTCCTCGGCCGCACCGGTGGGAAGCCGTGGGATGCGTACACCCCGTACGAGACGCGCGTGATCGGATCCTACGTGCGCCTGGGCTGGCGGGAGAAGCTGCCGCGGGTGCTGGAGTTCTTCCTGGGGGCGCGCAAGCCCGCGGGCTGGGCGCAATGGCCGGAAGTGGTGTGGCGGGAGGACCGGGTGCCGAAGTTCCTGGGGGACCTGCCGCACACCTGGGTGGGCTCCGACTTCGCGCGCTCGGTGCTCGACATGCTGGCCTACGTGCGCGAGAGCGACTCCGCGCTGGTGGTGGGCGCCGGTCTGCCGCGCGAGTGGATGACCCAGGACTCCGGCGTGAGCGTGCGCGGCCTGCGCACCCCGTTCGGCCCGCTGAGCTACCGGATGTGGGTGGAGCAGGGGGCGCTGAGGGTGGAGGTGGCGGCGGGGCTCCGGCTGCCCCCGGGAGGGCTGGTGGTCGCGGGTCCCACGGGCGAGAGCCCGGGGCCGCGGGCCTGGACTGGCGTGGCCGCTTCCGCCGTCACCGCGGAGGGTCCGGTGGTGCGCCGGCTGCCGGCCTCGCTGCGCGCGACGTGGTAGGGCCGACGCGCCCGCGAATTCCAGAAGGCGCGGCGCGGACGCGTCCGCTCCCGCCTCAGCGCCCCAGGTTCTCCCCGTTGGACCGGATCACCTCGCGGTAGAATTCCCCGCTGGCCTTGGGGGTGCGCTCCTGGGTCTCGAAATCCACGTGCGTCAGCCCGAAGCGCATCGAATACCCGCAGCTCCACTCGTAGTTGTCGAGCAGCGACCACGCGAAGTAACCCCGCAGATCCACCCCCAGCCGGATGGCCTCGAGCGCGGCGCGCAGGTGGCGGCGCAGGTATTCCACCCGCCGCGGATCCTCCACGCGCGAGCCCTCCGCCCGGGCGGGGTCCGGGAAGGCGGCGCCGTTCTCGGTGACATAGAGCGGGATGTCGCCGTAGAGCTCCTTCACGCGGCACAGGCAGCGGGTGAGGGCCCCGGGCGCCACCTCCCAGTCCATCGCGGTGTACTCGCGCTCCGGGAAGCGCACCGTGGAGGAGCGCACCGGCGCTCCGGCGTCGTCGTGGCGGGTGACGCCGCGGGTGTAGTAGTTGATCCCCAGGAAGTCCAGCGGTTGCCGGATGAGCCGGAAGTCGGCCTCCGGAGGCGCCTGCCATCCGGGGGCATAGGCCTCCACCAGCGCGGCGGGGTAGCGGCCCAGCAGCGCGGCGTCGAGGTACTGGCGGTTCATGTACTCGTCCGCTCGCAGGGTCGCGGCCCGGTCGGCGGGGGAGTCGCTGTGCGGCTCCTTGGGCTCGAGGTTCACCACCAGGCCGATCCGGTTGCGACCCACGGCCCGGTAGGCCTGCACCGCGGCGCCGTGGGCGCGCATGAGGTTGTGCGCCGCCCGTCCGGCCTCGCCGCGGTCCGCGTGCCCCGGCGCGTGCACCCCGAAGAGGTAGCCGGCGTCCACCACCACCCACGGCTCGTTCAGCGTGGCCCACATCGGCACGCGGTCGTCGAGCGCCTCGAACGCCACCCGCGCATAGTCCGCGAACCAGTGCGCGGAGTCCGGGTTGGGCCAGCCGCCCAGGTCGTCCAGCGCGGCCGGCAGGTCCCAGTGGTACAGCGTGACCAGCGGCTGGATCCCGTTCGAGAGCAGCAGGTCCACCAGGCGGTCATAGAAGCCCAGCCCGGCACGGTTGACCCGGCCGCGGCCCCCGGGCAGCACGCGGCTCCACGAGATGCTGAAGCGGTACGCGGCGAGGCCCAGCTCCTTCATCCGGCGCACGTCGTCGGCGTAGCGGCGATAGTGGTCGCAGGCCACGTCGCCGGTCTGGTTCTCGTGGGTGCGTCCGGGGGTGTGGGAGAAGCGGTGCCAGATGCTGGGACCGGCGCCGTCGGCCAGGGGTGAGCCTTCCACCTGGTAGGCGGACGTCGCTGCGCCCCACAGGAAGCCGTCGGGAAAGCGGGTCGGTCCCAGGTCGGGCATGGGTCTTTCGGGGTTGGAGGCGGTTCGCGCGGGCCCCGGAACGGTCGGGGTCCGTTCGCAATCATCGAAGCCATAACAGATTCGGGAATCGGAGTCCATCGCGGGTGTGGCCCGGCGCAACCTCGGGCGCAACCCCGGGCGCAACCCCGGGACTGTTGCATGCGTCCCACCTTGTGAGACACTTCTATCATCCGGAGAACCGCCCATCGTGCCCGGCGCAGTGCCGCCGCGCCGGAGATTCGGGGGATCGCATGGCCGTGCTTCCAGGGGAACGCCTCGCTCACTACGAGTTGCTGGAGACGCTCGGTGCCGGCGGCATGGGAGAAGTGTGGCGCGCCCTGGACACCCGCCTGGGGCGCGAGGTGGCACTCAAGGTCCTTCCCGAGCACCTGGCGCGCGACCCGGGCCGGCTGGCGAGATTCCGGCGCGAGGCCCGCGCGGTGGCCGCGCTGAACCACCCCAACATCGTGACCATCCACTCGGTGGAAGAGCAGGACGGGGTGCACTTTCTGACCCTCGAGCTGTTGCCGGGCACCACGCTGGCCCGGTGCATCCCGCGCGCCGGGATGCACCTCGAGTTGTTCCTGCAGCTGGCCGTGCCGCTCTCGGGCGCGGTGGGCGCGGCCCACGAGCGCGGAATCCTGCACCGGGACCTCAAGCCCGCCAACATCATGGTCACCGGCGACGGACGCGTGAAGGTGCTCGATTTCGGCCTGGCCCGCCCGCGGGATGCCGCCGGCGGGGAACCGTTGCTGCCCGCGCCGGAGCCCGCCGGCGACAGCTCGCTTTCGGGCACGCTGGCGTACATGTCCCCGGAACAGATCCGCGGGGAGGCGCTGGACCACCGCTCGGACATCTTCTCCCTCGGCGTGGTGCTCTACGAAATGGCGGCGGGGCGCCGGCCCTTCCCGGGCGAGTCTTTCGAGGAACTCGCCGCGGGGATTCTGAACGAGCGGCCGGTGCCGCTTTCGGCGCTCCGGCCGGACCTGCCCGTGGAACTGTCGCTGCTGGTGGGGCGCTGTCTGGAGAAGGAGCCGCAGCGGCGCACGCAGTCCGCGCTGGACCTCCGGCTGGCCCTCGAGGACGTGCTCCGCGGGCTGCAGGCGCCGCGGCCCGGGGGCGTGCCCACGGTGGCGGTGCTGCCCTTCGCCGACCTGAGCCGCGAGCGCGACCAGGGTTACTTCTGCGAGGGGGTGGCCGAGGAGATCCTCAATTCGCTGGCGCGCGTGCAGGGACTCCAGGTGGCCTCGCGGATGTCCTCGTTCCGGCTGCACGGCACGCTCCTGGACAGCCGCGAGATCGGGCAGCGGCTGGGCGTGCGCCACCTGCTGGAGGGCAGCGTGCGCAAGGAGGGCTCGCGGCTGCGCATCGCCGTGCAGCTGACGGACGCCGAGGGGGGCTTCAGCGAGTGGTCGGAGCG
Organism: Candidatus Eisenbacteria bacterium; assembly: GCA_016235265.1. Taxonomy (NCBI): domain Bacteria; phylum Candidatus Eiseniibacteriota; species Candidatus Eiseniibacteriota bacterium. The sequence goes on from JACRLI010000019.1 coordinate 152,721, forward strand.
CTACGACCGCGAGCTCCACGACGTGTTCGCCATCCAGGACGAGATCGCGCGCAGCGTGGTGCGTGAGCTGGAGGTGACGCTGAGCCCCGGGGAGCGCCACGCCATCGGCAGGCAGGCCACCACTCACGTGCAGGCCTACGACTACTACCTCCGGGGACGGAAGTTCTTCTACCACTACGGAAGGCGCGACATCGAGTTCGCCCTGCAGCTGTTCACCCGGGCCATCGAGCTGGATCCCGCGTTCGCGCTGGCCCACGCGGGGGCGGCGGACTGCTGGGCGTACCTGTACTTCTACGCCGAGCGCACCGAGGCCAACCGGCGGGAGGCGGACGCGGCCAGCCGGCGCGCCCTGGAACTGGCCCCGGAGCTGGCGCAGGCGCATGCCTCGCGCGGCGTGGCGCTGTCCCTGGCGGGCGGGGACGCCGGGGCCGAGGAGGCCTTCGAGACCGCGATCCGCATGGATCCGCGCCTGTTCGAGGCGCGTTACTTCTACGCCCGTCACTGCTTCGTGCGCGGGCAGCTGGAGAAGTCGGCCCGGCTCTTCGAGGATGCGGCGGTGGTGCGGCCGGAGGACTTTCAGTCGCTGCTGCTGGTGGGCCAGGTGTACGACGCGCTGGGCCTCCCCGAGGACGCGGCCCGGGTGCGCCGCAGCGGGGTGGCCGTGGTGGAGGAGCACCTGGGGCATCACCCGGACGACGCCCGGGCGCTGTACATGGGCGCCAACGGGCTGGTGTGCCTGGGCCGCCGGGAGCAGGGCCTGCGCTGGCTGGAGCGCGCCATGGGGCTGGAGCCGCTGGAGTCCATGAGCCTCTACAACGCCGGCTGCATCCGTTCCATGGCGGGGCAGGTGGAGGAGGCCATCGCCTGCCTGGAGCAGGCCGTGGACGCGGGGCTGGCGCAGCGGGGCTGGTTCGACCACGACTCCAACCTGGATCCGCTCCGGGAGCACCCCCGCTTCAAGGCGCTGATGGACCGCATTCCCGCCGCCGCGCCGGCCTGATCGGCGCCCGGAACCACGCGCGGATAACGCGACGCCCCGCGGGGTGTGGGACCCCGCGGGGCGCGCTGCTCGAACCAGGTCCCCGGTGGAACCCGGCCGAAAGTCCTACTTGTACTGACGCTTCAGGTTGCCCCAGGTCTTCGACGAGACCGGCGTGGTGCCGGCGCCGTAGAACTCGATCCGCGACCAGGTCACGCGGAAGCGGGCGTCGGTGTTGCCGCAGTCGGCGTACGCCTTCACCGCGCCGCCCACACGACCGTCGTTCAGCATGCCCCACAGACCGTAGGGGGGGTCCTCAGCCGGGTTGGCCATGTCGAAGGCCAGCGGGCCGGAGGAGTGACGCACACCAGCCACCCAGATCACGTACTCGACCGTGGCCGGGTCGCCGGCGGTGAGGCTGTGCGGGAGATAGATCATCTCCATGCGCACCATCTGGCCCTTGGCGTAGGTGAGGCCGCCGTGGGCGGGGATGGTGAACGACCAGAACGGGAGACGGCCGCCGAAGATGGCGATCTCACCCGTGCGGGTGTTCAGCATGAACTCACCGTCGCCGTCCTTCGACCACCACGGCGAGATGCGCATGTAGGCTTCGCCGTCGCCGGTGCCTTCGCACACCACGTCGGCGGCGAAACGGAACTGGGAGTTGTTGTCGAACGCCGCCCAGGTGGCGCCGCCGTCCTCGGAGAAGGACCAGTTATGCAGGTTCGCGAAGCCGCATCCAGAGAGCCCCTCGTCGCTGATGACGATCATGGACGGGTAGCTGTTGATGGACGAAGCCGTCGACAGCGGGCTGTCGTTCCAGATCTTGAGCTTGATGAGCGCGCCATTCGGGCTGGGCGTGGCTGCCAGGGCCGCCGAGGCACAGACGGCGACGAGCAGGAACGCCGCGAGGACCTTGTAGCTGTTCCGCATGGTGAGGGTTCCTCCTTCGGAAGGTTGACAGGGTGACGACGCGTTACGGATCCGACGAGGTGAATCCAAATCTGTGACCCAAGGAGATTCTAACCACCGGGACCTTGATTCGCAAGATATTTTCTTGGCGTATCTCTATGAAACACAATGACTTGTTTCATTTTCATGATCGGTTACATGCCCACTGGGCGGCCGCGGGTGTAGTTGCTGAAAACGCTTACATTTACGCTCAGCACGGACCCCGCGGAATGACGGACTTCGCCGTCCTGGACCGGCGACGCCCCCGATTCAGGACCGAGGGAGCTCTGGCCGCCGGGGAGCAAGGGCCGCAACGAGTTGGGCGTCGCATTCTCATCGGTCTTTGACGCGTTATTGCGCGGGTGCTAGTCTTCCGCCTTCACCCACGGTTGGGTAAGGCCCCGCGCGGCGCCTCCGGGCTCCGCGGCCGCTGCGTCGTCCTCCCTCGGAGGTGCCCCGTGAATCGATGGATCCTGCGTACACTGCCGGCCGTCCTGCTCCTGGTACTCGTCGCGGTGGGGGCGCTGGCGCAGTCCAGCAAGCTCGACCCCCGCGCGCGCATCGCGCTCTCGCAGCTTCGCGCGGGCAGCCCCGCCGGCGCGGTGCGCGCGGCGGGAGCCGCGGTGGACATCAGCGGCGACCTGGACGTGTTCGTCACCGGCACCGTGACGCGCGCGCAGCTCGAGTCCTTCGGCGCGCGTGTGCGCACCGTGGTGCCGGGCGTGATGACGGCCTTCCTGCCGGTCTCCGCGGTGGACGCCATCGCCGCGCTGCCGGAGGTGACCGGCATCCACGGCGCCGCGCCGGTGGAGCTGGAACTGGACAGCAGCGTGCCCGCGACCAACGCGAGCGCGCTGCGCGGCGCCGGCCCGGCCTTCACCGGGCTCAACGGCGCGGGCGTGGTGGTGGGCGACGTGGACACCGGGATTGACTACAAGCACGGCGCCTTCAAGGACGCCGCGGGCCTGACCCGCATCGTCGGGCTGTGGGATCAGACCGACGCCGTGGGGCCAAACCCGGGCGCCTACCCGTACGGCTCCGAGTGGACCCCGGCCAGCATCAACGCCGGCACCGCGCGCGAGAAGGACACCGGCGGCCACGGCACGCACGTGATGGGCATCGCCGCCGGCGACGGCAGCCAGACCGGTGGCTCGGTCGCCGCGTACACCTACACCGGCATGGCGCCGATGGCCGACATCGTGATGGTCAAGAGCGACCTCACCACCACGCACATCCTCGACGGCGTGGCCTACGTGTTCGGCGTGGCCACGGCGCTGGGCCGGAACTCGGTGTGCAACCTGTCGCTGGGCTCGCACTACGGCCCGCATGACGGCACCAGCCCCTTCGAGGCCGGCCTCTCGGCGCTCACCGGGGCGGGACGCGTGATCATCAAGTCCGCGGGCAACGAGCGCGGCCAGAGCCGGCACGCGGAGGTCCAGGCCGCCGGCGCGGGCACGCCCATGACCTTCCTGGTCTCGGGCTCGGCGAACGGGCGCCAGCTGGCCTTCGACGGCTACTACGAGGCCACCGAGGCCATCAACCTCACCGTCACCACGCCCAACGGGACGGTGATCGGCCCGATCGCGCTGGGTGCGGCGGACTCGGCCTATCCCGGCGTGACCACCACCAGCGGGCGCGTGTACGTGGAGAACGGCCTGTCGGTCACCTCCACCGGCGCCCGCGAAGTGTACGTGGAGCTCACGGCGCTGAACTCCGGCGCCAGCCCGGGGAGCATGAACGGCACCTGGACGCTCACCTTCATCCCGGTCTCCCTGGGGCCCGCCAACGGCCAGGTGGACCTGTGGCGCTTCTACAACAGCACTTCGCTGGCGGGCAACTTCGTCGTCGGGATGAGCGAGCAGAAGCTGGTCTCCGAGCCGGGCAACGCGACCGACCTGATCACCACCGCCGCGTGGGTGAGCCGGCGCTACTGGACGGACTGCGGCGGGCGCAACGTCGGCTACACCGGTGCGCTCAACCCGGGCAACCTGGCCTCGTTCTCCAGCCCCGGCCCCACCCGCGACGGCCGGCAGAAGCCCGACATCGCCGCGCCGGGCACGGCCATCGGCTCCACGCGCTCGTTCGACATCAGCTTCACCTGCGGGGCCAGCGCGACCACCTACCTCTTCGACAACAGCAACCACGTGATCAACCAGGGCACCTCGATGGCCGCCCCGCACACCACCGGCGCGACGGCGCTGCTGATGCAGAAGTACGGCGCGGTCACGCCCGCGTTCGTGCGGACCTTCCTGGCCGGCCGCGCGATCGTGGACGGCTTCACCGGCGCCACGTGGAACAAGGACTGGGGCTACGGCAAGCTGTGGCTGGGAGACCTGGTGGACCCGGCGGTCACGGTCACCGCGCCCGACGGGGGCGAGCTGTACTTCATGGGCAGCCTCGCGAACCTCACCTGGAACGCCACCGACAACGTGGGCGTGACCACCGTGGACCTGCTGGTGTCCCGGGACAACGGCGCCACCTTCGCGGCGGTGGCCTCCGGCGTGCCCAACACCGGCGTCCACTCGTGGACCATCGCCGGCCCGCCCTCGCTGCAGTGCCTGCTGAAGGTGGTGGCGCACGACGCCGCCGCCAACACCGGCTCGGACGTGAGCGACAACGTGTTCATGATCGTGGATCCGGCCACGCCGGTGCTCATGTCCACGCTGTCCGCCGAGCCGCTGGCGGAGGGTGTGGCCATCCACTGGCAGCTGAACGCCCCGCGCATGCTGCGCGAGGTGGCGCTGGAGCGCGCCGCGGGCGCGCAGGGACCGTTCGCCCGGGTCCAGGCGGTGTCCTCCGGCGCGGAGGGCCCGGTCACCGTGCTCGACCGCACCGCCCAGGCCGGCAGCACCTACTGGTACCGGGTGTCGGCGCTGGAGGGCGCGGGCCGGGCCGTGACGCTGGGGCCCATCCGGGTCACGGCCGGCGTGCCGGTGACGCGCTTCGAGCTGGGCCGGGCGATCCCCAACCCCAGCCGCGGCGCGGTGCGCGTGGACTACGCGCTGCCGCGGGCGGCGCAGGTGACGCTGGCGGTGATGGACGTGCAGGGCCGCGAAGTGGCCCGCCTCGTGGATGGCTCCCGCGGCGCGGGACGCCACCAGGCCGCGTGGAACGGCGAGACCCGATCGGGCCGCGCCCCCGCCGGGATGTACTTCCTGCGGCTTCAGGCGGGGGAGGTGCGGCTGAGCCAGCGGATGGTGCTGTCCCGCTGAGGCGGCCCCAGCCCTCAGGAGTTCGGACGGCCGCTCCCGGTTCGGTGGGGGCGGCCGTCCTCGCGTTCTCCCCGCGCATTGAGCGGCGACTTCTCCGGTGCTAGTGTGCGCGGGTCGGGCGGTGCGGCGGAGCTTCCGTCGTGCCGGCGAAGTCGAGGAGGGTTCAACGATGTGGTTCCATCGATTGTCCGTGAATCCCGCGGCATGCGGCTGGGCCGTCGCCGCGCTGCTGGCGGTGCTCGCGTGGGCGCCGTCGGACGCCGCCGCGCGCCGGGGTGTCCGCGCGCCGCGCATCCAGGGCGCCTGGGAGCTGGTGTGGCCGGAGCCCGGTCCGCACCAGCGCGAGATCAAGCTCATCACCGCGACCCACTTCACCTGGACCTCGTGGGACACCGGGACCCGCCAGGTGCTGGGCAGCGGCGGCGGGCCCTACGTGCTGCACGGCGACACGTACCAGGAGCAGCTGCTGTTCGCGTCGGGCGGCGCGGAGAGCATCGCCGGGACCGTGCAGGCGTTCCACGTGCAGGTGAAGGGGGACTCGCTGTTCCAGTTCCGGCCTCCGGGCCAGGGCGAGGGACGGGAGATCTGGAGACGGCTGAGGTGAGCCGGCGGCCGTCGCCGCCCGTGCGGGATCCCGCGCGTGAGAAGGTCTACGACCGGGGCTACTTCGAGCGCTGGTACCGCGACCCGCGCTACACGGTGGTGCAGCGGGACGTGCTGCGGCGGCGCGTGCGGCTCGCGGTGGCCGCCGCCGAGTACCTGCTGGAGCGGCCCATCCGCTCGGTGCTGGACGTGGGCTGCGGGGAGGGAGCGTGGTTTCCGCTCCTGCGACGCCTGAGGCCGCGCGTGCGCTACGTGGGGGTGGACTCCAGCGAGTACGCCGTGCGGCGCTTCGGGAAGCGGCGCCACCTGCGCCTGGGCAGCGTGGGCGCCCTGGCCCGGCTCGGCCTGCGCGGTCCGTTCGACCTGGTGGTGTGCTCGGACGTGCTGCACTACGTGGGAACGCCGGAGGCGCGCCGGGGCCTCAAGGCCATCGCCCGGCTGACGCGGGGCGTGGCGTTCCTGGAGCTCTTCGCGAAGGAGGACCAGACCGAGGGCGACCATGCCGCGTTCCAGCAGCGCCCGGCCGCCGCCTACCGCCGGCTCTTCCGGGAGGCGGGGATGGTGCCCCTGGGGCTCCACTGCTACGCGGCGCCCGGTCTGGCGCAGCAGCTCACGGTGTTCGAGCGCGGCGGACCGGCCTGAATTTCCTCCCGGGATCTGCTAGAATCCCCTGTTGTTCCCCTGCTGCATCCATCCGCGTCCCCCCGGGGCGTCCGTTCTCCACACGCACGAGGCACACATCCGATGAACCTGCTTCCTCCCGTCGATCCCGACTCCGAGATTGAACCGGTTTCCTCCGACTTCGCCAAGGCCCTGGAGGAGTACGAGCGCGGCCGCGGCACGGCTGCGGTCGCGGCGGGCGCCGCCGCCGACATCGCCGTGGGCTCCCGGGTGCGTGGCAAGGTGGTGCACGTCGGCGAGGAGACCGTGCTGGTGGACTTCGGCGGGCGCAGCGAAGGCGCGGCGGAGACGGCGCAGTTCCGGGCCGACGACGGCACCGTGCGCGTGAAGGTGGGCGACGAGCTGGACTTGTTCGTGTCCGAAGCCGGCGACCAGGTGCTGCTGGCGCCATCCATGAAGGCCGATCCCGCCGTGGCGCTCAAGCAGGTGCGCGAGGCGCAGGCCGCGGGCATGCCCATCACCGGCAAGGTCACCGGCGTGAACACCGGCGGGCTGGAGGTGGACCTGGGCGGCGCGCGCGGCTTCTGCCCGCTCTCCCAGGTGGAGTCCGGCTACTGCGAGGACGCGTCGAGCTACGTGGGCCGCTCGCTGGAGTTCCTGGTCACCGAGGTGAAGGACGGGCGCGGCGGCGCGGTGCTCTCCCGGCGCCAGCTGCTGCGGCGCGAGGAGGAGGTGCAGGCCCGCCAGATGCTCGCCACCCTCAAGCCCGGCGACGAGCTCGACGGCACGGTGGCCCGGCTGGAGGCCTTCGGCGCCTTCGTGAACCTGGGCGGGGTGGACGGCATGGTGCACGTGTCCGAACTGAGCCACGAACGCCTGGGGCACCCGCGGGAGGCGGTGCAGGTGGGCCAGAAGGTGCGCGTGCGCGTGCTGCGCCTGGACACCGGAAAGGACGGCCGGCCGCGGATCGCGCTCAGCATCAAGGCCACCGCGGCGGACCCGTGGTCCGAGATCGCGCCGAAATTGGCGGTCGGCACCCGGGTGCAGGGAAAGGTGGCCCGCCTGGCGGACTTCGGCGCCTTCGTCACCCTGGCGCCGGGTGTGGACGGGCTGGTGCACGTGTCGGAGGTGGCGCTGCACCGCGTGGCGCACGTGAAGGAAGTGCTCTCGCCCGGGCAGGTGATCGAGGCCGTGGTGCGGGAGGTGGACCTGGTGAAGAAGCGCATCTCGCTGTCCATCCGCGAGGCGCTGGCCTCCGAGTTGCCCCCCGCGCGCGATCCGGTGCTGAACGAGGTGGTGGAGGGCCTGGTGGGCAACGTGAAGCCCTTCGGCGTATTCGTGGACCTGCCGCAGTTCGGCCCGCGTGTGAGCGGCCTGCTGCCGCGCGAGGAGACCGGCGAGCCGCGCAACGCCGACCTGTCGAAGGCGTTCGCGATCGGCCAGCCGCTGCGCGTGGAGATCCTCGAGATCAAGGAAGGCAGGATCCGCCTCGGCATGGCCGCGTCGCAGATGCCGTCTGCGGCGGGCGCGGCGGCCGCGGAACCGCGCGGAGCCGCGCCGCCGCCATCCGCCACGCCTTCCCCGGCCCGGGGAACCGGGGGGCAGGAGGCTCCGCTGACCGCGATGGCGCTGGCGATGAAGAAGGCGCTGGAAGGCAGGTAGGCGGGAGGCCCCATGCAAGCCGATCCCCCGGTGCGGGCCGCGCACCCGCTGAAGGACCCGCTGACCTGGATGTACCCGCCGCTTGAGCCGTACCGCACCGGCCGGCTCCGGGTCACCGGCCCCCACGAGCTGCACTTCGAGGAGTGCGGCAATCCCGACGGCATCCCCGCGGTGTTCCTGCACGGCGGGCCCGGCGGCGGCACGGATCCGCGCCAGCGCCGGTTCTTCCACCCCGGCAGGTACCGCGTCGTGCTGCTGGACCAGCGCGGCTGCGGCAGGAGCACGCCCCATGCGTGCCTGGAGGAGAACACCACCTGGGACCTGGTGGCCGACCTGGAACGCCTCCGGGAGCACCTGGGCATCGCGAAATGGCTGGTGTTCGGGGGCAGCTGGGGCTCCACGCTGGCTCTCGCCTACGCCCAGCGGCATCCCGAACAGGTCACCGGGCTGGTGCTGCGCGGCATCTTCCTGGCGCGGCGCCACGAGGTGGACTGGCTGTACCGGCGGGGGGCCTCGCAGGTCTTTCCGGACGCCTGGGAGCACTACCTGGCCCCGATCCCGGAGGCCGAACGGGGTGACCTGCTGCGCGCCTACCACTCCCGGCTGACCTCCCCGGACCCGGAAGTGCGGCTCTCCGCAGCGAAGTCCTTCAGCGGCTGGGAGAGCGCCGTCTCGCGCCTGGTGCCCGCGGAGGCGTTCCGGCTGCCCCAGGAGGAGGACGCCGTGGCCCTGGCGATGGCCCGGATCGAGGCGCACTTCTTCGTGAACGGCACCTATCTCGAGGGCGACGACCAGCTGCTGCGGGACGTCCCGCGCATCCGGCACCTCCCTGCGGTGATCGTCCAGGGGCGCTATGACGTGGTGTGCCCGGTGGATAGCGCCTGGGCGCTGCATCGGGCCTGGCCCGAGGCGGACCTGGTCATCACGCCGGACAGCGGTCACAGCGCCTTCGAGCCTCCCAACAGCCGGGCCCTGGTGGCGGCGACCGACCGATTTGCAGGGATTTGACGTCCCTTCCGCTGCTATGATCTGAGTCGGGGTTCGCGACAGCGTGCGCCCCGGCACCGTTGTCTCCTCCCGCGTACCGATACAACGCAACCTCCTGGTGCGAGTTGACATCCAACCGAGGGCCGGGATTCCGCTTCGCCCGGCCCCCATGCCACGACCCCCAGGCAGCTTGGAGGACCCGATGTCCCTCGACCCCCGCAAGCCCGACCGCGGCAACGTCCCGCGCGGCCCGGAACCCGCCAGCGAGTTCGATCGCACGCTGGCCACCGGCCCCGACCTCGCCGCCTCGTCCGGCGCGTCCCCGGAGGACGTGCCGGACCGCACGATTTCCGTGGGAGGCTCGGGCCCCGCGGTGCCCGAGCGCACCATCACCGTGGGCGCCACCGTCTCGGCGTCGCCCGGCGCCGACCCGGGCCTCGCGGGGGAGACGGTCGGGCGCTACCGCATCCTCGGCAAGCTGGGCGAGGGCGGCATGGGGATCGTGTACGAGGCCGAGCAGCAGAATCCGCGGCGGCACGTGGCGCTGAAGGTGGTCCGAGGCGGGCACTTCGTGGACGAGTCCACGGTGCGCATGTTCCAGCGCGAGGCGGACACGCTGGCGCGGCTGCGCCACCCCAACATCGGCGCCATCTACGAGTCGGGCCGCACCGACGACGGCCAGCACTTCTTCGCCATGGAGCTGGTGCGCGGCGAGAACATGGACGTCTACCTGGGCAGGCGCCCGAAGGCGGTCTCCCAGGACGAGATCCGCTTCCGGCTGGCGCTGTTCCGGCGCATCGCCGAGGCGGTGCACTACGCGCACCAGCGCGGCGTCATCCACCGGGACCTGAAGCCCTCCAACATCATCGTCACCGACGAGACCGCCTCCGAGGGCACCGTGGTCAGTTCCACGGGGGTGCGCACCCCCGAGGTCAAGATCCTGGACTTCGGCCTGGCGCGGATCACCGAGGGCGACGTGCAGATGTCGCAGGTGACCGAGGTGGGCGTGATCAAGGGCACGCTGCCGTACATGTCCCCCGAGCAGGCGCGCGGCAGCGGCGAGCTGATTGACGTGCGCACCGACGTGTACGCGCTGGGCGTGATCCTCTACGAGATGCTCACCGGCTCGAAGCCCTACGACGTGGGCCGCGGATCGCTGGTCGAGGCGGTGCGCGTGATCTGCGAGGAGGCCCCGAAGTCGCTGCGCCTGACCATGTCGGGCGGGCGCCGCCTGGACCCCGACATCGAGACCATCGTGGGCAAGGCGCTGGAGAAGGACGTGGAGCACCGCTACGCCAGCGCCGCGGCGATGGCCGAGGATGTGGACCGCTACCTTTCCTCCCAGCCCATCCTGGCCCGGCCGCCCAGCACGCTGTACCAGCTCCAGAAGTTCGCGCGCCGCAACCGGGCGCTGGTGGCGGGTGTGGCCGCCACGTTCGTGGTGCTGGTGGCGGGCGTGGTGGTGAGCTCGCTGCAGGCGGTGCGCGCCACCCGGGCGGAGGACCTGGCCAAGTCGCGCATGTCCCGGGCGCTGTCGGCCGAGGCGCTGGCGAAGTCCCGCCAGAAGGAATCGGAGCAGGCGCGGCTGCTGGCCGAGCGGCACCAGGTGGAGGCCGAGCACGAGCGGGCCAGCGCGCTGGCGGCCCGCTCGGCCGCGGAACGCTCCCGCTCGGCCGCGGTGAAGGCCCGCGCCGCCGCCGAGTCCGCGCGCGAGTCGGCCGAGACGGCGCGCGCCGCCGAGGCGGCCCAGCGCGCCGCGGCCGAGGCCAGCGGGGAGCGCGCCCGCACCGAGGCGGCCAAGGCGACCGCCATCAACCGGTTCCTGCAGGACATGCTGGCCACCGCCGACCCGTGGGCCGGGGAGGGTGGCCGCGTGACGCTCGACGCGGCGCTGCAGAAGGCCCAGGGCAAGATCGGCACCACCTTCCAGGCCCAGCCGGAGGTGGACTTCGCGGTGCGCCGCACGGTGGCCTCCGCATTCGAAGGCGTGGGACGCTTCGCGCAGGCCGAGTCGCTGCTGAGCGGCGGCATCGAGCGGCTCTCGAAGGAGCCGGACGCGCCTCCGGGGATCCTCGCGGGCTTCCAGAGGGAGCTGGGCGGCACGCTGCTGCGGGCGGGCGAATACGACCGCGCCGAATTGCAGATCCGGGAGGCGCTGCGCCTCCAGGCGCTGGCCGGCAGTCTTACCAGCGACACCATGGTGTCCACGCTGAACCAGCAGGCGGTGGCGATGGCCTACCGGGGACGTTATACCCAGGCCGACTCGGTGGTGCGCGTGGCGGGCGACATCCTGCGCCGCGAGGGCCGCGAGCGCGGCCCCGCCGCGCCGGGGGTGCTGTCCACGCAGGCTTACCTCGCCACCAACTGGAAGGAGGACTACCAGGCCGCCGACCGGCTATACCAGTCGCAGTACGACGTGCTGCGATCTCTGCTCGGCGACCACGCGATGGAGACCTCGGACGTGCTGGAGGAGCTGGCCACCAACCGGGTGCGTCTGAACGACTTCACCGCGGCCGATTCGCTCTTCCGCCAGGCGCTGGAAATCAAGCGCGCCGCGCTGGGGGACGATCATCCACTGGTGGCGCACCTGCTGGAGAACCGTGGCAACGTGCTGATGCGCTCGGGACGCATGGACGAGACCCTGGAGACGCTGCGGCGCGTGCTGGGCATCCGCCAGCACGGGCTGGGACCGGAGAGCGTGCCGGTGGGCCGCACCTGGACCAACCTCGGCTCGGTGTACACCCGCGCGGGCCGCCTGGCGGAGGCCGAGGACGCCTTCACCCGCGGCATCGGCATCCTGCGCCACGGCCTGGGCGAGCAACACCCCGACCTGGCCGCGGCGCTGCGGGACCGCACCACCCTGCAGGTGCAGCAGGGCCGGATGAAGGACGCGGAGAAGTCCATGCGCGAAGCCCTGGCGATCCGCGTCGGGCACAGCCCCCCGGGCAGCCCCGCGGTGACCGGGTACCAGTTCGCGCTGGCCGCGATCCTGAAGGACCGCAGGGACTTCTCCGGGGCGGAGGCGATCCTGCTGCAGGCCCGGGCGCAGGCCGACTCGGCGCGCGGGTCGAAGGATCCGGCGGTGGCGAAGGCCACCGAGGCGCTCGTGGAACTGTACACCGCCTGGAAGAAGCCCGAAGCCCTGGCCACCTGGCGCGCCGTGCAGGGCGGGCAGGCGCCGCCGGCGGCCAGGGGAACCAACTGAGTTGAAGTCCACCGGCCCGGTCCCTCGAAGGGACCGGGGCATCTGTTCCATCCCAGAGGAGGTCCCCATGAACCTGGCTCACATATTCGCATCGCGGACCCACGCCACGCGCCCGGCACCGCCGGGGCTGCTCATCGCCCTGGTGGCGGCAGCCCTGACCGTGCTGGCGGGCAGCGCGCTGGCCCAGAACTGGAACGAGGCCGGCGACGCCGGCAACATGGTGTTCGGCGCGCAACAGACCTCGGGAGCCGGCGCGCTGACCACCATCAACGGCAACCTGCACAGCGCCGGCGACGTGGACATGTTCTGCATCCGGGTCACCGACCCGGCCAACTTCCGCGCGTACCTCAACTGCGTGATCCACCAGGAGAACCACCTGTTCCTGTTCAACGGGGCCAGCATGGGCCTCACGCACAACGACGGCTGCGCCGCCGGCCAGAGTTCCATCGGCGCGCCGCTGGTTCCGACCATCGGCACCTACTACCTCGCGGTGGGCGGCTGGGGCGCGCTGGCGATCAACGGGCCGAGCAACCAGTTGTGGACGTTCTCGGCCGGCAATCCGATCGTCGGTCAGCGCGCGCCGGACGGTCCCGGCGCGGGACTGCCGCTCAACCTCTGGGCCGGGGGAAACCTGAGCGTGATCGGCACCAACTACACGGTGCACCTGGTGGGCGCGGCGTTCTGCAACGCCACCACGCCGGTCGGGGCCCGCACGTGGGGGAACATCCGCTCGATCTACCGGTAGGGTTGGAATTCGCGCCGGCGGCATTTGCGCCCGGGGTGGGCTGCGTTCTCGCGGGCCCCATCCCGGGCGCCGATGCGTTATCATGTGCGGCCTGGGCTGGCCGGTCTTCGCGCGTCGGGTCGCGCGCCGCCGCCGGTCCCGCGGGAGGACCATGCCGCCGCCACCGTGTACCGAGCTCGCACAGGCTGTCGTGGAGGGAAACGTCGCCGCCGCGCGCCGGCTGGCGCGGGAGTGGGGTGAAGCGGGGGGGGAGCCGCTGCGCGCGATCGAGGAAGGCTTCGCCCCCGGCATCCGGCGCGTCGGGGAGCTGTGGGAGGAAGGCGAGTACTTCCTCCCGGAGTTGATCCAGGGCGCCGAGGCCATGAAGGCCGCCATGGAGGCGCTGGGCCCGTGGATGGCCGCCGCGCACGTGGGCCAGCCCCGCAAGGGATGCGTGGTGATCGGCACCATCCAGGGCGACCTGCACGACATCGGCAAGAGCCTGGTGGCGACGATGCTCACCGCCCACGGCTTCGAGGTGCACGACCTCGGCAGCGACGTGCCGGTGGCTGCCTTCGTGGATGCGGCGCGCACGCGACGTGCCGACATCGTGGCTGTCTCCGCCCTGCTTACCACCACCATGGGCCTGCAGCGGGAGGTGGCGGACGCGGTCCGGGCGGCGGGGCTGGGCTGGCCGGTCCGGATCCTGGTGGGTGGCGCGCCGACGGGCCCGGCATGGGCCGCGGAGATCGGCGCCCACCACGCGGAGAATGCCCTGCGTGCCGTCGCGATGGCGGAGAGCCTGGTGTCGTGACCTTGAGCCGGCCGCGATGAGCCCCTTCCTCGACCGCCTCGCCCGGGGACCGTGCCTGCTGCTGGATGGCGGCTTGGGCAGCGAGCTCATCGCCCGGGGCCTGCCTCCGGGCGCGCCCCCCGACCTGTGGACCCTCGAACGCCCCGAAGAGATCCTCGCCGTCCACCGCGCGTACGTGGAATCCGGCAGCGACGTCGTCCATGCGAACACCTTTGGCGCCAATGCGGCCCGGCTCGCGTGCTTCGGCCTGCTGGAGCGGCGGGCCGAGGTGAACCGCGCGGCCGTCCGGCTGGCCCGCGAATCGGGCGCCTCCCTGGTGGTGGCCGACATCGGGCCCACGGGGGAGTACCTGCCGCCCGTGGGCCACGGCGATCCCGCGCGCTGGCGCGCGCACTTCCTGGAGCAGGCCCGCATCCTGTCGGATGCCGGCGTGGACGCCTTCCACGTGGAGACCATGAGCGACCTGCGCGAAGCCCTGGTGGCGCTCGAGGCGCTGCGCGAGGCGGCCCCCGGGGTTCCGGCCATGGTCTCGCTGACCTTCGATCGCAAGAAGCGGGGCTTCTTCACCCTGATGGGCGACGCCGCGGTGGCTTCCCTGGCCCGGTTGCGCGAGGCGGGGGCGGACGCCGTGGGCGCCAACTGCACCCTGGCGAGCGGCGACATGCGCGACCTGGCGCTGGAGGCCGCCGCCGCGGGGCTGGCCCCGCTGGTGTTCCAGCCCAACGCGGGGCAGCCGGAGCGGCTGGCGCACGGGGTGCGCTACGCCCAGGAGCCGGACCGGTTCGCGGCGGAGATGGCCCCGCTGGCGGGGGTCGCGGGCGTGGCGGCACTGGGCGGATGTTGCGGGACGGACCCGCGCTTCATCGCGGCGCTGCGCGCCAGGCTGGACGTGATTGCGGCGGGCCCGGCATCGCCGGGCCGCGCGGGAAGTGTGGAGGGCACCGCATGAGCGCGCGCACTCTCGAAGTGCCGCTGAAGCGGGAGGACGTCCTGCATTTCCTGGGTTATCGGGGGCGGGGTGCGCCCGCGGCCTGGATCGAGGCGGGCCTGGGGCCGGCGATGGAGGACGCGCGCGCGCTGATCGCGCCCCGGGGCGTGAGCGTGTCCCCCCCGGCCGAGGCGGTCCTGGCGCTCGGGCTGCAGCCGCGGGTCGGAGCCCGGTTGGAACTGGGACTGGTGACCGTGGGCCCGGCCCTCGGGAAGCGGGTGGTGGAGCTGCTGGAGCGGGGCGAGCCCACCCGGGCGCTGTTGCTGGATGCCTCCGGGAGCGCGGCGGTGGAGGAGGCTGCGGACGCGCTCGAGGGCACCCTGCACCCGGGGCCGGTCCCGCGGCGCTTCAGCCCCGGCTATGGCGACTGGCCCCTGGAAGCGCAGCGCGGGCTGTTCCCGCTTCTGCCGCACGCGGAGCTGGGGGTGCAACTGCTGCCTTCGTGCCTGATGTCACCGCACAAGTCGATCTCGTTCGCGGTGTGGGTGGGTGGCGAGGAGCCCCGGGGTGTCCCGTCGGAATGCCGCGGCAGCCGCTGCGCGAGTTGTGGATGGACCACGTGTCCGTATCGCCACGACGCGCCGCCGGAAGGGCAGCCCGGGGGGGGAACGGGGGACGAGGACGGAGGAAACGTCATGAGCGAGAGCCTGCGGCCGAAACTCACGCTGTTTCCCGAGGCGGAGCCGGCGCGCATCGTGGAGGAAGGCTGCCGGGTGCTCGAGACGGTCGGCGTGCGGGTGGAGAACGACGCAGGCCGCCGGCTGCTCTCCGGGGCGGGGGCGCGGGAGACGAACGGGCGGCATCACATTCCCGAGACCCTGGTGCGCGCCTCGCTGGCCGGCGCGCCCGGGCGGCTGGCGCTTCACGACGTCCGCGGCGGGCTCGCGTGCGACCTGGGGGGCGACCGGGTCCACTTCGACCCGGGCTCGGCCGCGATCCACGTGCTGGACGCGGGCACCGGGCGCCGGCGAGAGGCCACCACGGCGGACGTGATTCGCCTGGTGCAGCTGGTGGACCGGCTGCCGCTCTACGCGGCGCAGTCCACCGCGCTGCTGCCCTCCGACGTGCCGCGCGAGCTGGGGGACCGCTTCCGGCTGTACCTGGCGCTGCGCCACGGCAGCAAGCCGGTGATCACCGGCACGTTCCTCAAGGACGGCTTCGCCCCGATGCGCGACATGCTGGCGGTGGTGCGCGGTGGCGCGGCGGAACTGGCGGCGCGGCCCCTGGCGGTGTTCGACTGCTGTCCCAGCCCGCCCCTGAAGTGGAGCGACCTCACGTGCCAGTCGCTGCTGGACTGCGCGCGCTCCGGGATCCCCGCGGAGCTGATTTCCATGCCGCTCACCGGCGCCACGTCGCCGGTGACGCTGCGCGAGGCGGTGGTGCAGCACTGCGCGGAGAGTCTGTCCGGAGTGGTGCTGCACCAGCTCGCGTGCCCGGGGGCGCCGATCGTGTGGGGCGGGGCGCCCTCGGCCTTCGACATGCGGCACGGCACCACCCCGATGGGCGCCGTCGAGACGATGATGATCTGCGTGGGCTACGCGCAGGTGGGCAAGAGCCTGGGCTTGCCGGTGCACGGCTACCTGGGGCTCTCCGACGCCAAGACGCCCGACTACCAGGCCGGTCTGGAGAGCGGCATCGGCGCGGTGCTGGCGGCGCTGGCCGGGATCCACATGGTGTCCGGGCCGGGGGCGCTGGACTACATCCTCACCCAGTCGCTGGAGAAGCTGGTGCTGGACCACGAGGCCTGCGCCATGGCGTTGCGCCTGGCGCGCGGCATCGCACGACACGGCGAAGATCCGGTGGCGCTGATCGCGGAGCTCGTGGACCGCGGCGAGTTCCTCTCGCACGAGCACACCCGCGCCCACTGGCGGGAGGAACTGTCGGTGCCCTCGGCGGCGATCGACCGCCAGACCTACGGCGACTGGGAGGCCTCCGGCGCGAAGACCGCCCTGGACCGCGCCCGCGCGGAAGTGGAGCGGCTGCTCTCGAGGGAGAAGCCGCCGGCCCTGCCGGAGGACCGGCTGGCCGCACTGGACGAAGTGATGGCCGCCGAGGCCCGCCGCGTGGGCTGGACCCTCCCGCGAGCCTGACCATTCTGCGAACCCGCCCATCGGGGCCCTTCGCCGTCCCCTGGTGCCGGTCCCGCACGCCCCTCAAGATGCGCCCCCCACGGCCGATAACAGCCCAATGGACCCAGGCCCTCGCTGGCCGGAGGATGCACGATGAATGAAGTCAGAAAGAAGCGCCTTGCGGTCGTTCGTGGCGGCACCGCCTCCGGGGCCGGGACCCCGGACCTCCCCGCCCGCATGTCCCGCAAGGACTACGAGAAGGGCAAGGCCCGTCTCCAGATTGAACTGCTGAAGATGCAGAACTGGGTGAAGGCCAGCGGGGAACGCGTGGTCATCCTCTTCGAGGGGCGGGACGCCGCCGGCAAGGGCGGCACCATCAAGCGGTTCATGGAGCACCTGAACCCGCGCGGCGCGCACGTGGTGGCGCTGCAGAAGCCCTCCGACGTGGAGCGGGGCCAGTGGTACTTCCAGCGCTATATCGCGGAGATGCCCACGGCGGGTGAGATCGTCCTCTTCGACCGCTCCTGGTACAACCGCGCGGGCGTCGAGAGGGTGATGGGATTCTGCACCCCCCGCGAGCACCTCGAGTTCCTGAGGCAGGCCCCGGTGCTGGAGCGCATGCTGGTGGGTTCCGGGATCCGGCTGTACAAGCTGTGGTTCTCGGTCTCGCGGGAGGAACAGGCCCGGCGCTTCCGGGAGCGTCAGCGCGACCCGCTCAAGCAGTGGAAGCTGAGCCCCATTGATGTCGCCTCCTTCGGAAAGTGGGACCAGTACACGCAGGCGAAGGAGGAGATGTTCTTCCACACCGACACGCCGGACGCCCCGTGGACGGTGATCAAGTCCGACGACAAGAAGCGGGCCCGGCTGGAGAGCATGCGATTCCTGCTGCACTCCCTGCCCTACGAGGGGAAGGACCTCAAGCTCGTGACCGCGCCGGATGCGCGGCTCGTCGGTCACGCCCGGGACCTGTTCGAGCGCGGAGAACGCAAGATCCTGGACCTGCCGAGGAAGATCGAGAAGGCCGCGTAGCCCGGATTCTCCGGGACTGCGGGCAGATACGCGGAAGGGCGGTCGCGCTCAGCGGCCGCCCTTCCGCTTGCGGCGCCCCTGGTCCAGCGCAGGAGGAAATAATAGGGGAGCGCGCCCAGCACGATGGCCAGCCCGTAGCGCGGCACCGGGTAGCCGCCCGCGGCGGCCACCAGCTTCAAGGGGGCATCCGGGAGCGGGGTGGCACGCGCCACCAGGATGGCGAGGAAGGACACCGACGGATTCGCGCGCATCACCGTTTCGAGCCGCTCGCGCGAGGGGGCCAGTCGGCGCATCCACGGCCGCCCCGAGGCCATCACCCAGCGCAGCGCCAGCAGCTGCAGCATGCTTCCCCCCGCGCTGGCCACGCTCCCCGCCAGCGCGACCTGCCAGGCCGGGTGGAACTTGCCGTACTCCAGCAGCAGCGGGGTGGTGGCGAATGCGAAGGTGGCGCCGTCGGCGAAGAGCAGCGCGCACAGCAGCCACAGGGATTCTGGGTTCACGAGGGCGCAGGGTACGCCTTCCGGGGGCCGATGACCACCGCCGCCTCCGGATCCCGCCGCCGGGACGTCAGCCGGCTTCTCCCTGTGGGTGAGACAACCCCCGAAAACCGCTGCAACACAGCGCGATAGATCACTTCCTGCCCGCCAGCCCGATGGCCGTGGCCAGCATCGCCAGCAGCGCCTTCATCAGCGATTCCCCCGCGATCAGACCCGAGGCCACCGGCACGTTGAAGGTCTCCTGGCTCCGGCGATGCCCCACGCTCCAGGCCCACGCGATCGCCGCCCCGATGGCGAACGAGAGGGTGTTGCTGAAGAACACCACCCAGCCCAGGCCGAGGCCCATGGCGGAGGGCATCCAGCGGCGCGCCCGGGGGAACAGCTTCTCGAGCACCGGGATCAGCACTCCCACGAAGGCGCCGACCAGGATGGCCCAGCGCGCCGAGACCGGCAGGCTCTCGAGCCCGCTGGAGAGCACCCGCGCCACGGCCACCCAGGTCTGAGTGGCGGGCAGCGGAAACTTCTCCAGCGCGGCGTCGTTGGGGATCATCAGGTACCACGCGGGCACGATGGCCAACGTGCCGAAGAACACCCCGACGAACTGGGCCAGGAACTGCTGGCGCGGGTTGGCGCCGAGAAGATAGCCGCTCTTCAGGTCGGTGAGCAGGTCGGCGGCGGCGGTGGCGCTGTTGGCGCCGATGCCGGCCGCGGCGAGGTTGTGCGTGGTGTTGCCGGGGGAGAGGACCGCGAACACCAGCTGCATCACCTTTCCCATCGCGCCGATGGGGGTGGTATCGGTCTCGCCGGTGGCGCGACTGGCCACCATCGCGAGCACGAAGGACATGCCCACCGCCACCAGCCCGGCCCACCAGTGGATTCGGAACGCCAGCACCTGCACCGCCAGCATGGCGATCGAGAGCGGGAGCACCCCGGCCAGGAACCACGAGTTGGGCACTTCGATCGCGGCCATGCGCGCCTCCACGTCCTCACTCAATTCGCTTCCGGCGCGCCGGCTGCGCAGCAGCTGGAACGACCGGGCCACGGTGCGCCATTGCAGCGCCAGGGAGGCGAGGCTGGCGAACACCATCACCGAAGTGCCGCCCCACAACGCCCAGCGCACCGGGTGGTACAGCGTGCCGCCGCCCACCATCGGAATGGAGGCCACCCAGCCGGGCGTGGCGGCCTGGGCCGCGTCGAGGCCCTGCAGCCACGGCGCCACCACCAGGTTCAGCGCCAGGGCGCTGGCGAACATGGACAGCGACACCCGCAGTCCCACGATCATCCCGGCGGCGATGAGCAGCACGCTGGGCTCGAAACCGAACGCCACCATGGGCTTGCCCGCCAGCATCCGGAACCCGTTCGCCGGGATCAATTCGGGCATGTGGATGTCGAAGGCGTGCGCGCGCATCCACACGAAGAACCGGCCGAGCGCCACGAACTGGTCCTCGGCGGTGTTCAGCACCCCCACGCCGGCGCCCACCGCCAGGGAGGCCACCAGCGCGTAGGCCTTGCGCATGGCTTCCGCGCCGTGGCTGTAGAGGCTGCGCAGCGTGGTCGCGGCGGCGATGCCCGACGGGAACGCCAGCTGCTCCTGGTTGATCAGCTGCCGCTTCATGGGGATGGCCAGGAACACCCCCATCGCGCCGGTCACCAGCGTGAAGGAGGCGACGATGGTCCAGGGCATGTGGTGGTGGTTGGGATCCAGGATCAACAGCGCCCCGAAGCAGGTGGCGATGGTGGCTCCGGTGGAGTAGCCGGCCGCCGACGCGGTGGACTGCATGCAGTTGTTCTCCAGCACCGACATCGGGCTCACCCGCCCGCCCAACAGCGTGCGGAGCGCGTTCCACAGCACGAACGAGAGCACGCAGGAAGTGATGGCCACGCCGAAGGACCAGCCCACCTTGAGCGTGGTGTACAGGTTCGAGACCGACATCAGCATGCCCAGTGTGGCGCCCATGATCACGGCGCGCAGCGTGAGCTGCGGCATGCGGCTGCCCTGGTACACATGGGTGAACCAGTGGAGGTCCTTCTCTTCGGGAGTGGCGTCTTCGCGCAGGGGGGGTGGCGCAGGGGGGAGTGGGCCCGCGCCGCCGCCGGGCGGCGCGGTGGATACGGGGCCGGGACGGTTGCGGGACATGGGCTCTCCTCGGCTCATCGGGTCTGGCGGCCCTGCAACGGGGTGAACGGATGCGGCGCTGGGCGCGAACCTAGCCGGGACGGGAGAGGGGCGCAACCGGCCTTTTCGCCGCGGGATGGGCTGTGGTCTACTGGCGGGCATGTCCACCCTGCTCTTTGCCACGCCCCACGCGCTTTTCGCGGGCTGCACCGTGGGCCTGGGGCTGATCGTGGGCCTGGCCCTCACGCGCGGCCTGGTCTTCCGCTGCACGGCCGAGCGCCTGGCGGTCGGCACCGGGATGGGGCTGGGCGCGCTCGGCTGCGCGCTCTCGGCGCTCGCCGCGGCCGGCTGGCTGCACCGCGAGGCGGTGCTGGCGCTCGTGGCGGCGGCGGTGGCGGCGGCATCGGCATGGATGCTGCGCCGGCCGCGGGTTGGACCCCGGGCTCTCCCCGGTCCGGGGCTGCTTCGCGTCGCCCTGGCCTCCGGCGCGGGTGCCGTGGGCGCCGTGCTGCTGGCGCCCGTCTTCCTGCTGGCCCTGTACCCACCGGTGTTGTGGGACGCGATCGGCTACCACCTGCCGAGCGCCCGCGCCTTCGTGGAGCACCATGGGTTGGTGATCACGCCCTTCCTGCGCTACCCGGCGTTCACCCAGCTGGGAGACCTGCTGTTCACCCCGGCCTTCCTGTTCGGAACCGACCTGGATGCGCAACTGGTGCAACTGGTCTTCTCGGGGGTGGTGGCGTGCACGGTGTTCGCATGGGGCGAGCGCGCCTCGGGTTGGCGCGCCGGGGCGTGGGCGGCGTCGCTGTGGCTGGGATGCACCCTGGTGGTGGAGTACTCGACCGTCGCGTACGTGGACATGACCCTCACGGCGTTCTGCACCCTGGCCCTCTTCGCATTTCACGCGGCGGGCGAGCCCGGGGGGGCGGGGAAGGAGGCCTCCCACGGCGGCTGGCTGGTCGCGGCCGGTGCGTTCGCGGGCATGGCCGCGGCCACCAAGCAGACCGGGTTGTTCTTCTGCCTGGGTCCGGGGCTGGTGCTGGCGGTCCGCGCGTTGCGCACCCGGCGATGGGACGACGTGGCCCGCTTCGTCCTGCCGGCGGTGGCGCTGGCGGCGCCGTGGTATGCGCGCATCATGGCGGCGACGGGCAATCCGTTGTTCCCCTTTGGCGCGGCGATCTTCGGCCCGGGCCCGTGGAACGAGGCGGACTACCGGCTGGTCGCGGCCAGCGTGCGCGGGGCGGGGCTTCCGGGCGGGCCGTGGGACATCCCCTCGGCGCTGTGGCACGTGGGTTTCCGGCATGGCGCGATGGGTTTCCGCGCCTTCCCATCGGACTGGCAGGGGCCGGTGGGAGCGGCGGTGATGGCCGGAGGGGTGGCGTGGGCATGGGCGCGCGTCCCTGCGGCCCGGGCCTGGCTGGCCACCGCGGCGGCCTACCTGGGAGTGTGGCTGGTCACCGGGCCGCAGGTGCGTTACCTGCTGCCGGTGCTGCCGCTGGTGTGCCTGGTGAAGGGGACGCTCGCGGACGGCGTCCCCGCGGCCATTCCCGGGCTGCGCCGGCGAGCGGTGCCGTTGGCGTGGGCGGTGGTGGGCTGCGCGCTGCTGCTGCACGACGGGGGCACGCACGCCACGCGTGTCATGGAGGCCCGCGGCCCGCTGCCCACGGACGCGACGGCCCGGGCGGCGCTGCTGACCGCCGTGATCCCCACGCACTCGTACCCCGCGTACGCGTGGATGAATGCGCGCCGCGGCAGGGACTACACCGTCTACGCCCTGCACGACGACACCATGGCCCACTACTGCGACGGCAGGTTCCGCGGCGACGTCATCGGCCCGACGCGGTACTCCGGCGTGCTGGGGGCGATGGGGGACGGCCGCTCCCTGCACCGGGCCGTCCGCGGATTTGGAGCAGACTACTTCCTGGTGACCGAGTACTACGGCCACACCGAACTGCCCCGGGATGCCTGGTTCACCGATCATTTCCGGCCGGTATACCGGGACCGCAATGTCCGGCTGTTCGAGGTGCTCGCCGCGCCGCCGGATTGAGGCCCGCCGGGGGAGCCAACGGCTCACGCTCGCAGGTGGCGCGCCCCGGGATGCGGCGAGCCCCCCGGAATGACGAGCGCCCGCATCCGGGGGCGCTCCCGCCGATGGCGCGTGCTGTAAACATTCGACCGCCGCGGGCCGATATCCTCTTCGGGGGGTCCAGCGGGGCCGAAGTGCGTGGTTCCAAAGCCCTTATCTGGACAATTCAGCGCATCCCGACTACACTTTCTCCACTCTAATCCAAAGTGAAGCGCGCCTCCCCCGGGGCGCTCGCACCGAACCTGCGCATCTCCGGCCCGTGGCGCCTCGTGGCGGCGGGGCTGGACTGGAACCACACCTCGAGGGGGGACCCCATGAGCTTTGCCGGGCGCATTCGCGTCGCGCTGCTGTTCACCCTGGGCCTGCTGGGCCCGGTCCACGTTTCCGGTGCGGCGGCCGCGCCGGCCGCGGCGCCCGGGAGCCGGGCGGGCGTGCCCATGACGCTTTCCGTCGGGGTGACGGAGGACGTCTCGAGCCTGATGCGCCGCCAGGCGCTGCTCAACGCCACCGGTGGCGTGCTGCGCGACGCGGAACGGGATGTCGAGCAGCCCGACCGCTCCAGCCTGCCGCAAAACCCCGCGTCCCCCTTGAGCGCCAGCACGGGCGGCTCGCCCGCCGGGCTGGGCCCCATCCGCGACCTCGGCCCCTTCACTCCGCAGACGATCGGCACCAGCTTCACCGCGGCCACGCTCAGCGGCACCAACCCCACGCTGTCCTTCCCGCCCGACTGCATGGGCGCGGTGGGGCCGACGCAGATGGTGGTGTTCGTGAACGGGCGCCTGGTGACCTTCAACAAGACCACCGGCGTGGCCGACGGGGTGCTGAACCTGAATCCCGACGTGTTCTTCGTCAGCGTGCGCAACGGCTCCAGCACCAGCGACCCGCGCATTCGCTACGACCGGCTGACCGGTCGGTGGTTCCTGGTGATCATCAACGTGTCCACGCCCAACCGCATCCTGATCGCGGTGAGCGACGCCGCCAGCGCGGGGGTCATCTCCGGCAGCACGGTGTTCACGTACTTCTTCATCAACATCGCCACGCTTCCGCCGACCATCTCGAGCACCTGCCTGGCGGACTATCCCACGCTGGGGGTGGACGCCAACGCGCTCTACATCGGCACCAACAACTTCTGCGGGTCCCCCATCCAGAGCTTCAACAGCACCGACGGCTACGTGATCCGCAAGAGCTCGATCCTGGGCGCCGGCCCGATGGTGGTGACGGTGTTCCGGGGGCTGGTCGCCACCTCCGGGTCCACGGGCCCCTACACCCCGCAGGGCGTGGACAACTTCGACCCGGCGGCCACCGAGGGCTACTTCATCGGGGTGGACAATCTCTCGTACGGGTTGCTGCAGATGCGCCGCGTGTCCAGCCCGGGCGGGACTCCCGCGATCTCGGCCAACGTGCCGATCACGGTGTCCGCCACTTCCGCGCCGCTCCGGGTGCCGCACCTGGGCAACACCGGCGGCGCCAACGGGCAGCTGAGCGCGCTGGACGACCGGTTGTTCGCCGCCCACATCCGGGGCGGGAAGCTGTGGACCGCGCACAACATCGGGGTCAACAACACCGGCGTGGCCTCCGGGACCATCACCCGGGACGGCTCGCGGTGGTACCAGCTGACCGTGCCCCCCGTCAGCGGCACGCCCACGGTGACGCAGTCCGGCACGGTGTACACCGCGACCGCGACCAACCTGACCACCGAGCGCTTCTACTGGATCCCCTCGGTGATGGTGAGCGGCCAGGGCCACGTGGCCATGGGCCTGAGCACCTCCGGCAGCAACGAGCGCGCGAATTCCGCCGCGCTCGGGCGCTTCCCGGGCGACCCGGCGGGCACCATGCAGGCCGCGACGCTGTTCAGCAGCAGCGCCACCGCCTACAACCCGCCCAGCGACCCGGGCGGCTCCAACGGCCGCCGCTGGGGCGACTACTCCTACACCAGCGTGGACCCGCTCGACGACCAGACCATGTGGACGGTCCAGATGTTCTGCGACGCCACCAACTCCTACGGCGTGCGCGTGGCCAAGCTGGTCCCGCCGCCTCCGGCCACGCCCGCGACGGTGGCCGACGTGACCGCGGGACAGAACCCGGTGACCGTGACGCTGACGGGCACCTCAGTGACCGGCTCCAGCTTCTTCGACCCGGGTCCGGACCTGCCGGGCGTGCCCGCGTTCCACCACCTCTCGGCCTCGATCTCGAACACCGGCGTGACCGGCACCCCGCCCACGGTGGTCTCGGCCACGTACGTGGACTCGGTGACCGTCTCCCTGGTGCTCAACGCCTCCGCCGCCACCGCCAACCTGGTGGGGGAGAAGTACACCGTGACCGTCACCAACCCCGACGGACAGACCGCCGCGGCCGCGGTGCTGCGCGTGGTGGCGCCGGCGGCGCCGACGGTCTCGGTCACCTCGCCGGTGGGCGGGGAGACCTGGGCCATGGGCAGCTCGCACAACATCACCTGGACCGCCAGCAGCGGCGCGGCCATCACCGGCGTGGACCTGGCGTACTCCACCGACGGCGGCGCCACCTATCCGAACGTGATCGCCACCGGCCTGGCCAACTCCGGATCGTACGCGTGGACGGTGCCCAGCGTGGCCACCTCGACCGCGCGGGTGCGCGCCACCGCGCACGACGCCAACAGCCAGAGCGGCAGCGGCAGCAGCCCGGCCGACTTCACCATCGCCGACCAGTCGGCCCCGTCGGTGAGCATCAGCTCCCCGTTGGGCGGGGAAGTGTGGGGGATGGCCTCGAGCCACAACATCACCTGGACCGCCACGGACAACGTCGGCGTGGTCGCGGTGGACCTGGCCTACTCCACGGACGGCGGCTCCACCTATCCCAACGTCATCGCCACCGGGCTGGCCAACTCCGGGTCGTACGCGTGGACGGTGCCGTCCATCGCTTCGACCACGCTGCGGGTACGGGTCACGGCCGCGGACGCCGCCGCCAACTCCGCATCCGCCGCCAGCCCGGGGAACTTCACCGTGGCGGACCAGACCGTGCCCTCCGTGGCGGTCACCGCGCCGGTGGGCGGGGAGACCTGGGCCATGGGCTCCAGCCGCAACATCACCTGGACCGCCACGGACAACGTGG
>JACRLI010000020.1 GCA_016235265.1 Candidatus Eisenbacteria bacterium
AGGGCCATCGGCATCTCCCGCAGTTGGTCAGCGCACTCGCCCGCGCCCTGAACATCAAGCAGCAGTCCAAGCGGCTGGAAGAGGCCGCGTGATCACACGATGGAGCCGTGGAGAATTCCAACTAAGAATGGGCTTGCTTCATGGCCCGTGGTACGGCTACTACCCGCGCACGCGGGTCTACCTGGGCTTCGGCGGGAGCTACGGGTACCGCGGGTACTATGGTGGGCACGGTGGGTACGGCGGGTACGGTGGCTACGGTGGCTACCGCGGGAATTACGGCGGCGGGCACTACGGCGGTGGACGTGGCGGATCGGGCCACGGCGGCCGCGGCGGCGGCGGCGGGCGTCACGGCGGGCGGCGTTAGGCGGGGGCTCGCATCGACTGGAACAGGAGCCGAGGGGCGCACGCGTGCGCCCTTTGTGCGTCTATTGGAGAAGTCGCAAGATGGGCCGCCGCGAACGTCTGTGTGTTGTGCTGTGTTCCTTTCTCGCTCTCGGGGCAGGCCCCGCCGGCAGACCGGAACGGTTGGAGAACTGGCCGTTTGTCTTCTTCGCTGGAATCACGGGCGGCAGAGTTGACCGGACCGTCTCTCTGGTGGTGGACGTGGACGGGGGGTATGCGCCGGGTTCCATCGGGGTGGCAGAGATTCGGCTTCCGGACGGGGTTTCGCTGGTCTCAGGGAGCACCACGATTCGAACGAACTTCGCTGCTTCGCGGAGACCGCATACTCTTCAGATCAAGCCCACCCGCACGGGGCACTTCGATGTTGTCGGAATTCTGCGAGTGAACAGTGGAACATCCTATCGTGACGAGGTGGACATCGAGCTTCCTCTGGAGGTGCGCGCCGACAGCATCCACGAGAGCAGCAGCCACTTCACTCGCATGGAGAGCGTCCGCGGCGGACAGCGCTACCGCTACACCCGTGAATGGTTGGTCCCCATCGACAGTTCCGATGCGGTCTCGGAGTTCGATAGGGCCGGGTTGATCGTCAAGCCCCAGGTGGTGGAGGAACTCGCGGCTCTGCCCTCGTGGCCGAGGGGAGCGGCAGTCGATTCGCTGGCATTCATGGTGGTGGTCAGGCGCGACGGATCCGTACGGGACGCGGTCCTGGCCGGCTCTCGAGCCCGGATCACCAGGGGAGTCAAGGATGAGGCTGTTGCCGAGGTCCTGAAGGCTCTGAAGTCGTGGCGGTTCCAGCCAGCGACGGTCAAGGGGCGTCCGATCGAAGACTGGCTCTACGTCACCGCCCCGGTCCCCTCTCTGCCCTGACCAATACCAGGGCCCCGGGCTCTTGCGCGCTTTCGAGTTCGGGACTGCCCGGCCGTTTCCTTCGACTTCAGGGTGCTTCGGCCGTGACCTATTGGAATCATGCATGTTGCCCCCATGGCCGCGCCCCAGCTCTGCCTTCCGTGGGTGCCGAGATCAGGGCCTCCCGGGGGCGCGGGCGGGCGAGGACCGTTTCCCGGCTCGATACCCAGTGCCTCATCCCGGGCCTAAAGTCTGGACTCCATTGAGTCGATATGGTAGATATGCCATACTATGGACAGGCCGGCGGACAGGAAGCCTCTCTTCTGGGTGGGCTCGTCGAAGAACGACCTCCGCGAGTTCCCAGGGGAAGTGAAGGATGTTATGGGTCATGCCCTCCACGTGGCCCAGACGGGGGCCAAACATCCCGACGCGAAGCCCCTTCTGGGGTTTGGCGGGGCGGGGGTCCTTGAGGTCGTGGAGGACTTCGCCGGCGGCACCTACCGGGCGGTGTATACGGTGAAGTTCGCAGATGCGGTGTACGTGCTGCACGCTTTCCAGAAGAAGTCGAAGCGCGGCATCAAGACGCCGAAGAAGGACACGGATCTGATTCGGGAGCGGCTCGGGAGAGCCGAGAGAGAATATGCGAGCTGGAGCAAGTCGAGAAGGTAGGAAGGGCTCAAGGGCCGTGATTCCCGTGGAGCGAAGCTCCGGAAACGTCTTCGAGGACCTCGGCCTCGAGGAGAGTGCGGAGCGCCTCGTCAAGTCGGAGATCGCCGCGCGCATCGCGTCCATCATCGAACGCCGCAGCCTCAGGCAAGTTCAAGCCGCAAAGCTCCTCGGGGTGCACCAGGCGGATGTTTCGGATCTTACCCGAGGGAAGCTGGCCGGTTTCTCGACGGACCGGCTCTTCCGATTCCTCACCACGCTCGGACAGGACGTGGAGATCCGAATGCCGAGTCGGCTCCGTGCGAATGGTCACGGACGGCTCCGCGTTCTGGACGAGGATGGCCGAAGCGTCGCCGCAGGCGGCATGCGCGGGAAGCGGTAGAAGGACGAACGTAGGCAGCCGCCCCGACATGGACTTCCCAGGTTGGAGCCTTGGCTCGTCCTGGTTTCACGAGTGTCTTCGCCCCGTCCGCGGCTCCCGCGCGACTCTTCCAGGGTAGAACTCGGACATTGTACAACGCGAAGGGCGGGAACCGATGGTTCCCGCCCTTCTAACTGCTTGGAAAATTTGGTAGCGGGGGCGGGATTTGAACCCGCGACCTTTGGGTTATGAGCCCAACGAGCTACCAGACTGCTCCACCCCGCATCAGCAGAGCTACACTACCCGCTCACCGGGGCGAAGTCAAGCCTTGGGCGCCGGAAACCGGCAGATGGTTGCCGGCCCACGCGTTGCGGCGCGATCCGCAACCAGCCACGGTGCCGCGGTACCGCACAGGAGTGCCCCGGATCCGCCCGGCCGCCCCGGCTCCTACGGCTTCCGCGGCTGCCCCGGCGGGAGCCCCCGCGGCCCCTTCGGCAGAGGCGGCTGCACCAGCTTGCGCGCATCAATGGCCTGCTTCACGGCACCCTCGCCCACCACGCGGATCACCAGCTCGCCCGGCCGGGCCAGGCCGGCGTTCTCGCGCAGGAACTTCTCGGTGTAGAACGGGTCGGTGCGGGCGCGCAGCAGCTCCTCGTCCACCTGCTTCACGCTGGAGGTGAGCTTGCGGTTGCGGGCCTCGATGGAGACCAGCTCGCGCTTCATCGAGAGGATACGCAGGATGCCCTGCTCCGAGAAGACGAAGGAGTAAGTGAGCCAGGCGCCCAGCGCGGCGATTCCGAGGCGCAGCGCCCAGCGGCGCGGCGCGGGGCCGGTCGGGCGGCCGCGGGACCAGGCAGGGCGTTCCAGGCGGCGGACCAGGTCGAGCAAGGTTCCCTCCTCGGGGCAGCCTCCATCCTTGAAGGCCGTACCGCACGATAGCAGATTCGGCGCCCGGGAAAAAGAATGTAGGTCAGGCAGGTTGGCTGCCTGACCTACCCTTCCGGCTGCCGTCAGGCAGCGGAGCCGCCCGGCCTGCACCGACCCCGGCTACTGGTACTGCTTCTCGTTCTGCTCGAACCCCCAGATGAACGGCGGCTCCACGCCCAGCAGCCGCAGGAACGTGTAGAACTGCCCACGGTGGTGGATGTGCTCGTCGTAGACCACGCACAGCAGGATGAAGCCCGGCATGGTGGGGCCCCAGAAGGTGGGCACCATGGCCTGCAGCTGCGCGTCGGAGAGCTTCTGGACCGCGGCGTCGGCCTTGTCGAACTGCGCCCGGCACCACTTCTCGAGATCGGCCACGGTCTGGATCTTGTCGGCGCCGGCCGGCAGGTCGCTCTGCTCCAGCTTGCCCTTGCCCACGCCGGCCGCCAGCGCCGGGGCGTACTCGTACATGTGCACCACCAGGTCCTTCACGCTCTTGAGCGGCGGCACGGGCACGGCGTTCAGCTTGTCGGCAGGGATGCGCTGGATGGCGCGCAGCGTCACGCCGTGGACCCGGCGGAACTGGTCCCACATCCCCTTGGTGACTTCACGGTTCATCGGGATCTCCTTTCGGCTCAGCCCCCGTAGAGTTCCTTGCCGGCGAACACGGCCGAGTCGGCGAGAACTTCCTCGAGTCGGAGCAACTGGTTGTACTTGCACACGCGCTCGCTGCGGCACAGCGAGCCGGTCTTGATCTGGCCTGCGTTGGTGGCCACGGCCAGGTCGGCGATGAACGAGTCCTCGGTCTCCCCGGAGCGGTGCGAGATGACGCTACGGTAGCCCGCGCGGTGCGCCATCTCGATCGCCTCGAGAGTCTCGGTCAGGGTGCCGATCTGGTTGAGCTTGATCAGGATGGCGTTGGCGACCTTCTCTTCGATGCCGCGGGACAGCCTCTCGGTGTTGGTCACGAACAGGTCGTCGCCCACGATCTGGATCTTCCCGCCCAGCTTCTCGGTCATCAGCGCCCAGCCGGCCCAGTCGTCCTCGGCCAGCCCGTCCTCGATGGACACGATGGGGAAGGAGGCGATCCACTTGTCGTACAGCGAGACCATCCCCGCGGCCTCGTAGGACACCCCGCCCTCGCCGGCCAGCACGTACTTGCCATTCTTGTAGAACTCGCTGGCGGCGGCGTCAATGGCGATGGACACGTTCTTGCCGGGCTTGTAACCGGCCGTCTCGATGGCCTTCACCAGCAGCTCCAGCGCCTCGGCGTTGCTCTTGAGGTTGGGCGCGAAGCCGCCCTCGTCGCCCACCGCGGTGTTGAGGCCGCGCTGCTTGAGCGTGGACTTCAGCGCGTGGAAGGTCTCGGCGCCCGCGCGCAGGGCCTCGGCGAACAGGTCGAAACCGTGCGGGACGATCATGAACTCCTGCAGGTCCACGTTGTTGTCCGCGTGGGCGCCGCCGTTGATCACGTTCATCATCGGGGTGGGGATGGTGCGGGCGTGCACCCCGCCCAGGTAGCGGTACAGCGGCAGGTCCACGGACTCGGCCGCGGCGCGCGCGGCGGCCATGGAGCAGCCCAGGATGGCGTTGGCGCCCAGACGGCCCTTGTTGGGGGTGCCGTCGAGCTCGATCATCATCGCGTCGAGGCCCTCCTGGTCGGCGGCATCCATGCCCACCAGCTCCGGCGCCAGCGTCTCGCGTACGTTGCCCACGGCGGTGCGCACGCCCTTGCCCAGGTAGCGGGCCTTGTCGCCGTCGCGCAGCTCCAGGGCCTCGTGCTCCCCGGTGGACGCGCCCGAGGGGACGGCCGCACGGCCCATCGCACCGCCGCCCAGGTGGATTTCCACCTCCAGCGTCGGGTTCCCCCGCGAATCCAGGATCTCCCGAGCCACCACCGCCTCGATGTCCGTGAAGCCGAAACTCGCCATCTTCCCACTCCCGGTTGGTGTCGAACTGCCCATGTCGAACTCGAACCCCTGACAGATAGCAGGGCGGGCCGGGGGGCGCAAGGCCGGGCCCGGTCAGGCCCGGTCGCCTGGGTCCGGTCGCTGGCCCGGCCTCCCGGCTGGGCGGCCGGCGCCAATCCGGCCCCGGACGGCCCCTTTTGACCGCCTGCGGGACAACGGGTTACGCGGCCTTTTCCTTGACGCCCCGGCGGACGGGACGTACCTTCGAACCCGCCGCAACTTGTGACGGCACTTTTGCGTAGGCAGGTTCAGAGGCACCCGTGGCGACCGGGATTGGCCCGGGGCCCGTTGGGTCCAGGACCCGCCCGGAGTCGCCAGCCCGTGGAGGAGCGCTTGAATCACGACGACGCGCTTCTGGTCCAGAGGTGCCTCAAAGGCGAAGAGCGCGCGTACGGCGTGCTCCTCGGCCGGTACCGGCGGGCGGTGTACAGCCTCATCTACCGCATGGTCGGCAACGCCGAGGAAGCCCAGGACCTGGCGCAGGAGGCCTTCATCCGGGCCTTTCGATCGCTCGCCAGCTACGACCCGAACCGCTCCTTCGCCAACTGGCTGTTCAAGATCGCGTCGAACCTGACCATCGACCACTTCCGCCGCCGGCGGCTGCCCACGATCTCCACATCGGTGGGCGAGGACGAGGACGAAGGCCGGGAGCTGGACCTGGCGGATCCCACGCCCTCGGCACTGGATACCATGGTCGAGGACGAGGACGCGAGGCGGACCGCCGACCTGGTGCAGTCGCTGCCCGAGCACTACCGGATCGTGGTGCTGCTGCGGCACTCCCAGGACATGGCGTACGAGGAGATCGCCGAGGCGCTGAACCTGCCGGTGGGGACCGTGAAGGCTCGCCTGCACCGCGCGCGGCACATGCTCAAGACCAAGCTGGAAGGCACAGGGAGGATCTGATCGTGGCCCTCAAGGCCTGTGGAATGGACGAGGCCCGTCTCCAGGAGTACCTGGACCGGGCCCTGGGCCGCCCGGAAAGGGGCGAGGTGGAAACGCACCTCGCGGACTGCCCCGGGTGCGCCCGCGAAGTGGAGGCCTACCGCCGCCTCGCCTCCCGACTGGCCGCCCTGCCCCTGTTCTCCCCGGATGCCGACTTCGATCGACTGATTCTCTCCGCCGTGCTCCCAACCCGCCGCCGCGTCATGGGGATCTCCGCGCTGGGCTGGGCGGCCGCGGCCTACTTCGTGTTCACGCTGGGACTGCTCGGCGCGGCGCTGACCCTCGCCGGTGCCCCGACCTCCGAGGGCCCGATGCGGGTCGCCTCCTGGGCCGGGCAGTCGGCGGCCCACTCCCTGGCCAAGGTGGTGGCCGCGCTGGCGGTGGCCCTGCAGTTCGTTCGCGACGTGGGCGGCCTGGTGGGCGGCCTCCTCGGCCGGCTGCTGCAGGTGCCGGTCCACGTTCTCACCCTGAGTGCCGAAACTCCCGACGGCAGGTTCTACCTGGCCCTCGCCGTCTGTACCGCGCTGGCTTTCTTCCTGATCGCCCGGCGCACTCCGGAAGGAGGCGTTCGCCATGCTCGGATTCGCGTCTAGATTGCTGGGCACGGCCCGCCTGGTCCTGTGGGCCTGGCTGGCGGTTTCCATGGGGTTCTCGCAGGCGGATCCTGCCTGGGCGAAGAAGGTCGTGCACATCGGCCCTTCCGACAGCAAGGGCAACATCACCGTGGACGTGAGCTCCGACGACTCCACCTTCACCCTGGTCACCGACAGCGGCGTGGTGGCGAACAAGGGCGGGTTTACCGTGCGGGTGAACTCCGGGCCCGCGTTCCTGGGCGTGGACGGCCGGCGCATCAGCGAGCTCACGCGCAGGGCCCTGGGCATCGAGGAGGGGCTGATGGTCAGCCGCGTGGTGCCCGGCAGCGCCGCGTCGGCGGCCGGCGTGCTGCGCAGCGACGTGCTGCTGAGCCTGGGTGGCGATCCCCTCAACTCAATGAGCGACCTGCGCAACGCCGTGGAGAGCCACGAAGCCGGCGACACGGTGCAGCTCGAGCTGCTGCGCAAGGGCCGGCGCCTCAAGATGCCGGTGATGCTGGGCAGCGAATTCGGAAGCTACCGGCGCCACCATGGCGGCCAGGACATCGTGCGCTTCGGCGAGAGCGTGGTGGTGAGCCCGGGCCAGCAGGTGGAAGGCGACGTGGTGTCCATCGGCGGGTCGGTGGAAGTGCAGCCAGGCGCGGTGGTGAGCGGGGAAGTGGTGGCCGTCGGCGGGAGCGTGATGGTGCGCCCCGGCGCGGTGGTGCGCGGCGACGCGGTCTCCATCGGCAGCGACGTGCGCGTGGACCCCGGGGGCCAGGTGTTCGGCCAGAGCGTCAGCACCCGCACCCCGCTCAACATCCCCGGCTTCGGGCGCGATTGGCAGCACGCGTTCAGCTGGTGGTCGTTCATGTTCAAGGTGATTCGGATCATCTTCTACCTGATGGTGCTGCTGCTGGTGTACGTGCTGTTCCGCGACCGTTTCCTGAACACCTCCTACAGCGCGGCGCAGCACACGGTGAAGGCGTTCTTCATCGGGCTGCTGGTGGTGTGCACGGTGATCCCGGTCGCCATCCTGTTGTGCATCACCCTGATCGGGATCCCGCTCGCGGTGGGCTACGTGCTGGCGGTGTTCCTCGCGTGGGTGATCGGCTACCTCGCGGTGGCGCTGTTCATCGGCAAGCGGCTGCTGGGCCAGGGGGACCGCTGGGCCAGCGGCAATGTGGCCGCGGTGATGGTGGGGCTGCTGTTCCTGACGGCCTTCGGGGTCGTGGGCAGCGCGCTCACCGCGTTCGGGCCGTTCGGGATCAACGCCATCGGCTTCGGATTCAACCTGGTGGGGGGCATCCTGTGGCTGATGGCCGGCATGACCGGTCTGGGCGCCGTGGTGCTCTCGAAGTTCGCGAAGCCGACCGACCCTGGCTACTTCGGCCTGACGGCCGCGCCGGGCCCGTACACGCCACCGCCGGGCTATCCGCCGGCGCCGCCCTCCGGCTATCCGCCGGCAGGCTACCCGCCGGCAGGCTACCCGCCGTCCGGCTACCCGCCGGCTGGAGGCTACCCACAGCCTTCCGCTCCGGGCTACCCGCCGGCCGGCTACGTGGCCCCGCCGCCGTACTCGCCAGGGGTGCCGTATCCGCCCGCCCCGCCGGCCACCACCGGCGCTCCGTACACTCCGGGTGGGGGCGGCTACGGGTATCCGCAGCCCCCGGCGCCCCCGGCCCCGGCCGCGGCACCGCCCGTCGCGCCGCCACCGGCGGCCCCGGTCGCGCCGCCGGCCCCGGGGAAGCAGGACCCGTACGCCCCTCCCCCGGGTTACGAGCCCCCGAAACCGACCGATCCGGGGTCGGAAGGGTCCCGGCAGTAGGTCTCCAGACCCCGCCCTCCTGGCGGACAACCTGAGTGGAAACCGGCGCGGTGGGGGAAAAACCCCACCGCGCCGGTTTTGTGCCTGCTGCCGCCGCTCAAAGGCAGACCGGCAGGGCGTTCCAGGGGGCGGCTCCCGGAATGGCCTATCCCACGGATCTCCAGATGCTTGAATTCCCCTTGCACCAGCCCATGGGGCGCGCTATCCTCACATTAGTGACTCTTTATTCTTGGCATGAAAGCTGCCTTAGAGAGTCATCGAAGCGCTAAGGACAGTCCCGGAAGTCGCGCAGCCAACGCACCAGGGTTTGGTACGGGGCCGCGGGTTCACCTTTTCTAGCGCAGGTTCCCAATCAAGCTCCCAGCTTTCATGCGCCAGGCCGGCGCGATTGCCCCCGTGATGGGGGCGGCGGTCCTCTTCCTCGTGGCGGGCGTCGCCGTCTGCGTCGCGGCCAGTTCCCCGGTGACCGGTGTGATTGTCCACCCGGCCAGCGAGGTCCTGGAGCGCTACATCACCTGGAACGGCTCCACGCCGGTCTTCAACTCGCCCGACGGCTACGCCTGGGAGCTGGTCACCTCGCCCCAGCAGGCCGGCCCCAACGCGGGCGACGGCAGCTTCCATCCCATGGACCAGACCGAAGTCGAGTCCGCGCTGCGCGGCGTCCGCTTCCCCCTGGGCGGCGTGACCGCGGACGTGTTCATCCTGCCGTACCCGCGCCGCGAAGTGCCCGCCTCGTCGGCCGGTTCGGGCTGCCTGGTGCTCACCCCCGGCGTGCGGGCCTACAGCCGCGAGGAAATCCACTCCGTGGTGACCCACGAGCTGGGCCACCTGGTGCAGGCCGCGCTGCTGCCCGACACTGACACCGAGGGCTGGGCCCGCTACCGCGGGCTGCGCGGCATCTCGGACGTCTCGGTGTACTTCGACGGCGCCAGCCACGCCAACCGGCCCCACGAGATCTTCGCCGAGGACTTCCGGTTCCTGTTCGGGGACGCGGCCTCCCGCGCCAGCGGCACCATCGAGAACCCCTCCCTTGAGCTTCCGAACGTGCGCCCCGCGGTTTCGGAGTTCCTGGCCGGCCTGCACCGGCCCGCCGCCGCCTCCCTCGAGGCCCCCGGGACGCTCAGCAACGGGCCCAATCCCTTCACCGGCCGCACGGTCCTAACGTTCAGTGTCAGCGCGACTTCCGTGGGTCTGCGGGGGTCGGCACTGCCGGCCGCGGCGGACGCCGCCAGCGCCCCGGTGCGCGTGCGCCTGGGGGTGTACGGTGCGGACGGTCGGCTGGTGCGTCAACTGGTTGAAGGTGAATACGTTCCGGGGACCCACCGGGTGGTCTTCGATGGCCGGGACCAGGCGGGGCAGGCGCTGCCCGCGGGGGTGTGGTTCGCCCGGCTGGAGTCCGGTTCCAAGGTGGCGGTCCGCAAGCTCATTCTGTCGCGCTGAAATCTCCCTACCTCATGTCAAATTAGCTCTTGACCTGATTTGGCGCGTGCCCCTATCCTAAGGTGCTTCTCAGGGGCGCGGGACGAAGAACCCCATTTCTAAATTCCGAACTGGAACCGCGACTGCCTTTCCGAGCCGAGAGCTGGGCGGGGTCGTTTTGCCCTGTGTGCTCACGGCGCAATGGGAGTCCATGCCCCATAGAAGTCCAGTTGGATTTCGCTCCGCGCGCGCGGCAGCGGGTGCGCCGTGCGCGCGTTTGCGTCGCGTCAGGCTGGCGTAGCTCAACTGGTAGAGCATCTCATTTGTAATGAGACGGTTTGGGGTTCAAGTCCCTTCGCCAGCTCTTCTACTCGGTTTCGATTTTCGGTTCCGCGCGCGCCGCGCGGGGGGCGTGGCCCGGCGGGGAATCGCGGGGCAGGGCGGCGGGACCGGTGATTTCGTGGTGGGGTGCCCGAGAGGCTAAAGGGGACGGTCTGTAAAATCGTTGGCTCAGCCTACGGTGGTTCGAATCCACCCCCCACCACCACTCGAAGTCGTGATCACGATCGGCGGGCGGGAGTAACTCAGCTGGTTAGAGTCACAGCCTTCCAAGCTGTTGGTCGCGGGTTCGAGTCCCGTCTCCCGCTCCATCTTTCCTGAAGCGCGGCCGCGCACGGCGGCCGACATCGGCAGCGCCCGCCCCCGGCGGCGGCGCCCGCCGGCCCAGGCGGCAAGCAGTGTTTCGCCCGAGTAGCTCAGTCGGTAGAGCATCTCCATGGTAAGGAGAAGGTCATCGGTTCGATTCCGATCTCGGGCTCCACTCCACCGCCAACACCGCGTTCGTCCCGGGCAGCGGCCCGGCGCGTCATCCCGATTCAGCAGGAGGACCAGTTTCCATGGCCAAGCAGAAGTTCGAGCGTACCAAGCCGCACGTGAACGTGGGCACGATCGGGCACGTGGACCACGGGAAGACGACGTTGACGGCGGCGATCACGATGGTTCTTTCGCAGAACAACCCGAAGATTCACGTTCGCGAC
>JACRLI010000021.1:0-109201 GCA_016235265.1 Candidatus Eisenbacteria bacterium
GCCCGTGGTGCTCGACGGCTTCGAAAGCTTCGAGTTCAGCCAGTACTTCCCCTTCCACTTCCACGTCCTCGTCGGAGCCCGCTCCCACTTCTTCTACCTCTTCACCGACTCCCCGCTGCGAAGGAAGGGAAGGATGACCCCTCACCAGCTCAAGAGAAGGGAACAGTTGGAGCGGGAGCTCGGTAGACCCGATCCCCGCTCCATCCAGAAGGAGGTGGCCCAGCTGCTCCGGCTGGCCGTGCCCGGCTCCTCTCAACTCACCCTGTTCTCGGATGACCACCCGGCCTACCCCAGGGCCTTCCGGGCCTTGGGACACTTGCAGATACGACACCACGTCACCTCCTCCAGGGAGCGACGGACCACGAGCAACCCGCTCTTTCCGGTGAACCTGCTGGACCTGCTGGTCCGCCACGGCAGTGCCAACCACAAGAGGGAGACCATCGCCTTCTCCAAGCGGCGCCAGGCGGCCATCGAGAGACTGGCGCTGCTGCAGGTGTGGCGGAACTTCATCAAGCGCTTCTCGGAGAGAAAGCTGCGGAGCGAGACGCCGGCGCAGCGCGTGGGGCTGTTGGGGAGGGCTCGCACGGTGAGCGAGGTCCTGGGTCGGAGGCTGTTCCCCTCGCAGGTGGCTCTGCCGGAGACGCTGGAAAGGTACTACCGCAGGACAGTGAAGACTCCAGCCCTGGGGGTGAACCGGACGCACCGGCTCAGGTACGCGGACTGAGGCTGTCGAAGCGGGAAAGTGAAGCGGGGAGCCGTTGGGCTCCCCGCCAGACACATTCTTCGAAGCACAACCTACTTCAAGAGCAGGACCTTGACTACTTCCGAGCGGCCGCGGGTGGTGAAGCGCGCGAAGTACACGCCCGAGTCCACGCGCCGCCCGTTCCGGTCCCGGCCGTCCCAGGTGAGCTGCTGCTCACCCTGCGGCAGGACACCGCGGAAGAGGCTGCGGACTTCGCGGCCATCCACCGAGTAGACGCGCAGGTCGGAAACCGGCGCGCCCACCACCCCCACCGCGAACCGCGCGATCGAGGTGACGGGGTTCACCAGCGCGCGCAGGAGCCGTGGCTGCGAAGCCTGGTCGTCCACGGCCACCACCGGCGGGGCGCCGGGGTTGGTGATCGTGTCGCGGAACGCGCCGGCGCCGCTGCCGCCGAACACGATGTTCTTGCCACCCCCCTGCCACACCGCGTTGATCACCACGTTGCCGTGCGCCACCTTGTCCCACGCGGGATTGGGAGCCACGCCGGCGCCGGTCTCGGTCCAGTAGGTGTGCACGCCGCGGGCGTGCATCCGGTTCACCGCCGCGGCGGTGGGGTGCCCGTAGCCGTTGCCGTCGCCGCAGGAGATCACGCCGATCGTGGGCGCGGTGGCGAGCAACCAGGCGTCGGTGGAGGATGTCGCGGAGCCGTGGTGGTGCACCTTGTACACCAGCACCGTGTCCATCTCCGGGGCGAACACGGGCTCGTAGGTGCTCTGCTGGTCGCCGCCGAAGGACTCGTGGAAGTTGCCGTAGTCCAGCCGGAGCATGATGCAGTTGGCGTTCTCGTCGGAGGCGGCTGGCAGGTGCATGTCCACGCATGTGATGGTCACGGGGTGGGCCGAGAGCGAGTCCAGCATCCACACGCGGCCCTTGGTGGCGGCGTGCCGGCGGCCCGCGGCGGCGCTCACGTAGTTGTTGTACGTGGTGGTGGGCGAGCTCATGCTGCCGCCCCGGTCCCATGCCTGGTCGAAGTGCACCATGTTGTCCGACTGCACGAAGCAGCCGATGTGGTCGGCGTGGTAATGGCTGGCGAAGTGATAGTCCACGTGGGTGACCCCCAGCGCCGTGAGTTGGTTGGTCACCAGGCTGCAGTTATTGTAGACGCCGCAGTCGATCATCACCGACTGCCCGCCGGGAGTGACAATCAGCGCCCCGTCGCCCTGGCCCACGTCGAGGTGAAAGATCTGGAGGGTGCCGTTGGGGGTGACTGCCCCCGCGGGCGCGACCTGCAGGCAGAAGGTCGCCGACAGGATCGCCATCAGGAACGCCAGAGCAGCCGCGCCGCGGCGCGATGCGCGCAGGGAGGTCATCGAGACTCCTCTTCGAGGTGGAAGCGCCTGAACCAGGGGCGGCGGCCGGACTTGGGGGGGGCGACAACGCGTGTTGCCTATTGTACCCTGGGGCGTCGTTGTTATCAATGGATGCGGCAATTGGATAGAGGATTCGCAACAGCGACTACGCGGGATTGCAGAAGGGGCCGGGCCCCGGACGGGCCCGGCCCCGCGGCGGCTAGGCCTGGATGCCGTACAGCGGGCCGAACTTCTCCCTCAGGTAGCGCATGTAGTACGAGGCGTCGGGCTCCTGCCCGGTCACTTCGCGGACCAGGTCCGCGGGCAGCCAGCGCATCCCGTGGCGGTGCACCTTCTCGCGCAGCCACTCGCGCAGCGTCTCCAGGTCGCCGCGTCCGATGCGCGCGTCGAGGTCGGGGATCTGTCGGCGGACGGCGTCGAAGATCTGCGCGCCGTACAGGTTGCCCAGGGTGTAGGTGGGGAAATAGCCGATCAGCCCGCTGGACCAGTGGATATCCTGAAGCACTCCCTCGGCGTCGTTCTTCGGCTTGATGCCCAGGTACTCCTTCATCCGCCCGTTCCACGCGGACGGCAGGTCCTTCACCGCGAGCCGGCCCGCGAACAGATCGCGCTCAATCTCGTAGCGCACCAGGATGTGCAGGTTGTAGGTGACTTCGTCGGCCTCCACGCGAATCATCGAGGGCCGCACGGTGTTGACCGCGAAGTAGAATGCCTCCGGATCCACCCCGTCGTAGGCCGGCGACCAGGCCTTCTGCAGCGTCGGATAGAAGTGCTTCCAGAAGGGCCGGCCGCGGCCCACCATGTTCTCCCAGGTGCGCGACTGCGACTCGTGGATGCCCAGCGAGACCGCCTCGCCCATCGGCAGCCCGTGGTTGGCGGGATCGATCCCCTGCTCGTAGAGCGCGTGGCCGGTCTCGTGCATCACGCCGAAGAACGAGGCCAGCGGCTCGCCTTCGTTGTAACGGTTGGTGATGCGCACGTCGCCGGAGCCCAGGGTGCTGCAGAACGGGTGGGTGGACACGTCCATGCGCCCGCCCTCGGTGTCGAAGCCCATGCTCCGCGCCAGGCCCAGGCACAGGGCGACCTGCTGCTCCTGCGGCACGCGGCGCGTCAGCAGGCTCTCGTCGGGGCGCCTGGGCGCCGCGGCGATGGCGTGCACGATCGGCACCAGGTCCTTGCGCAGCTGCTCGAACAGCGGATTGAGACGCGCCACGGTCATACCGGGCTCGTACTGGTCCAGCAGCGCGTCGTAGCGGTCCGCCTCGAAGCCGATGGCGTCGGCCTCGCGCCGCTTGAGGTCGAACATCTTCTCCAGCCACGGGGCAAACGAGGCGAAGTCGGAGGCCTTGCGCGCCTTGATCCAGGCCTCGTGCGCCAGCGGCTGGGTGCGCGCGATCTCCTCGACCAGCTCCTTGGGCACCTTCCGGCTGCGCAGGTGGGAGCGGCGCAACTCGCGCACGTTCGCCTGCGCCTCAGGTGACAGGCTGTCGCGCTTCGCCCACAGTTCCTCGACCAGCTTCCCGAGCCCGGGGTCCACCACCCGGTCGTGCAGCAGGCCGCTGATCACCGCCATCTGCTCGCCGCGCTCCGGGGCGCCCTTGGACGGCATCATGGTCTCCTGGTCGTAGCCGAGCACGGCCAGGATGTGCGCCAGCCAGGTGATCTCGCGGGACTTTGCCTCGAGGCGTTCCACGGAAGCGTTGGACATGATCACTCTCTTTCCCGGGGTGGACGGCCGCCCGGCGGGCGGCGCAGGAGAACCGGCCGGGCGGCGGCCCACGAAGAGCGGCCGGGCGGCGGGCGGCACACGGAAACGGCCGCGCCGGAGCGGGCGGCCGGATGGCGGCGAATGGCGACCGGGGGCTGGATTCGGGCCCACGGTAGGGGCGACCCCCGGGGGTGTCAAGAGTCCGGACAATCCGTGCCGCTGCCACATGATTCCGTCACCCCCCGCTGCTGTGTGAGCGTGTCATCCCCGTGGAGTCACCTGCGATGAGCATCAAGGAAGCGCCGCGCCAACGGGAACACTTCGAACGCGGGCGGCATCCAATGCGGTGGAGGAACCCATGACCATCCCCAACCGGCTCGCGCGCGAAAAGAGCCCCTACCTGCGGCAGCACGCGCACAACCCGGTGGACTGGCGGCCGTGGGACGCCGAGGCGCTGGAGCTGGCGCGCACCGCGGACAAGCCCATCTTCCTTTCCATCGGCTACGCCACCTGCCACTGGTGCCACGTGATGGAGCGGGAGTCGTTCGAGGACCCGGCGCTGGCCGCGTTGATCAACGAGCACTTCGTGCCGGTGAAGGTGGATCGCGAGGAGCGCCCCGACCTGGATCACCTGTACATGGCCGCGGTGCAGGCGGTGACCGGTCGCGGCGGCTGGCCCATGACGCTGGCACTCCGCCCCGACGGCGCCCCCTTCTTCGCGGGCACCTACTTCCCGCCCCAGGACCGCGGCGGGCTGCCGGGGCTGGGCCGGGTGCTCGAGGCCCTGGTGGACGCATGGCGCAACCGCCGAGCGGAGATCGACGAATCCGCGGGCAGCATCGCCGCCCACCTGCGTGAGGAGGCGCACGCCACGGCCTCGCCCGCCGGCGGCGCGGCTCCCGGCCGCGACGCCATGGACGCCGGCTTCAGGGCGTTGTCCGGTTCCTTCGACCCGGCGCACGGCGGCTTCGGCCATGCCCCCAAGTTCCCCTCACCGCACCAGTTGCGCTTCCTGCTGCGGTACCACGCGCGCACCGGCGAGGCGCGCGCGCTGCACATGGCCGTCACCACGCTGGAGCACATCGTCCGCGGCGGCATCCGCGACCACCTGGGCGGCGGGTTCCATCGCTACTCCACCGATCCGCAGTGGCTGGCACCGCACTTCGAGAAGATGCTCTACGACCAGGCTGGCCTGGTGGACGCCCTCGTGGACGCGTGGCGGGTCACCGGTCGCGCGGACTTTGCCGGCGCCGCCCGCGACGCCTGCGAGTACGTGCTGCGCGACCTGCGCGACCCCGCCGGCGGGTTCCATTCCGCCGAGGACGCCGACAGCGAGGGCGAGGAGGGCCGCTTCTACGTCTGGACGCGGGACGAGGTGGATGCCGCGCTGGGAGCCGATGCGGAGCTTTTCGCAGCCGCGTATGACATCACCGCAAGCGGCAACTGGGAACACCGCAACATCCTGCGGCTGCCGCAGCCGATGGAGGAGTTCGAGCGCGGCGCCGGCCGGCCGGCCGCGGAGACCCGCGCCGCCCTGGCCCGCGCCCGTGCCCGCCTGCTCGAGGCGCGGGCGCGGCGCCCCCGCCCGCTGCTCGACGACAAGGTGCTCGCAGCGTGGAACGGCATGATGATCGGGGCGCTCGCCCGCGCCGGGACGGCGCTGGACGAACCGCACTACGTGACCGCGGCCTCCGGCGCGGCGGACTTCGCGTGGGACCGGATGCGCAGGGACGGCGCGCTGCTGCGGCGGTGGCACAGCGGCTCGGCCGACATCCCGGCCTACCTGGAGGACTACGCCCACCTCTCGCGCGGGATGCTGCACCTGTACGAGGCCACCTTCGAGCCGCGCCACATGGAGCGCTCGCTGGAGCTGGCGAGAGAGATGGACCGGCGCTTTCGCGACCCGGAGGACGGGGGCTACAACTTCAGCGGCGAGGGCAACGAGGAACTGCTGGCCCCGCACAAGGACGTCCACGACGGGGCCACCCCGTCCGGGAACTCGGTGGCCGCGGACGCGCTGCTGCGCCTGGGCGCGCTGACCGGCGATGACACGCTTGCCGCGCGCGGCCGCGAGGTGCTGGAGGCGTTCGCGGAGACTGTGGACCGCGGGCCGCACGCGTTCACCGAGATGCTGCTGGCCGCGGACTTCCTGCTCGGGCCGACGGCGGAGATCGTGATCGCCGGCGCCGGCGACGCCCCCGAGGTCGCGGCCATGATCCGGGCGGCGCGCGGGACCGGCGTGTTGCCGCGCGTGGTCGCGTGCAGGACCCCGGACCGTGGCGACACCCGCATCGAAGAGTCAATCCCGCGACGGGCGGGCATGGACGCCGTCGGCCGCAGAGCCACGGCTCATGTCTGCTGGAACCGCGCCTGCGGCGCGCCGGTGCACACCGCGGCGGAGTTGGAGAGAGTGCTCGTCGAAGGTTGGGAGCGCGGGTAGGAAGGCCGGCTAGTCGCGCGGCAGGACCCGCCACGAGATGCGGGTGAAGCGCCGGCTGTAGCGTTCCAGCGCCTGCTCGATGGCCTCGCCGCTGTAGAGCACCGTCGCGTCCCCGGTGGCGAGGTGGATGGTGGTCTTGCCCTTGACCACCAGCGCCCCGAGGATCCAGCAGGTGCCGTTGATGCTCAGGTCGCCCTCAACGTAGATCAGCCCGCGGTAGGTGAAGTTGCCGTTGATCTGCAGGTCCCCGTCCACGTACAGGAACCCCTCCCCGTCGCCGCCGTGATAGGCGAAGTGCCCGCTCTGGTTCTGTTTGATCCCGTCGTCGTCCAGGTACAGGATCCCGTTGGGCGGGTCCGGGGGGCTGGGAAACGGCGCGCCCATCCAGGCCCAGAAGTCCGCCTGGCTCAGCCCCACGGGCTCCCACGGGCCGTTGAAGAACCCGGTGCGGTGGCTGGTGGTGTCGGTGGGCTCGCCGTGGATGTCCGAGGAACCCTGCTTGGTGATCTCACCCGAGCTCCAGCCGCCATAGACGCAGCTGCCGTGCGCGCTGGCGCCGAGCCAGGCCCCGGGGCCCACGTTGCAGTCGGGGGTGCGCGTTCCCGTGGGCGTGGCGGCGGAGTGATCGTGGCCGCAGACGGAGATGTTGCCGTTGAACTGGATGCCCACGTCGGCCATCACGGCCGCGGCGACCATGGCCGTCGCGGGCACCTTGCACACTTCGGCGAGCACCGTCTGCGACGTGGTGCCCGCGGTCCCGGTGGACCGCACCTGGTAGATCGGCGCGCCGCTCACGGTGTTGATCCTGGGCGAGTGCAGCGGGTTGTAGCGGAGCACCGTAGCGCCGTCCGGAGTGGTCTTGAAGTTCACGGTCAGCACGTCGGGGCCCTTGGCCGCCAGGCTGTACGGCAGCGCGGACGCCAGCGCCTGGGCCGTGGGCAGGTTGGTGGTGTCCCCGCCCGCCGCGGGCAGGCTGCCCGCGGCCAGCAGGTAGATCTGGGTGACCGCGGCCGGCTGGGTGACGTCTCCGGGCACTTCGCCGTTGGCCAGCCGCTGGATGGCTTCCTCCACCCCGGCCTCGGCCACTTCCAGGGCCTTGTTGCCCCGCTGCGTCGCACCCGAGATCTGGACCTCGAGCTTGGCGGTGAACAGGAACCACGCCGCCAGCAGCGTGACCGCCAGCAGCACCATCACCGCGATCACCAGCGCGGT
The DNA here is from genome assembly GCA_016235265.1 of Candidatus Eisenbacteria bacterium. NCBI lineage: Bacteria > Candidatus Eiseniibacteriota > Candidatus Eiseniibacteriota bacterium. Next base: position 7,434 of record JACRLI010000021.1, read on the forward strand.
ACCGCGCTCGCCCCCCGGCCTAACGTACATAGATCACCACCGCCCCGGTGCCTGCGCCCGACTTCACGGCGGTCGCCAGGTCCGGGAGGTACGGCGCCGGCGGCATCGAAGGCTGGACCCCGAAATTGAAGTCGCCCACGACCAGGGCCGGCGTCCAGTACGGCTGCGCGCCCGCGCTGGGGTCCGTCCCGCCTCCCAGGATCCACCCGCCGGTCACCGTGTCGTAGATGCGCGTGCCTCCGGAGTATCCGCCGCTCGTGCCTTCGTAGCCGATCGCGACGTCGGGGTTGGGATCGCCGCCCAGGTTGGCCACCACCAACGATTGGACCTGCCCGGGGGTGGGCACCGTCTCGATGTGCGAGAAGTTCATCGACCCGTCCCCCCGGTAGTACTCGATGTTGCCGCTCGCGGCCCCGGTGATGGTTCCCGCCACTATGTCCGGGTGGCCGTCAAGGTTCATGTCCCCGACCTGCACCGCCGTCACCTGTCCCGCCAGCGTGGTGCTCCACGCGAGATGCAGCCGGCTGCCGTGCGTCCTGCCCGTGCCCTGGAACGCCAGGATCTGGCCGGTGTAGGGACCGGTCCGCGTGCCGACCACGAGGTCGGCCACGCCATCGCCATTCAGGTCGGCCAGGGCCATGGATTTCACGCTGCCGATGACGCCGCCGGGGATGTTGCCCGAGGGCGGGAACGACTCATCCCGCTCGAACTCGGGAGTCGCCCCGCCTTCGCTGAGCCACAACTCGATCGTTCCATGGTCGATGGGGCTCGTGGTGCCGACCAGGATGTCCGGATCCGCGGAGCCGCCGAGGTCTGCGATCGCGACCGCGCTCACGTCCCCGTGGTCCGCCGACGTGTAGTACACCGGCGCGGAAGGCAGGTAGCCCAGATTGCCGGAGCTGTTCTGGTTGAACCAGACGGCGAAGTTCCCGGCGCTGCTGTAGGCGAGGCCGGTCACCACGTCCTGCCGTTCCGTGGGTGTGGCGCCATCCAGGCTGCCGGTGGCGATGGCCAGCACCGAGGCCATGGCGTCGCGCACGTAGTCCGCCGACGCGGTGTAGAGCGGGGTGGCGGGGTACTGGTTGAACCACACGCTCAGGTTGGAGCTGCTGATGCGTTCGGATCCCAGCACCAGGTCCAGGTCCCGGTGGCTCTTGGTGGCCCACTGGTTGTCGTTCCCGGACCAGTCCTTCTCCAGCAGGTCGGCCGTGCCCAGCGAGAGCACGCGGCTGGCGTTGAGCGTGATCACCGTGTAGGAGTTGGCGCCGAAATCGTAGGGGCCGGCGGTGTCCCTCGCCGCGACGTAGAACATGCCGCGGCTGGTGCCGGCGGTCGGATAGAAGCCCGGGGGCGGCGCGAAGGCCACCTGGTAGGGCGGGTAGTGCGACGAGGCGTTCGACGGCACGGTGATCACGTATCCGCCCTGCGCGTCTGTGTTCTGCCACGCCACCACCGAGCCGTCCATGCCGTTCAGGACCGCCACCCACACGTTGGCGATACCGCTTTCCCCCAGGTTCATGGAACCGTTGCGGTTGGCGTCGCGGAACACGTGTCCCTGGAAGTAGCCGGTGGTGACCGGCTTGAAGCCCCACACGGCGGTGGCGTACCCGCCGTGGGTCATGGTGACGGACACCGGATTGGCGGTGGTGGCCACCGTGGTATCCGGGCCCCTCGCCAGCACCGGGAAGGTGCCCGGCGGAAGGAAGTGCGCCGCGGCGCCGCGCGAGTCGGTGAGCACCGTCTGCCCGTTGGCGGTGATGGACACGCCGGCCAGGCCGGTTTCCCCGGGCTCCCACACGCCGTTGCCATTCGCATCGAGGTACGCCGAATCGGCCAGCGTGCCACCCTGCAGGGCGGTGTCGGGGAAGTCGTGACGCGTGTTCGAGGGGTGCGCGACCAGGTTCACGGTGAAGGTGTCCGCCGCGGAGGGCGCAAACCCCGGTGGAGCCTGGGCCTGCAGGACGTACGCGCCGGGGGTGGTGACGAACATGAAGTATCCGCGCGCGTCCGTGCGGGTGACCTGGGCGCTGCCCAGGCGCACGATGGCGCTGCGCACCCCGGAATCCGGCGGCGCCTCAAAGCTCAGGTCGCCGTTCACGTCGGAGTAGACGTAGCCGTCCACCACGAACATGACCTTGGTGCCCTGCGGCTTGTTGCGCAGCGTGCCCACCGAGGAGCCCAGCGTGACGGTGCGCAATTCCCCCTGCGCGTCGCGCTTGCGGGCCGCGGTCGAGATCCGCACGTCCACCCGGGAGATGCGGTCCAGGTCGTTCGCGGCCACCGGGCCGCCGCTCCAGTCGTACGGCGTGCTGCTCCCCCCGACGAAGACGGTGATCAGGGGCGTCCCGGCCGGCAGGTGCACCACCGCGACCGCCTCGGGCGAGCCACCGTTGTTGCCGGCGACGGGCACCGAACCGGAGCTGTCGCCGTAGACCTGGCGCACCAGCAGGTAGGCGTCCGGGTCGGTCACCCCGCGCAGGGCCTGCTGTGCCAGCGGGTCGGCCCGGTCGTCGGCATTCACCAGCCCGTCGTCGTTCACGTCCAGCGTGTAGCGGATCAGCTCCGCCCCGGTGCGGTACTTCAGCGTCGGAAGGTAGCTGCCCGCCAGCGTGGCGGGCTGCGGCGCGCCCGCCGGGTCGAAGGCCTGCGGGGCCCCGAGCCGGACCGCGGCGGTGTCCGGGTACGGGTTGAGGTTGGCCACGATGATCAACTCGGTGGCCGAGGCATAGGCGAACGCGGGCTGAGGCGGCGAGGCGTTCTGGTCGGCGCCGTAGCCGGCGCACCGGATGTCGCGCGTGACCAGGTCCAGGGCGCTGCGAGCTTCGTGCTGCGCCTCGGCCAGGTTGCTCTGCTCGGTGAACACCCTGCGGGTGCTGGTGACGAAGCCGAAGAGCGCCACCACCGCGATGCCGAGAACCACCAGGGTGATGAGCAGCTCCACCAGCGTGAACCCGCGCGCGGTCCGCCACCGCGGCGCGGATGGCGCCCTACTGGGGGCGGACATACGACACCACCAGGAGGGAATCATCCAGGGACTCATGCCAGCGCACCACGACCGTGACCATCTTCACTCCATTCATCGAGCCCGTCATGTTCGCCACCAGGTAACGGGTCGCCAGCGCCGGCTCGGCGGCCACCGGGTCGTACCCGGAGGCCGGGTGCGCGCCGGCGGTGAGGGCGGGGCTGGTGGCATCCAGGGTCCGGAGCTGTTCGAGTGTCTGCTGGACTGCGAAGGAGGCCGAGGCGACCTTCTTGGCCTTCCGGATCTCGCTCGTGCCGCGGGGGAACATGCCCGAAACGGCGACGATCCCCACGGCGAGGACCGTGAGGGCGATCATCACCTCGACGAGGCTGAAGCCGCGGGTGCCGTCCCGGGTCATGGGTTGCTCACCCTCCCCGAGAGGCTCACGCCGATGGTGTCGAAGGTGCCCGCGGCTCCGGCCAGGATCACCTGGCCGTTGGCCGGTGTCCTTCCATCGGCGCTGAAGATGAACCGGCTTCCCGGGGAGGGCGCCTCCACGCGGCAGAAGCCCACGTAGTGCGACATCTCGATCCAGGGCCCCACGCTGTCGGTGGTCGGATCCACCACCCGGTAGCGCGCGCCAGCGGAATCCACCTGCACGCCATAGCGCGCGGAGCGCGAGATGGCCACCTGGCGCGCCAGCTTCAACTGGCCGGCGAGGCGCATGGACTCCGCGGGCAGGGCCGTGGACTGGCGATAGTGAAGGAACGCGGGGATTCCGAAGGTGAGCAGGATGCCGGCGAGGGTGAGCGTGAACATCAGCTCGACGAGGGAGAAGCCGGACTGTCCTGGAGCGCCGGGCAGCCGCTCGGGCGGCTGTGGGTGAATGGACCGCATCTGCACGCCGACCACAGGCATCTCCCAGGCGGCGATGGCGGGAGCCCCGGGGCTCGGGGATGATCGCCTCTACCGTACTCTCATTATCGGCACCTGGCGCGAAACCTTGACCCTGGAAGCGCTTTCGGGGGATCGGTGGAGCCGAAGTCGAAGATCCCCGCTCCGGGATTCCGCGTGCGGAGGCGAATCTCCCGCCGAAAGGTCGAATCGAAACAGGCAGCCTCGGAACCACATGATCGGATTGTACTGACTTGGCCCCGCCACGGGAGCGCGACGCAGTCGCTGGCCCGGCGGGGCCAGGTCGTTTTCGGTTCCGGGGGCGTGCCCCGGACGTCGCCCCGGGCGGCGTATCCCGCAGCGGTGCCTTCTGCTAGAATGCCGCGACGGGCCCGGATTCGAGCCCCGGATCCGTGGCCGCCGGCCAGGCCCCCGGTCCCTTCCGGCCCGCCGGCGATGGCCCGGAGAATCCGGGAACCGGCGCCGCCGTGGGCGCCTACTACAACATGGCTACCCCGTCGCCCCGTCCGGACCTTGAGAGAGGACTCTCCATGCGCACGATCCGGCTCCTGCCGGTGCTCCTGCTGACGCTTGCCCTCACGACGCTGCCCGGGGCTGCCCCGGGCGCGGCAGCCGCTGCAAGACAGAATCGCATTTCCATCGTGCCCGGCGGCCCGCACGTGCCACCTGCCGCGCTGGCGCCCGACCTGCGCCGGCTCGCGGAGCGCCGCCAGCTCATGGAGCAGGTGCGCATGGTGGCCGGTGACCTGCCGGTTCCAGCCCCGGGCTCGCTCGACCCGCTCGCCCGCGCGCGCCGCGCTCGCTCGCTCGGGGCGGAGCGCTTCACCGCGGCGCACCCCGAGACCATCCGGGTGCTGGGCCTGCGCGTGGACTTCCTGCGTGATTCCGTGGAGGCCCAGACCACCGGCAACGGCAGGTTCGACCTCGAGCCCGACTCCACGGTGGTGATTGACCCGCCGCCCCACGACCGCAACTACTTCATGGCGCACATGAAGGCGCTGTCCAACTTCTACCGGGCGCAATCCTACGGCTCGGTGGTGATCACCTACGACGTGTACCCGAAGAGCGACACCGGCGCGTACCACCTGCGCGACGTCGCCGACTACGGCCCGTGGGAGTTCTCGCAGGACATCGTGCCGCAGATCCACCGCTACGTGCGCGACGCCATGCACAGGGCCTCCGAGGACCCGGACATTCACTGGAAGAGGTTCGATCGGATCATCATCTTCCACGCGGGCGCGGACTTCCAGACCGACGTGCGCCAGAACAGCGCCTACGACATCCCCTCGCTGACCTTTTTCATGGATTCCAGCAACGCGGTGCGCGTGTACGACCGCGCATCCAGCGACACGCTGTGGGTATTTCACACCACGCTGATCCCCGAGTCGTCCTCGCAGGACGGGCTGATCGGGGCCATCAACGGGGTGATGGCGCACGAGTTCGGCCACCTGCTGCGCGCCAACGGGCCGATCATCCAGCCCGACCTGTACAACACTTCGAGCGGCATGCCGGCGGTGGGCACCTGGAGCCTGCACGACTCGGGTAACTTCCTGGGCACGCGCGTGGGGACTCCCGACGGGGAGATCTACGCGGTGGGGCTGGTGCCGGGCTCCGACGACGTGTGGTCCAAGTGGGTGGCGCTCTACCCGGATGCCATGCGCCCGGTGGAGTTCGAGGGCCCGGACACCACCGTCACGTTGCGGGCGGCGGAGAACGACCCCGGCTTCGTGTACCTGCCGGTCTCCCAGGACGAGTACTTCCTGCTCGAGAACCGCCAGCAGGAGCCCGACGCGGCGCCCGGCGACACGTTGTTCCTCAAGTCCGACTCGCTGAGCGGCGTGGTCCTGGGCCCGGCGCGCAAGCGCATCGCGGGCGGCGACACCACCGTGGTGCTCACCAACGAGTTCGACGTGCTGCAGCCCGCCTCGGGCATCCTGTGCTTCCACGTGGACAACAGCGTGCTGGACCTGCGCGGCGTGAACGTGCCGGCCGACAGCGGGTTCAACACCAACCCGCGGCGGCTGAGCATCGCGCTGATCCAGGGCGACGGCAGTCAGTCGCTGGGCGACGGCGGCTCACCCTACTACCAGGGCGGCCCGTTCGACCCGTTCGCGGTGGGCAACTTCGGCGCGTCGCTGCCGGAGGACGGCCGGCCCTCGTCGCGCGGCAACTCCGGCGGTCTCACCGGCGTGTCCTTCGAGGTGCTCGACCCGCCGGGCCCCGCCATGCGCGTGCGCATCCGCCGCAGCCGCGCCATCGCCGGATGGCCGGTGCCCACCTTCTACGAGGACTACTTCGAGCCCGGCGCCGCCGCGGCTGCGGACCTCAACGGCGACGGCAGGCAGGAGTACTACGCCGCCGCGCGTCACGGGCGGATCCTGGGCTACACCCGCTTCGGGCGCCCGGTGCCCGACGTGGAGGGCAACTTCCCGCTGGCCGACCGGCCCTTCGAGTTCGAGCCGGAGCTGCTCACCATGCCGGGCTGGGGCCCGAACGGCCGCGACGCCATCGTGGGTGAGTGGCGCGACTCCAGCATCGCCGGAACGCCGCGCAGCCTTGCGGCCTACGACATCAACGGCCCGATGGAGAACTTCCCCGCGGGACCGGTGGGGCTTACCACGCCGCCGGTGCGCTACGGGGACAAGGTGCTGGCGGGTGGCGCGGACGGGAACGTGTGGATGTTCGAGAAGACCGGGACTGCGACGCCCATCGGCTCCGCGATCGACGCCAGCAATGGCGGCCGTGCGATCCAGGGGCGCCTGCTGGTTGGCAAGTACGGCCCGGGCGGCACGGACGCGGTGATCGCGGCCAACTCCTCGGGCGGATACACCGCGGGTTTCCGCGTGCTCAGCCTCGCCGGGCTGGGGAGTGGCACGCCACCGGCCTCCCCCGCCGCGTCGCAGACTCCGCCAACCCCGCCGCCGCTGCCGCCACTGCCCGAAGGCAGTCGTTTCCACCGCCCGGTGCTCCTCGGCGCGTACGCGGACACCTCCGCGACAGCGGAGCCCGTGGTGATCGTTGTGGACTCCACGGGCTGGATCGGCGCGTTCCGGTTGAGCGCGAACCCCCCAGGCGGTTGGAATTGGAACTGTAGTGTCGCTGACTGCCCGTGGGTTTCCGCCTACAACCTCCTCCCCGGCTTCCCCTGCCGGCTCCCCAGCCCCCCCGCGGGCATCGCCACGCTGGGCGACATCTCCGGCGACGGCCGGCCGTGCGTCCTGGTGCAGTGCCAGGACGGGAAGCTCTACGCCGTGGGCATGGACGGACGGCCGCTGCCGGGCTTCCCCGCGCGGCTGCCCGAGGGCCGGGCGCCGGTGCCGGGATCGGCGGCGCTGCAGTACCGCACGCTCGCCGGCGAGCCGCGCATCCTGGTCGCCACCACCTCGGGTGACCTGGTGGGCGTAAACCCCGCCGGCAAGGTGGTGCAGGGCTTCCCTCGCGCGGTCGCCGGTGACTGGGGCACGGGCTGCTTCTTCGTGCCCGGGGAGCGCGGCAACACCTGGCTGCTGGCGATTGGCGGCGGCGGCGGTTGGAGCCTGGACAGCCTGCCGGGCGTGCCGCGCGGCAACTGGGTCAGCGGCGGCCCCGGCGTGGACGAGGCGCGCACCGGCTTCCTGCCCCGCACGCGCATGGGCCCGCCCCGGCCGGTCTCGCAGTACGCCGACCTCGGGAACTTCCGGGCCTATCCCAACCCGCTGCGCATCGCGCAGCAGAACGAGCTACGCGTGAGTTTCGAGCTGACGCGCTCCGCCCCGGTGCGCGTGCGCCTGTTCGACCTCAAGGGCAGGATCGTCTCCCAGGCGTGGTGGCAGGGCCACCCGGCCGTCAACGTGGTGGCGCTGCCCGCATCGCAAGTGGGCTCGGGGCTGTACCACGTGGAAGTCACCGTCGAGGGGACGGCCCTGCGGATGGTGACCCCCGTCGCCGTGGTGCGTTAGCCGAGACCGGTGCGCTGAATGTGAAGCTGCGCTTCCTGGAGTCCGAGACCGGCCGGCGCGTGCGTCGCGCGCTGGCGGACACGCCCGACATGATGCTGGTGGGCGGGGCGGTCCGCGACGCGCTCCTGGACGTGGATCCGGTCAACCTGGACCTGTGGGCGCACGACCCCGCCGCGGCGCGCGCCGCACTGGGCATGGAGTTCGGCGCCCCGCACGCCGGCGCCACGCGCTGGGACGCCTTCCGCTGGGACCACCTTCCCCTGCCGCTGCGCCTCGACTCCGGCTCCCGCGACCTTGAAGCCAACCTCCGCTCCCGCGACTTCACCGTGAACGCCATGGCGCTGCCGCTGCGCGGCGCCGCGGAAGTGCGGCTGGTGGACCCGCTGCACGGCGCGCTGGATGTCGCCGACCGTCGCCTCCGCCCCGTCGTCTCCAACTCCTGCGAGGTGGACCCCACCCGCTGGCTGCGCGCCGGCCGCCTGGCCGCCACGCGAAATCTCAGGACCGACATCTCGCTGAAGATGGCCGCAGAGCGGGCGCGCGCCCGCCAGCCGCTGCTCCACGGCGTCTCGACGCTGGTGCGGCGCTCGGAGTTGCTGGCGGCGCTTTCCTGCCCGCACCGCGCCGAGGGTCTGCGCTGGATGCACGAGGTGGGGCTGCTGGGAGAACTGGTGGCCCCGTGGGCGGAGCTGGCGGCCCGGCGCGACCCGGACCTCGGGGGACGCGCGCCCGACGAGTTCTCGATCGCCTGCGTGGACGCGCTGCACCACGAGCGGTGGGCGGCGGTGCTGGAGCCCGCGCTGCTGCAGGCCATCTGCCGCCGCCTGGACGAACCGGTGGCCGCGGGGCTGGGAGGCTGGACGCTCACCGCGCTGGCGCTGTGGCTGCGCCGCCTGGCGCCCGTGGCCGACGTGGCGGCCGACCTGGGCACGCTGGCGCTTCACGGGCTGGGGTTTCCGTTCGAGGAGCTGCGGGCGGTGAGCCGGCTGGTGCTGGCCCGCAACTGGCTGGATCAGCCTGGACCGCTGGGCCCCGGCGGCCTGGAGGCGCACGCCGCGGTGGCCGACCTGTGCGTCCGCGAGGCGCTTCACGGAGTGGATTCCCCGCAGCTGCGGGAGGCGGGGGAATGCGCCTGTCGTGAGCTGCCCGCCTACCTGCCGCCCGCGGCGTGAGCGCCGGTCCTCAGGGGACCACCACCAGCCGCCGGGCCGAGCTTCCGCCCTCCCATCCCAATCGCACCCAGTAGATACCCGCGGCCAGCCTCGCCGTGCCGGGCTCCGACGCGTCCAACCGCACCCGGTGCAGCCCCGCGGGCAGCAGCCCGCCGAACAGGCGGCGCACCTCCCGGCCCGTCACGTCGTGCAGCGTGACCCGGATCTCGCCCCCGGACGCCAGCCGGAATGCCAGCAACGCCTCCCGGCGCGCGGGGCTTGGACCCAGGCCCAGGATCGCGGTCTGCCCCGGGGCGGACGGCGTGGCGTCCACCGGCACCGGCAGCGGGATCCACAGAATGCTGGTGAGCCCCTCGACCGTACGCTGTGGCGGCGAGGCGCTCCGGAACGTGGAGTCCCGCCCGCTGCTGTAGGCGTCGTGCCACGTGATCGCGAACTCGTCCACCGTGCCGCTGGTGTTCAGGAACCCGCCCTCGGTCACGCCCAGGAACCAGGGATGCGTGCTCCCCGGGGGCAGGAACGCGGCCGCGCCATCCGACGGCAGGATGTCCTGGTGGAAGATCCAGCTGCGAGTGCCCAGGTAGGAAATCCCCGGGCGGGTGATCATGCTGTCGGCGTCGCCGGTGCCTCCGAGCGCGCGCCACCAGTCGGGTGCGGCCGGATTGCCGCCCGTTCCGTAGCGGACCGAGAGGTCCTGGTCCGCGAAGTCGTGGGTGTAGCGGATGCGCAGCGTCGCCACCGGGTCCGCGGCCGGCATCCGTGCGCGGAGCACCGGCGAGAGGTGCTCCCCGCCCAGCGCGTCAACCCAGGCCAGCCGGTAGAACCAGGTCGCACCGGCCACCACGCCGGTGTCGTTCCATGCGTAGCCGGTCCGATTGTCGGAGAGGAGGTGCACCGAGTCGCCGGGAGCCGCGGGCACCCCCACGGAGGGCAGCATCACCGCGTTCCGCCGCACGAACGCCGACGCCGAGTCGGTGGAGCGGTACACGTGGAAGCCCGCCACCCCCACCTCGCGCTGCGTGAACCAGCGGAGCAGAATCGAGTGGCAGCCGCCGCGCGGCAGGGCCCGGAGCTGGACCAGCTGGGTCTGTCCCGGCGACGCCGCCTCCAGCACCGCGGCGTACGCGTCCAGCTCGCCGTGGCCCCACGCCCGGCTCCAGCCGGGGTCCGGGTGCCCCGGGCCGGCGAATGGATCGCCCGGAACTCCCTTGTGCTCCGAGCTGAAGCGCAGGATCTCCATCGCGCGCGCGGCGCGCAGCGCGGGATTGGCCTGCAGCATCAGCGCCAGTGCGCCGGCCACGTGCGGCGCCGCCATGCTGGTGCCGTTCATCTGCACGTAGCGCGTGCCGTCGGTGGCGGGGTTCCCGTCGGCGGACAGGATCCCGCTGCCCGGGGCCGTCACCAGGGGCTTCAGCTCGTCCCGATGGTCCGTGTCGGCGTCGTCCGGGCGGGGGCCCTGGTTCGAGTACAGCGTGTCCACCTGGTCGTCGTCGCGGCGCGTGGTGTTCCGGTCGTTCAGCGCGGCCACCGCGACGGCGCTGTCGGCGGACGCCGGGGAGGGCACGAACCCGGCGCGGTGGTCGTTGCCCATCGCAACCACCGAGAGGATGCCCCACTGGGCGGCGGTATTCAGGGCCTGCGCGTCCACGTCGTTGCCGTCCGAGTTGTCCGGGCCGGCCAGGCTCAGGTTCATGACCTGCACCCCCCGCCACTCGGGGTGCGCGAGACCCAGCCACAGCGTGTCGCGCTTGGTGATCAGCCAGTCCACCGCGTCGAGGACCCCGAAGCCCACGCCGGCGTCGGTGAGGACCTTGCAGTCCACGAAGCGCGCGCCCGGCGCCATGCCCTGGCACACGTGCGCCGGCCCGCCGGTGCCCAGGGCGATCCCGGCGACGTGCGTGCCGTGGAAACCGGCGCCGTGGTCCTGTGGATTCACGTCGGGAACATCGAGCGTGGAATCTCCCAGCGAGAAGTCCCCGCCCCCGAGGCACCGTCCACGGAGGGACTCGTGCCCCGGATAGCCGGGGTTCACGACGTCGGCGGTGTCGTTGATGCCGGTGTCCAGGAAGGCCACCACCACACCGTGGCCGTCGAGCCCGAGGTCCTTCCACACCGAGGGAAACAGGGTCCCGTCATCCGTGTCGCGCGCCCTCGCGCCCCGCGCCGACACGTCCAGGCTGGGGTACAACGCCTGGATCGTCTCCACGCGCCACACGCCCGGCAGGGCCCGCACCGCCGCGATCTGCGGATACGTGGCGGCGATGCGCAGGCAATCGAACCATCGGTACGTGTGGGTGACGCGCGCGCCGGTGGCGTTCACCGCCGCCACGTCCACCGCCCCGGGATGCCCGGTGTAGCGCACGTACGCGCCGAACGTGGTGAGCCCGCCCACCACGCCGACCTGGAAGCGAAGCCGGCCGTGGGTGGGATCGTTGGCGGTATAGGCGGCGGCGAGGCCCCCGGTGTCCACGGCGGCGAAACGGTCGTCAATGCCGTTGCCGTCGTCGTCCCACACCCACGGGCTGCCCACGGGGCCCAAACCCTTGGCCCGCGAGGGTGCGCCCGCAGCGAACAGGCCGCACAGCGCGATTCCCGCCGCGAGGATGAACGTGGCCGCTGGCCGGAGTCTGAGTGGTGTCATGGCACTTTGCTCCATGGAAGCATCCTGGATGCGGCGCGCTGAATCATTCCTGAGACCGAGCCCGCGCGTCGCCCACAACTTCAAGGACCACCGTCAGTTGACACTTTCCTTCTGGCGCGCCCGCAGCCGGGCGACCAACCGGAGCGTGGAGGGCTCCGGGACCAGGTTGAATTCGCTCCGGAGGAGGTCGAGGAAGCTGCGGTGCTCGGCCCACAGCCGCGTGAACTCCCCGCGCTGCGCGAGGATCTCCAGCAGTTCGCGGTGCGCCGCCTCGTCCGCGGGGTCCAGCTCCAGCGCGTCGCGCAGCCAGCGTTCGGCCTCTTCCGGGCGCTGCGCGCCGCGTTCCTCGGCCGCCAGTTCCAGGAGGGCGCGGCGGTGGATGCGCGCGAGGCGCTCCCTCTCGGCCACCACCCACGCGGAATCCCATCCTTCCAGGAACTCGCCCCGCCAGGCGGTGACAAGTTCCACCGCCGCCCCGGGGCGGCCCGTTCCGGATGCGGAGCGGGCGCCTTCGGGCAGCTCGAACCGCCGCACCAGGTCCAGGTCCGTCCGCAGTTCCAGCGCCGCGGACAGGCGCACCCGATCGCGGTCGCGCTCCACCACCTCCGCCCCGGGAACCGCGCCGCGCACCGCCTCGCGCACGTAGCTGAGGGTCAGGCTCAGGCTTCGCCGCGCCTCCGCGGTGGAGGCCTGGGGCCACAACATATTCTGCAGTCGCTCGCGAGTCTCCCCGGCCGGGCCCCGCAGCGCGAGATACGCCATCAACTCGGCGGCCCGCTCGGTCCGGAAGGCGCGCAGGGGAAGACGCTCGCCGAGCACGCGCACCTCGAGCGGTCCGAGCAGCCTCACTTCCAGCGCCGTCCCGCCGCGCCGCGACGGAGACAACCCGAGGCGCTTCTCCAGGGCACGCTGGGCGCGCAAGGCGTCGCGCGCGGTCGGACCGCCTTCGGCGGCCCAGCGCCGGAGCAGGCCCAGGCAGCGTTCGTCGCCCCAGTCGGCGAGGCTCGCCGCGGCATCGGGCCGCGGACGCCGCCGCCCCTGGAAGCGACTGTCGAGGACCGGCCAGAACCGCTCCGGGTGGCGCGCGAACAGCGGTGAGAGCCACTCGGCCCCGCCCCGGGCCCAGCACTCGGCATGCAGTTCGGGGGCCTGCTCCGCGGCTTCCGCGGTGATCTGCTCGTACCGCTCGCGCCCACAGATCGCCAGGGCGCGCGCGGCGGCGCGCACCGCGCCGTCCGCCTCCCCGGCGCGCCACAGCGCTTCCGCCAGGGCCAGGCCCGCGGCGGCCTGGATGTGCCGCAACCCGCCCGCGACCGCTTCGCGCAGCAGCGCGCGCAGCAGCGTCGCCGCCCTCGTGGCGCGCCCTTCCGAGAGCCAGGCCCGCGCCTCCAGCAGCTTCAGGTCGAACCACAGCGAACCCCGCCCGCCACGCAGCGCGCGCAGTCCCTCGCCGGAAAGCTCGCGCGCCCGCTCGGCTTCCCCGCGCGCCAGGGCCACCTGTGCCCGCAGCAGCAGCAGTCCCACGCCAACGGACTGGTGCGCAAGGTCCCCGCCGCGGCCGGCCAGGTCGGTGGCCAGGCTCGTGGCCGTGGCCAGGTTGCCCGACCGGCGCTCCACCTCGGCGCGCGCCAGCATCACGGTGGCCTGCTGCAGCGGGCTGCCGCCGTCCGCCACCAGCGACTCCCCTTCCACCACCGACTCCCTGGCGCGGTCCATCTCCCCCAGCTCCAGTCGCAGCAGCGCCAGGTTGGCCAGGTGCAGCGCCCTCCGCCGCGAGTGCCGCACTTCGGGCCGCTTGAGGCAGTTCTCGAACAGGGCCCGCGCCTCCAGGAAGCGGCCCATGGCGCAGTAGGTCAGCGCCAGGTTGTGCTCCGCGGCGGGCTCGAGTTCGGGATCCGGGTGGTCCGTGAGGAGCGCCCTCAACTCGCACAGTGCCCGCTCCGTTTCCCGGTAGCGCCCGAGGTAGAACAGCGCCCCACCCACGAGTTGCAGCGCCCGCGCGCGAACCCCGGGGCGCAGTCGTGCGCGCGCGCCCAGCAGACCGCGGCCCGTGCGCAGCGCCCGGGCGGCGTCGCCCGCGGCGTTGCACACGCGGGCGGAGCCCAGCGCCGCCTCCGCCGCCAGGCTGGCGTCCCCGGTGGAGGCGGCGCGACGGGTCACTGCGCCGAAGTCGGACCGCGCTCCGGCGAAGTCGCCCAGGATGCGCCGGTTCTCGCCGCGCAGGAAGAGCAGCCGCGGGTCCGCGTCGAATGCCCCGCGCGGAAGAGTGTCGAGCAGCCCTCCGAGCTGGCTGTAGCGGCCGTGCGACAGGAACCACGCGCCGTTCTCCGCGAGCCAGCGCGCCACGCGCGCCGGGTCGGGGATCCGGCGCCACTGTTCCAGACCCTGCGCGGGATCGCCCCGCAGCAGGCGTTCGCCCAGCTCTTCCAGCAGCCGTGCCCGCTCCGTCGGGGACAACTCTTCCCGGGCCCGCTCCTCCAGGAACTCCCGGAACAGCGGGTGGAGCCGGAACTCGCGCCCGCCGCGCCCCGCCCCGGCGGTCAGCAGGTTGCGCCGCACCAGCGAGCACAGCAGCTGCAAGCCGTCGTGCGCCTTCCACGCCAGCTCCGCCAGCTCGTCGGTTACGGTCTCGAGCGAGGCGATGCGCAGCAGGAAGCGCTGCTCGCGCTCCGGGAGACACCGGAACAGTTCCGCCTCGTAGAACTCCGCCAGTCCGCCCGGGCTGCGCCCGAGTTCCTCGAGGGTCTCCTGCACGCTGCTCAGGCCGCCGGAGAGCCGCACCCGCTCCGCGGTCCAGCGCACCCCGGCGACCCATCCGTCGGTGCGCCGGAACACCAGGTCGGTGTCGGCGGTCTTCATGTCCAACCCGAGGCGGCCGCGGCACAGCTCGTCCACCTCGTCGCGCCGGAATCTCAAGTCGGTGTTGCGCAGCTCGAAGACATGTCCGCGCGCCCGCCACAGCGGCACGGGCAGCGGGGGCTCGTTCCGAGCGCCGAGGACCAGGTGCAGGTGCGGAGGCGCCAGGTCCACGAATGCCGCCAGGAAGCGCGGCACGAACGGGCTGCCGCGCAGCAGGTGGGCGTCATCGACGATGAGGTAACAGTCCCGCCGGGCACAGCGGGAGAGGATGTCCACAAACGCGCCGGCCGCCCCGGCGGCATCGGCGTGCGGGGCGGGATGCTCCGCCAGGAACCGGTGCAGCGGATGGCGCGCCGTGCGGAAGCGGGCCCCCACGGCCTCGCACAGCAGGTGCAGGAAGATCTCCAGGTCGGCGTCGCGCTCGGTGAGGGAGTACCACACCGCCGTGCCGGGGCAACCCGCGTGGAACTGCGCGAGGAGCGTGGTCTTGCCGTACCCGGCGTCCGCCGAGAGCAGCACCAGGCGGTGCGTGGCCGCCGCGCGCAGCGCGGACAGCAGCCGGCGCCGGGGCAGGATGTCGGGCCGCAGAGCCGGCGGCCGCAATTGCGAGGTGAGCACCAGATGTGGATCTGCCATGGCACCCTGTTCCGGGGGGCGGGCGCGAACGCATGCACCTGCCGGTTGCGGCCTGCTTTCGAGCTATTAGTATACGCCCTCTCCCGGACTCTCTCAACTCACTGCTAATCCCTGCGGCACAAGGGGTTCCGGGCGTCGGGAAGGCCCCCGATCAGGGCTCGCTCAGCGCTCCCGGCGCACCATCGCTCCACGAAGCCGAATCCGGCGGCGTTGGCCGCCCGGCTGCCGGCGGCAGCCGCCGCACACACCCCTAGCCTCGGAGGAGCCACGGTGATGGCAAAGATGATCCGAACTGTCGCGGCCACGCTCTTGCTCGCGCTCGCGTGCTGCGCGGCCTCGACCCGGGCGGCCACCTGGATGTGGGACCAGGACGGCAACCGCATCGACGACCGCATCGAAGCGGTACAGGCGCACGGCCTCACCGCCGCGCACGTCAACGGCGATCTTGCCGGCAAGCTCATCCTGTTCGTGTACCCGGAGACCAACCCGCTGAGCTTCGGCGTGTACGTGGCTTATGACCACAGCCCCACCGACGATGACGTGGCCCGCCTGCTCGCCACCGGCGCCCGCCTGCTGTGGCGGCCCCGGTACATCGACTACCTGCGGGCCCAGGCCAGCTACGCGCAGGTCCAGGCCCTGGCGGCCTCGGCCGGCGTGCGCCGGGTGGAGGCGTGGCAGGTGATGTATCCCTTGAACGACAACGCCACACGCACCCTGCGCGCCCGCGACGGCCACGGCGGGGTCGGCACGCCGATGTTCCCGTCCGTGTGGAGGGACCTCGCGATCACCGGCCGGGGCGTGGTCGTGGGCATCATCGATACCGGTGTGAACGATTCCCCGGACGGCATGTACCCGGGCCACGAATCGCTGCGCGGCAAGTTCCTCGGTGGCGGGGACTTTTCAAACCCAGACGCCGCGCTGAACACGTCTCCGGATTCCAGCTCCAACCCCCGAAACGCCGCGGACGCCGAGGGCAGCTACCACGCGACACACGTCGCCGGGACCGCGATCGGCAGCGGCGGCCCGGACGGCATCCGTGGAGCGGAGGATCCCGGCAGGTATGCCGGCATGGCGCCGGACGCCCGCCTGGTGGACTGCAAGGCGCTGACCGATGCCGGCCTCGGTGGCGGTGCCGCGGAGGCGCTGGAGTGGTGCATCGCGCACCGCGACACGTACTGGAACGTCACCAACCCGGACGCGGTCTACCGGGGGGTGCAGGTGGTCAACATGAGCCTGGGTGGCTCCACCAACTCCGACGGCACGGACGCCGACGCGGCGGCGGTCAACGCGGCCGTGCGGGCGGGCATCGCGGTGTGCGTGGCGACCGGCAACGACGGCAACACCCACTACATCCCCAGCCCCTGCTCCGCGGACCTGGGCATCGCCGTCGGCGCCCTCGAGGACGCCAACACCCTGGCGCACGGCGACGACATCGTCGCCGGCTACTCCAACGAGGGGCCGCGCCTGGACGACGGCGACACCGACCACGCGGACGAGATGAAGCCCACGGTGCTGGGTTCGGGCTCGGACGTGATGTCGGCCCTGGGGGACCCCACCACCGACGGGACGCGCTACCACAACATCAACGGCACCAGCATGGCGACACCGACCGTGGCCGGCCTGTGCGCGCTGATTCTCCAGGCCAACCCGGGCCTCTCGCCCCTGGAGGTGCGTGCCATCCTGCAGAACACCGCCGAGCACCGCACCGACCACGGACAGCAGCCGCCGTCGTCCGCGGACTCGTTCCACGTGGACCCCAACTACCACCCGTCGTGGGGCTGGGGTGAGCCCGACGCCTATTCGGCGGTGAAGGAGGCGCTGGACAACAACACCACCCAGGTGGTGCTCGAGGGAACGTCCTCGGTCGTCACGGTCGGCGGTCACCTGGAAGTGGGCCTCACCTGGGCCACTCAGCGCGAGGTCGGGGTGCGGCGCTTCGACGTGTGGCGGGCGCCGGACCTGGGCGGTGTCCCGGGGGCCTTCTCCCCGGTGAGCGCGCCGGACGTGGTGCCGCAGGGCCACGCGGCAATCGAGCGCACCGCCAACCGCACGGTGTACCACTGGACCGACACGGACCCCTCCCTCATCCCCGGGGTGCCCCTGTGGTACCAGGTCCGCTGGACCGACACGCAGGGACGGGAGCACGGTGAGCCCGCGTTCCCGGTCCAGACCGATGCCCGCCCGGTGCGCGCGCGCGTGAGCTGGAGCATCACCCACAACGCGATCGACAACGACATCACGGCGGTCTTCGGTTCGGGGACGAACCCGCTGCGGCCGTTCCTGGTCCGGCCGGCCGGCGGCTCCGGCGCGGCGGACTCCTCGCGGGTGGTGGTGCCGGTGGGCTTCGGCAGCATGACCCAGTACTGGTTCCACGCCGACCTGACCGACGAGGACATGGCGCAGGGCTACCTGCCGCCCTCGCCCGCCAATCCCTGGTTCCTGTGGGCACTCGAGAAGGGCTACGTGAACACCGAGGGCATCGTGGACAGTTTCTCGGTGACCACCTACTCGGGCTCCGACGCCACCGTGTACCGGGGTGCTGACCCTGAACCACGCGCCGGTGCTCGATCCCATCGGAGGCCGCACGGTGCCGGAGGGCATCGCCCTCGGCTTCACCGTGAGCGCCACCAGCCCGGACAGTCTGCCCCTGACCTATGCCGCGACCCCGCTGCCGCTGGGCGCGACATTCAACCCCGCCACCCGGGCGTTCACGTGGACCCCGGCATACGGACAGGCGGGCACCTATGCCGTCACGTTCCGCGCCACCGACACGGCGGCGGGGGCGGACAGCGAGGTGGTCACGCTCACCGTCCCGACCCGGGCGCCCGGCAGCAACACGCCCCCGGCCCTGGACCCGATCACGGACCGGACCGTGCGCATCGAAACAAACCTGCAGATCGCGGTCGTGGCGCACGACCGGGAGGGCGGCACGCTGACCTACTCGGCCACGTCCCTCCCGCCGGGCGCGAGCTTCGACACGCACCGGCAGGTCTTCTCGTGGCTGCCGCACTCGGGGTCCGAGGGGATCTACCGCACGGTCTTCCACGTGGCCGACGCGCAGGGCCAGGCGGATTCACAGTCGGTGCTCCTCAAGGTGACCCCCGGCTCGGCCAAGCTGCCCCCGCAGGGGGAGTGCGCACCGGAGAGCACCCAGTTCGCGGGCACCATCGGGATTGACGTGCAGGGCCTGAACAACGTGGCCACCTTCCACACCTTCACCGTGCCGCCGGACGCGCAGATGGTCCAGGGCACCCTGACCTGGACCGGCGGCCCGGTCATTGACCTGGACCTGTACCTGGTGGACTCGAGCGGCAACGTGGTCACCAGCGGTGCGACTGCGACCGACGACCCCGAGGTGGCGACGGCGCTCAACCTGGTGCCGGGCACCTACCGTTGGAAGGTGGTGTCATTCTACAATCCGAACCCCACCGAGGGCTACACGGTGACCGGCGTGGTGTGCCGGCGCGGCCCGACGGCCGTCGGGGGGCCCCGCGCGGGGCTGGAATTCGCCCTGCACCCGGGCGAGCCGAACCCGTTCCGCGCCCGTTCGCTGGTCCGCTTCAGCCTCCCGAACGCGGCCCCGGTTCAGCTGCGGGTGTTCGACGTGGCCGGGCGGCGGGTGCGCACGCTCGTGGACGCGTCGCTCCGCGCGGGCGAGCACCAGGAGTCCTGGGATGGGCGCAGCGACGCCGGGGCGCAGATGGGCTCCGGGGTGTACTTCTACCGTCTCTCCACGCCCCAGGGCGTCCAAACGCGAAAGACCATGTTGATTCGCTGATCGGTCGCGCAGGACGCCCTTTCACGCACGAAGGGCCCGGGGCATCCCGGCCCCGGGCCCGTTCGTGCATCGTTCCCGCGGAGCGACGGCGAGCTCAGAATCGCACCGCCACCCCCAGCGTGGTGGTCCAGGAGTCGGCCTCGAAGTCGTGCGGCAGCAGCGCGCCGTGCCCGTGCTGCCGGAACACGTAGCGCCCGCCCAGGTCCATGGACACCTCGCGGCTCAGCGGCACGCGCACGCCGCCGCCCAGGTGCACCCCCACGCGCTGCGTGGTCTCGTCGGCGTAGTGGCTGTAGGGATACTCGACGGTGGTGTTGTACCACCCGAGTCCTCCGCCCACGTACAGCGCCCGCTGGGGGCGGAACCACAGCGAGGCGGTGATGGGCCAGCTGTGCACACGCACGTCCCCACCCTCGTAGAGATCCTGCCGATACGCGATGCCGAGTTCCGTGTCCAGCACGCCCCGCACGACCGGCCCGCGCACCGCGAGGCCCCCGGACAGCCTCACGGCATCCTGGCCGGTCTCGCGGGTCAGGTGCAGCGAGGGAATCACTTCCGCGGCGACCGCGGGGCCGGCCGCTCCGAACGTCAGGGCCAGCACCACGCAGGCCCCGCGGACGCTTCGTGTCAATTGGACGCTCATGCCAGCCTCCCTTGATGGCGCCCCGCCAGGCCGGGTGGGTCAGGATCCACACCCGCACCCGGGGCGCCGCTGTCCGGAGTGCTTCTCAAGTTCCGTGCCAAGCGCGCGCCCACCCACCGCAAGAAGTTACGCCGCCGGGAGGCCCGGCGGCGTGGCAGATGCATGACAATGTGTGGCGCGGATGCGGCGGCGTGCCGTCGCGGCACCGCGGCAAACCGACTCGTCCTCCCCGGGTCCGTGGCCCGGGCTAGTAGCCCACCGCGCAGCCGTCCTTGCGCTTCTCCGTGGCCCCGCAGTACAGCCCCGTGACCGGGTCGCGGAAGATGGCCTGGTAACCGCCATACGCCCCCACGGCCTCCGGCTCGATGACGTGCCCGCGCATGCGCAGCTCCGCCAGAGTCGGTGAGGGCACCCCGTCCTCGATGTGGAGCACCCCGCCCTTCCTCATGACCGTGCCGGTGGGCTCCGAGGAATCGGTGTGGTGGAAGCGCGGCGCGTCGCCGGCCTCCTGCAGGTTCATGGAGAAGTCGATCAGGTTCACGATCACCTGCGCGTGACCCTGCGGCTGCATGTCGCCACCCATCACCCCGAAGGCCATCAACGGCTTGCCGTTCGCCGTGGCGAACGCGGGGATGATGGTCTGGAACGGCCGCTTGCCCGGCTCCAGGTAGTTGGGGTGGCCCTGGTGCAGCGAGAACAGCGCCCCCCGGTTCTGGATGCCGAAGCCCAGCTCGGGCACCACGTAGCCGGAACCGAAGCCGGTGTAGTTGCTCTGGATCAGCGACACCATCAGGCCGCTGTCGTCGGCGGCGCACAGGTATGTGGTCTCCCGGCGTCCCAGCGCGGCCGGGTCGCCCGCGGTATCTCCCTGCGCGGCGTGCCGCATGTCGATCTTCGCGGCACGCCCGCGCGCGTAGGCCTTGGACAGCAACGAGTCCACCGGGAGCTTCACGAAGGCCGGGTCCGCGTAGTAGCGCGCGCGGTCGGCGAAGGCCAGCTTCTTGGCCTCGACGAAGATGTGCCAGAAGTCCGGGTTGTCGCGGCCCAGGTGCCTCAGGTTGAAGTTCTCCAGTATGTTCAGCAGCTGCAGCGCCGCGAGCCCCTGCGAATTGGGGGGCAGCTCCCACACCGTTACGCCGCGGTAGCCGGTGGAGATGGGCTCGTCCCATGTGGAGTGGTGGCGCTCGAAGTCCTCGCTCGCGAAGAACCCGCCGTTGGCCTTCGAGTAGCGCACCAGCGCCTCGGCCACCGGACCCTTGTAGTACGCGTCGCGCCCGCCCGTGGCCAGCAGGCGCAGCGTCTTCGCCAGCGCCGGGTTCCGGAACAGCTGTCCTTCCCGCGGCGACTGGCCGCCGGGCATGAACACCTCGGCGAAACCGGGCTTGTCCTTGAACACGCGCGTGGAGCGCAGCCAGTCGGAAGCGATCACCGGGGAGAGGGGGAAACCCTCCTCCGCGTACTGGATGGCCGCGGCCAGCACGCGCTCCATCGGCAGCCTGCCGTAGCGCGCGTGCAACTCGAACCAGCCGTCGGCGCACCCGGGAACGGTCCAGGCGTACGGGGAGCGCAGCGGGACGGTGCCCTCGCTGTCGGGCGGGACCATCGAGGCCTTGAGCCCCAGCGGCGCGCGGCCGGAGGCATTCAGTCCCACCACCTTGTTCAGCTTCGGGTCCCACAGGATGGCGAACAGGTCGCCGCCCAGTCCGCACGAGGTGGGCTCCATCAGCGCCAGGCAGGCGTTGGTGGCGATCGCGGCATCCGCGGCGCTCCCGCCTTCACGCAGGATCTGCAGCCCCGCCTGCGCAGCCAGCGGCTGCGCCGCGCACACCATGCCGTGGCGGGCCCACACCACGCTGCGACTGGCGACGCCGCGGCCCTCGGGCTCGGCGTGCGCGGGTGCGGCAAAGGCGGCCGCTGCGGCAAACGTCAGTGCGAGGCGCGTGAAGGCGGACGCGGCGGCAAACGCCGGCGCGAGGCGCGTGAAGGCGGGCTGCGCCGGCCGCGACGCGCCGGCGGCGCCCCGCCCGGCGGGCTCCGGGGACGCTGGAAGTCTCGGGACCATGGGTTCTCCCCTCTCGCGGCTGCACTTCATCCGGGGGCTGACGCAACTCGATGCGACTGCCCTGACGGCCGGTCCAATGTTGCGGCCGCCGGGGGGCGGCGTCCAGCGCGAATCTCGGCGGCGGCGGCCGCGCATCCCGGCGCGGCGACCGGCCCGGCGCGACCCTCGAAGCTCAACCGGGCTGCGGGAGCAACCCGCGGCGGACCGAGTCGGCCAGGGCCTCGAGCGGCGGAAACAGCTGCGCCCCGGGCCGGTGGCGGCCCTCGATCAGCTGCAGCGCCCGCGCGCGATCTCCCATCCGCAGCCTGCACCGCGCGGCGAAGTACCTCGCGGGCGCCGCGTCCGGGCTGGAGGCCAGGCCGGCTTCTAGCTCGCGCGCGGCCGATGCCAGGTCCCCCAGCTCCAGGCACGCGATCCCAAGGCGCACGCGGTACTCGATGTTGGCCGGCTCGAGGGCCACGGCGGCCTGGAAGTGCTCCCGGGCCTCCGCGGGGCGCCGCTGCGCCAGGCGCACCGTGCCCAGCTCGTCGTGAAACAATCCCGCCGCCTGCCCCATCCGCAGGCCCTTCTCACAGTACCGCGCGGCCGCCTCGTATTCGCCCAGGCACAGGTGCGCGTGGGCCTGGAACGCGATGACCCGCGGGGCGCCGGGCGAGAGGCTGTCCGCGACCGCGAGATGGCCCAGCGCCTCGCGGAAGCGGCCCATGGCCATCAGCTGTCCGCTGAGGACCAATCGCGGGGCCGCGAGCCCGGGTCGCCCGGCCACGTGGCGCTCCAGGGCCTCCGCCAGCGGGGCCTGCATCTGGCTCTCGGTGACCGGCTCGTCCGTGAAGCGGTAGATGGTGAAGGAACGGCCGCGCGGAAGGCTGCGGGCGGCCACCTGTGCCAGCCCCGGCAGGCGCACGTCGCGATCCTCCAGCAGGTCGAACTGGGGTCGCAGGTGCTTCTCCACGCCGGAGTAGAAGAGATAGCCGGCACCCGAGGCGCGCGCGGCCTGCACCAGCTCGAAGATGTCGGCGGCGGCCGGGAGCTCCACGTAGTTCATTCCCGCGAAGTAGGCCACGTGCGGCTTCCTCGCCATGACGGTCTCACCGGGACGGCCCAGGGAGCGCAGCAGTTCCCCGCCCACGCGCACTTCGTGCGGTGCGTCCGCCAGCAGCGCCTGGATGTCGGCCCACGCGCGCGCGCCCGAAGGCGCCAGCAACCCCGCCAGCAGGACCCAGCGGAGCGCCGGGAGCCATGCACGGCCGGCCACGGCGGGAACGGCGGCTCCGGCCGGTGCGGAGCGCCCGGGGCTCCGCACCGCGGCAGGGCGCCCGGGTGACCACATCAACACCAGCGCGCCGGCGCCGGAGAGATAGAACGGCAGCAGGTACAGGAAGAAGCGCGGCCCGTAGAAGACGCTCACCAGCGACAGGTAGCCCAGCGCGAAGTGCCCCAGCATCCCCGGCCAGCCCCGACGGCGCCACCAGCACAGGGCCAGACCGGCGAGCGCCGGCACACCCAGCCACACCGGGAGCAGCCTGTGGATATCCTGCAGCCAGTGCGTGGCCATGTTCGCGCCCAGGCGCGAGAAGAAGAGCCGCGGGTCGTACAGGGCCACGTCGCGCAGTGAATGAAACTGGCCGGCGGCGATCTTCCAGAACGCGTCCCAGTTGGTGTCCCGGCCGTAGATGTCCCGGGCCACGTTCTGCCAGTTCTCGTTGGTGAACGCATTGCCGGTCAGCGCCTGGTTGGTGACCAGCCACGGCACCACCGACACCGCCAGGCCCGCGGCGTACGCCGCCAGCCGCGGCAGCCGCGGGGGCCGGGCCAGCAACACCGCCGCCGCGGCCGGCACCAGGAACGCGGCGTTGTACCGGGTGATGATCGCAAAGCCGGACAGGAGGCCGGCCGCGGCCACGGCGCGGCTGCCACGACCCTGCAGCACCAGGTGCGTCGCGGCGATGGACAGCGCGAAGGTCGGCAGGTCGGTGCCCGCCTCCACCGCGGCGCGCAGGTAGACGGGATTGACCGCCAGGCCCAGCAGCACGGCCAGACCCACCCCCGGGCCGAGAAAGCGGCGGATCAACAGGAATGAGCACCAGGCGCCCGCGAGTGCGGCGGCCACGTTCAGAACCCGCGCGGCCAGGTAGAAGTCCCCGCCGCAGGGGAAGGAGAACGTGGCCAGCAACAGCGGGTAGCCGAAGCCCTTGAAGGCGTACTGCGCGGCCTGCATGCGGCCGCCCAGCAGGTCGCGCGCGGCGGGGATGTAGTCGCCGAGCAGGTCCGTCTCGACGGCGTAGAACGGGGTGACGTGCAGCCCCAGGTTCACCCACAGCAGCAGCAGCGCGTAGCCGCACAGCGCGGCCAGGGCCACGCGGAAGACGGAATCCAAACCCGCGGCGGTTCCGGCCGGTGCGGCCGGCGCCACGGACGCGCCGCCGTCACGGCGGCCGCGTCCCCCACCCGGGGGAGCAGACTCTCGGCCGCGCGGCTCGCCGCCGGCCGGTGCCCGGTCCCTCCGGCGCGGCATCGTCAGCGTCCGGGGCCGGGCGCCACGGTGGCCACGAACGCGCGGATCCGCTCCGCCACCAGTTGTGGAGTGAATCCGAAGTGCTGCTGAAGATCGGCCAGCGGCGCCGAGGCTCCGAAGCGGTCGAGGCCCAGGCACAGCGAGCCCGCGCCCAGCACCTCGCTCCATCCGAAGGTGACCGCGGCCTCCAGCGAGACGCGCGGGATGCCCGGAGGCAGCACCGAATCGCGCCACGCGGCATCCTGTTCCCGCCAGTTCTCCACGCACGGCATGGACACCACGCGGACATCCAGGGGCCCCGCGGCCGGGCCTCCGCCCGCAGTGCCCCCGGCGGGAGCCTGCGCGGCCGGCCCGGCCAGCCGCTCGGCCGCCTGGACCGCGAGGCTCACCTCCGAGCCGGTGGCCACGATCACCGCGTCCGGCCGCGGCCCGCGCTCGCGGCGCGCCACGTAGCCGCCACGCCACACGTCGCGGCGGTCGAAGCCCTCCGGGCGGCGCAGCACGCCCGTCTTCTGGCGCGACAGCGCCAGTAGATTGGGCCCGTCCGCGCGCTGCATGCACCAGGCCCAGCTCATCGCCGTCTCCAGCCCGTCCGCGGGCCGCCACACGCGCAGCCCGGGCATGGCCCGCAGCGAAGCCAGGTGCTCCACCGGCTGGTGCGTGGGACCGTCCTCGCCCAGGAAGATGCTGTCGTGGGTGAACACCCAGGTGCTCCGCACCTTCATCAGCGCCGAGAGCCGGATGGCGGGGCGGGCGTAATCGGTGAACACCAGGAAGCTGGAGCCGTACGGCAGGAAGGCCCCGCCCAGGGCCAGCCCGTTCACGATGGCGCCCATGGCGTGCTCGCGGATGCCGAAGTGGAAGCAGCGTCCCGCGAAGCGCGCCTCGCCCTCCCCCAGGCCCACCGCCGTGGAGCCCCGGATCCAGGTCAGCGTGGAAGGATCCAGGTCCGCCGAGCCGCCCACCAGCGCGGGCACCTCCGCGGAGATCTTCTGGATCACCGCCTGTGAGTGCTGGCGGGTGGCGGCGTCCTGGTCCATACCCTCCACCAGCCGCGCATCCAGGTCCGCCGGCACGCGCAGCTGCAGGTGCGCGGCCAGGCCCTCGGCGAGGTCCGGGTGGGCCCCGGCCCAGCGGCCCAGGCCCTCCTGCCACCGCTCGCGCCGGGTGCCGCCGTCCCGGGCGCGCCCCGCGAAGAACGCGCGCACGTCGGCGGGCACGTGGAAGGGCGGCTCTTCCGGCCAGCCCAGGTTCGCCTTGGCCCGCTTCGTCTCCTCCGGGCCCAGCGGCGCGCCGTGCGCCTCGTGCGAGTCCTGCTTGCCGGGGCTGCCGTAGCCGATATGGGTGCGCGCCACGATCAGGCTGGGCCTCGAGGTGTCGGCCACCGCGGACGCCAGCGCCCCGCGCACCCCGGCGCGGTCGTGGCCGTCCACGCGCAGCACCTGCCAGCCGAAGGCCAGGAACCGCACCGCCACGTCCTCGCCGAAGGCCAGCGAGGTGTCGCCCTCGATGCTGATGTGGTTACGGTCGTAGAGATAGACCAGGTTCCCCAGCCCCCAGTGGCCGGCCAGCGATGCGGCCTCGGAGGAGACGCCCTCCATGAGGTCGCCGTCGCTCACGATCCCGAACACCCGGTGGGTGAAGGGCGCGAAGTCGGGCCGGTTGAAGCGCGCGCCCAGCATCTTCGAGGCCAGCGCCATGCCCACGCCGTGCGCGAAACCCTGCCCCAGGGGACCGGTGGTGGTCTCCACGCCCACGGTGTGGCCACGCTCCGGGTGGCCGGGCGTGCGGCTGCCCCACTGGCGGAAATTCCGGAGATCTTGCAGCGTCACCGGGTAGCCGAAGAGGTGCAACAGCGAGTAGATCAGCATACTGCCGTGGCCCGCGGAGAGCACGAAGCGGTCACGGTCGGGCCAGTCGGCCGCCTGCGGGTCGTGGCGCAGGAATTCGCTCCACAGCACGAACGCCATGTCGGCCGCGCCCATGGGCATGCCGGGATGCCCCGACCGGGCGGCCTCCACTCCGTCCACGGCGAGGAAGCGCAGGGCGTTCACGCAGCGCTGCTCCAGGGAGGGGTCGGCAGGGACGACAGGATTCGGGCTGGCCTGGCTCACGGTGTGCTTCCCTCCCGGGCGAACTCTTCCGCGAGGGCCATCGCGCCCAGGAGCCCCACGCGGGTGTTGGTGACCAGGTGCACGGGCACGCGCTCCAGCAGGGTGCGGTAGCGGCCCTTGCCCAGGAATGCCTCCAGGAAGCGGCCGTCCTGGAAGCGCGCCGCCATGCGCGGCGCGATACCGCCGGCCACGTACACGCCGCCGGTGGCCAGCATCCGGAGCGCCACGTTGCCCGCCTCCGCCCCGTAGATGGTGACGAACAGGTCCAGCGCCTCGCGGCACAGAGGATCGCCCGAGGGCCCGTCGAAGCCGGAGATGGCCGCGGCGGGATCGCCCGCCGCCATGGCCGCGGCCACCGCGACCGACTCCGGGTGACGCCCGCGCGCGCGCACGAACTCGTAGATGTTGTGGATGCCCGGCCCCGAGAGCAGCCGCTCGTAGGAGACGCGCCCGTGGCGGGCGCGGAGGAATCTCAGCAGCTCGATCTCCTCGTCGGTGCGCGGCGCAAAGTCGCCGTGACCTCCCTCGGTGGGCACGACGAAGCGCCGGCCCTCGTGACTGGCCACGATGGCCTCGCCCAGGCCCGTGCCCGCGCCGAGCACCCCCACGGTGCCGCCCGCGTCGGCCTGGCCCTGCTGCAGCGCCACGGTGTCCCCCGGGACCAGGAGCAGCACTCCCCGCGCGGCGGCCACGAAGTCATTCACCAGCCGCACGCGCTGCAGGCCCAGCGCCGAAGCCAGCTGCCGCTCGCCCAGCGTCCACGGCAGGTTGGTGGCGTGGCACTCGCCGTCGATCACCGGGCCGGCCACGCCAAAGGCGGCGTGCGAGGCGCGCCCGTCCAGTCGGCCCAGGAAATCACCCAGCAGGTCGGCGAAGCCGGCGTAGGCGCCGCTCTCGTAGCGCCGCTCCAGCAACTCCTCGTGCCGCCCCTGCGCCGCGCTCACCGCGCGCAACAGCGTCTTGGTCCCGCCCACGTCGCCCGCGACGAGGATCATCCCAGGTCCTCCACGTCCAGTTCGTCCAGCGGGTCCGGCGGCAGGTCCAGCCCGTACGCGGCGTCGCGGTCGGCCAGGAACAGCAGCCGCGGATTGGCCCGCAGCAGCCGGCAGATCGGCAGGTCCAGCTCCAGGGCGGGGTTCATCACGTGCACCAGCGTCTCGGTCTTGTCCTCGCCGGTGACCAGCACCACCCCGGCCCGCGCGCGCTCCAGCACCGGGAAGGTGAGCGTCAGGCGCCAGCCGTCCATCTGCGGCACGTAGTTCTCCACCACCCAGCGCTCCCCTTCCTCCAGCGCGGACGTCCCGGGAAACAGCGAGGCGGTGTGACCGTCGGCGCCCATCCCCAGCACCACGAAGTCGAGGTCGGGCCACTCGGTGCCGTCCGGGTACAGGTCGCGCCATTCGCTCTCCGCCAGCCACGCCGCGCGCGGCGGCGGGAGCTCGCCGCGCAGCCTGTGGATGCGGGAGGCGGGCAACGGCGCGCGCGCCAGCAGCGACTCCTGCAGCATCCGGTAGTTGCTGGCCTGGTGCTCGGGCGGCACGCAGCGCTCGTCCACCTGGAACAGGTGCACCGGGGCCCAGTCCACGGGGGTGAGCTCGTAGCTCTCGGCCAGCCGCTCGCCGAAGCGCCGCGGCGTGCGACCGCCGGAGAGCGCCACGCTGAACGGCCCGGGGGCGGCTCGCAGCGCCTCGATGAAGCGGCGCTCGGCCTCGCCGGCCACCGCCTCCGGGATGCTGCCCACCCAGATCGGGAATCGGGTCGCCATGCCCGTCACTCGACCAGCGTCGCCGCGGCCGGGAGTGCCGCGGCCAGCAGCGGGTCGCCGCAGTAGTCGTCCAGCTCGGAGGCCAGCAGCATGACCAGGTCCGCGCCGCGGGTCGGCTCGCGCAGCGGAGAAACCGTCATGCCCGGTCCCGAGGTTCGCACCACCACGTCCGGGCCCTCCCGCGCGAACTCCACGCTCCGCTGCCCGGCCCGGAACTCGATGGACACGATCCTGCCCGGCCGGCCGGGGATCTCCGGAGCATCCTCGGGCACCACGCGCACCGGCCCGCCGCGCAAGCCGGCGAAGTTCCCGCGCGAGACCGGACGGCCCAGGCGCGTGGCGAACCACGCCGCGAACAGCGCGGCAGCGCGCGGCAGGCCTCCCGCGGGGGCGCGCACCGTGAGCGTGTCGGCGTCCTGGAGCGCCTCGCGCAGGCCGGGCCGGTCGTAGGCCCGCGCGGTCATCACCCGCCACGGGCGCAGCCGCCGCCAGTTGAGGTCGCCCAGGGCCGGCGGGCGTGCCAGGCTGCGGACAACGGCGAGCAGCCCGCCCAATTCCGGCCCCGGCCCGAACGCGGCGCTGTCGAACACGAACCGGTCGGCCACCCCGAGCCACTCCGCGAGGTGCCGCCCGGCGATCGAGGGCGGCCCGGGCCACAACAGCACCGAGGGAACGTCCGGGGCCAGCAGCGAGCGCACCAGGCTGGGCAGCTCGGACATGGTGCGTCCGCGCGCGGCCACGACGATCTCCTCGGTGCACACGTGGCCGCGCCCGCCCTCGCCGAGGTGACAGTTGGCGGCGATCCAGGCGTCGATGTGCTCCTCCGGCGCGCCGGCGTCGGTGCGCACCAGCACCACACGGGAGGGCAGCGCCGCGCTGAGCCGCGCGAGGGCCTCGTGCAGCCGGTCGGCCTCCACCCCGTCCTGCGAGTGTGCCACCACGTTCCACAGGCAGGCGCGCGTGACCGCGCCGCCGGCGTCGGGATCGGCCGCGCTGCGCCACAGCGCCGCCAGCTCGGCCTCGATGGCCGCCACGTCCACGGGCTTTCGCCCGCCCTCGACCAGCGGCCGCAGCGCCCCGGAGGTCATCGGACCGGCACGCCGCGGGCGCCCGCCGCCCTGGCCCGCGCGATATCGGCGCTCACAGCCGCCTCCACGCCCGCCCGTCGGCCGCCAGCAGGGCGTCGGCCTCGCGCGGGCCCCACGCCCCGGCTTCGTAGGCGCGCACCGGCACGCGGCCCTCCTCCCACCCGCGCCGCACGCCGGTGATGAGGCGCCACGCCGCGTCAATCTCGTCGCTGCGGGTGAACAGGGTGGGATCGCCCACCAGGCTGTCCAGGATCAGGCGCTCGTAGGCCTCGGGCGGTTCCTGCCCGAACGAGGTCCCGTAGCGGAACTCCATGTTCACCGGGCGGATGCGTACGGCCGGTCCGGGCACCTTGGATTCGAACGTGAGCGCGATGCCCTCGTCGGGCTGGATGCGCATGCTCAGGAGATTCGGCTGCAGCGAGTCCGTCCCCAGGTCGCGGAACATGAGATGGGGCGCGGGACGGAAGTGAATGGCGATCTCGGAGACGCGCTTGGGCAGCCGCTTGCCCGCGCGCAGGTAGAAGGGCACGCCCGCCCAGCGCCAGTTGTCGATGAACAGCTTGAGCGCCACGTAGGTGTCCGTCTCCGAGCCCGGCGACACGCCCGGCTCCTCCGCGTAGGCGGGCACCGGCACCCCCAGGATGCTGCCCGCCGCGTACTGGCCACGCACGGAGTGGGTGGCGGCGGCGCCGGGCGGCATCGGCCGGATGGAGCGCAGCAGTTTCACCTTCTCGTCGCGCACGGCGTCGGCCTCGAAAGCCACCGGGGCCTCCATCGCGGTGAGCGACAGAAACTGGAGCATGTGGTTCTGCACGATGTCGCGCAGGATGCCCGCGGTCTCGAAGTACGCGCCGCGGCCTTCCACGCCGATGCTCTCGGCCACGGTGAGCTCCACGAAGTCCACGTAGCGGCGGTTCCAGATGGGCTCGAAGATGCTGTTGCCGAACCGGAACACCAGGAGATTCTGCACCGTCTCCTTGCCCAGGTAGTGGTCGATGCGGAACACCTGCCGCTCGTCGAACACCTCGTGCACCGTGGCGTTCAGCGCGCGCGCGCTGTCCAGGTCGTGCCCGAAGGGCTTCTCGATCACGATGCGCGTGGAGGGGCCGGCACCGAACGGGCGGTCCACCATGCCGGCCGAGCCCAGCCCCCATACGATGGGCTCGAACGAGGCCGGCGGGGTGGCCAGGTAGTAGAGCCGGTTGCCCCGCGTGCCGCGCTCGCGGTCGGAGGCCTCGCAGGCCTGCTTCAGGGCGGCGAAGTCCTCCGGGCGGGTGAAGCTGCCCGCCACGCAGGTCACCCCCGCGGCGAAGCGCTGCCAGGCGGCCGCGTCCACCGGGCGACGGCGCGCGAACTGGTCGCACGCGGCGCGCAGCGAGTCCACGAACGCCTGGCGGTCGCGCAGCGAGCGCGCGAAGCCGATCAGGGTGAACGTCTCGGGGAGCAGCCGGTCGCAGAACAGGCTGTAGAGGGCGGGCACCAGCTTGCGGTGCGTCAGGTCGCCCGACGCGCCGAAGATCACCATCACGCCGGGGTCGGCGCGCCGGGCGTCGCGCAGCCCCTCGCGCAGCGGGTTGTCCCCGGCCTCCGCCATCACGATTTCCTGACCGCGTGGCCGCCGAATTCGTTGCGCAGCGCTGCGATCACCTTCGCGCCGAAGGACTCGTCCTGCCTGGACCGGAAGCGCGCCAGCAGCGAGAGGGTGAGCACCGGCGCGGGCACGCTGAGGTCCATGGCCTCCTGCACCGTCCAGCGGCCCTCGCCGGAGTCCTCCACGTAGCCGCGGATCTGCTCCAGTTCGGGGTCGGCGGCGAAGGCCCGCTCGGCCAGCTCCAGCAGCCACGAACGAACCACGCTGCCCTGGTTCCACAGGTGCGAGATGGCCCCCAGGTCCAGCGGGAACGGCGAGGCTTTGAGAATCTCGAAGCCTTCGCCGTAGGCCTGCAGCATCCCGTATTCGATGCCGTTGTGGATCATCTTCACGTAGTGGCCCGCTCCCGGGGGGCCCACGTGCATGCAGCCGTCCGGCGGCGCCAGCGTCTTCAGCAGCGGCTCGTGGTGGGCGTACACGTCGGGCTCGGCGCCGACCATCATGCAGTAGCCCTTCTCCAGGCCCCAGATTCCGCCGCTGGTGCCGGCGTCCATGAACCGGAGCCCCTTCGCCGCGGCCTCGCCGGCCCGGCGCATGGAATCGCGGTAGTTGGAGTTGCCGCCGTCGATCACGGTGTCGCCCGGGGACAGCAGCCCATGGAGCGTGCCCAGCACCTCGTCCACCGGGGCGCCGGAGGGCACCATGATCCACACGCTGCGCGGCCGCTCCAGGAGTTCCACCAGGCGTGGGATGGTCTCCGCGGGCACGGCCCCGTGGGCCTGTGCCGCCTCGCGCGACGCGGCCTTTCGATCGAATGCCACCACCGAGTGGCCGCCGCGGAGCAACCGGGTCACCATGTTGGCGCCCATGCGCCCCAGGCCCACCATTCCGACTTTCATGCGCTGCGTACCTCCGTGCCTGTCGTCTAGGGAAGTGTCCGGCGCACGGCCGGCCGGAGTGGCCCGGCAAGCTCGAGCGCCCGGGAAAGCTCCGCCGTCACCGCCTCCAGCCCCGCGTCCGGCCCCTGGGGCAGGTGCACGCGCAGCGCCCGGCGCCCGCGGCGATCCAGCACCAGCAGGTCCCCCAGCGCCTGCGCGTCGCGCAGCGCGCGGAACCCGAATGCGGAGCCCGGAATGGCCAGCTCCGCGCCATCCTCGGCCGTGAACTGGAGGAAGACACCGGTGTCCGGGCCACCCTTGTGGAGCTGCCCGGTGGAATGCAGGAAGCGGGGCCCATAGCCCAGCGTAACCGCGTGGGCCGCACCCAGCCGGGAGCGGATGCCCTGCAGCCGCGCCTCGCGCCCCCCGGTGCGGTGGATGTACGCGCACAGCGCCAGGTAGTCGCTCTCGTGCACCGATTCCAGGTGCGCGGCCAGCCACGCCGCGGGCGAGCCCGCGTCCCGGCCCGTCGCGCGCACCGCCGCCCCCAGGCGCGGGGAGTACTTCGGGCCGGCCTGCAGCACCATCGAGGGCGTGGCGAGCAGGGTCACCAGCCCCTCCCCCGCCGCGCCCTCCGCCAGCAGCACGCGGGTGGTGTCCTTGCTCTCGGTCACGTTGGGCTCGTCGAAGGGGTCCACCTCGAGCAGCGCGCCCAGAACCGCCGTGGCCACCTCCCAGCGGAAGAACTCGGCCGCCAGGGCCTCCCGCTCCGGAAGGCGCCAGGTGAGGACGGGATGGCCCAGCGCGGCCAGCTCCGCGGCGAACGCCTCGTTCTCCCGGTGCTCGCCCTCCAGAGAGAAGGCCGCGAACACGCGGTCGGGTCCGTAGGCGGACGCCGCGGCGCGGGGCTCGCCGTCCACCGGCACCACCCCGCGGCCGGATTTGCCGGTGCTCTCCGCCACCAGCTGTTCCAGCCAGCTCCCCAGCGGGGCCAGCGAGGGCGAGGGCAGGAAAGTGAGCTTGTCGAAGCCGTGCCGGGCCGCCATGCCCAGGGCGGCGCCCAGGTACAGGCCGGGGTTCTCCGCGGCCGGCACGTCGGGGCCGCACGCGGCGGCCATGGCGCGCGCGTGGGCCAGGAAGGCCGTCAGGTCCAATCCCAGCAGCGCAGCGGGGACCACCCCGAAGAGCGAGAGCGCCGAATAGCGGCCCCCGATGTCGGGCGGGTTCAGGAACGCGCCGCGAAAGCCGCGCTCGGTGGCCTGCCGCGCGAGCGAGGTGCCCGGATCGGTGATGACCAGGAAGCGCGAGGCGGGATCCGACACGCCCAGTTCGCCGACGCGGCGCAGGAAGTACTCCTGGAACGACGCGCTCTCCACCGTGGTGCCGGACTTGCTCGAGACCACGAAGATGGTGCGCGAGGGATCGCAGGCGGCCTCGGCGGCGCGCACGGATTCAGGGGAGGTGTTGTCCAGGACCTGCACGTCGAGGTGGCCCGGGGCCACGCCGAACACCGAGCGCAGGACCTCGGGGCACAGGCTGGATCCACCCATGCCCAGCAGCAGCGCGTGACGGAATCCCTCGGAGGTCAGCTGCCCCACGAGCGTCCCCAGGCCCGGGAGCGCCGCGGCCGAGATGTCAGGGACGTGCAGCCAGCCCAGGCGCGAGGTCACCACGCGGACGTGGGCGGGATCGTCGGTCCACAGCGAAGGGTCGTGCTGCCAGAGGCGCCGGGCAGCCTGGTCGCGCTGCAACCCGGTGAGCGTGTCCGCGAGGGGACGGTCGAGCCGCGAAAGCGCGCTCGTGACCGCGAATGCGTGGGTTCCCGATCCCATGGGTGCAGCCTCCTCCGTGGCGCGCGGACCCCCAGCGCGGCGCGCGCATGCGCGCGGCGCGGCCCGCGCGTGCATCTTACATGACCCCCCAAGGGAAAGCCAACGGCGGCGGGCCCGGAACCAGGCGCTGAAACATCGAAGATACCGGTGTCGGGAGGGGAAGCGTGGGGGTGTTCCAGGGGGTTGCGTCACGAACGGAAGAAGCGGCGAGGACTCGCGGTCGGCGAAGCCCAGCGCACGCTTTCCCCCAAGGTGCACCGGGACATCGCCGCCGCGAAACTCCAGGCCACCGGGGCGGGACCGATTCGAGATGTGGGGCAGTGGCTGCCACGGTTCCACCCCGGTCCTGGACGGCGATGCGATGCGGTATGCGGTGCGGTGCCGCCCGGGTCGGCCGGAGCTGGTCTTCGCGAACGACCGGGACATTCGCGGCGGGGCGCTCCCGTGGGGAGGTGCGCCCCACTGCAGACGCTACGGGCTTGGATGGAGAATCCCGCGCCGCGATTCGTGGGAATTCGGCCTCCGGAGGCGAAGGCGCAACCACATGTACGCCAACGCATTGGGCGACGGGGCGGGGATTGCGACAATTCCCTAAAGGTCGGGGATTATGCTCCCGATACCCCAAATGACGTTGGAAGTCCTCGGCCCTACCCCGGGCCTCGATCGACAAGGGACCGGGTTGTCCGCGGGCGCATCCGGCCGCGGCGCCTCTCAACGGATGAGGTCACTCATGCACTTCAGTCTCAGTACCCAGTTCGGACTTCGCATCCTGCTGTTCGCCGCCCCGGTGAATCGCAAGACCACCACGCGCGAAATCGCCCAGTTCTACGGCCTGCCCCTGGACCCGGTGCGCAAGGCGGCCCGCCGCCTCGGGCGCCTGGGCTACCTCGACACCGAACGCGGCCAGACCGGCGGGCTGCGCCTGTCGCGTCCCGCAAGCGAAATTCCCCTGGGCTCGGTGGTGCGCCAGCTGGAGGGCGAGGAATCCGGCAACAGCGCCTACGAAGGCTTCGCGCGTCCGCACGCCGAGGCCCTGCGCCACGCCATCCGCGAGGCCGAGTCGCACTTCTGGGAGAAGCTGGATCACGTGGCCCTCTCGGAGCTGACGTCGCGCACCGACGTCACCGAGTCGGGCTCTCACCCGGGAGAGGACCAGCGGGCCGCCTAGGCGGACCGGCGCGGCAGGGCTGCGCGCGCGTCACAATCCAGGGAGTGGAAGCGAGAGAGGCGCCCCCACGGCGCCTCTCTGGCGTCAGGGAACCACCTTGTGGACCTGCGCAAGGGTGGATTTGGGCAATTCCAGCGCCAGTTCCGACGCCACCCTGAGGCTCAATGCAATCGTAATCGCGGCTTGTTCCACAGGCTGCTCCCCGCTCACCGCCCGGCCGTCCATCGCCTGGCGGGCCAGGCGCGCGGCCAGGCGACCCACCGCCTGGGCGTCGAGACCCACCGCCGCCAGCACCCCGGGACGCATCAGCGACTCGCTGAACACCAGCATCGGGACCTTCTTGTCGGCGCAGGTGCGGCGCGCAAACTCGAACACCGCGGGCGAGGCGGTGGCGGGATCCGACCCGAACCACAGCACGTCGGCGCGGGCCACGGCCACTCGGAACTGCTCGGCCAGCGCGGTGCCCGCGCGCGGCTCCACGATCACGGCCTCCAGGTTGTGCCGGGCCGCCGCCTGGGCCATCGCGGTGCGAAAGCCCTGGTCGGTGGCTTCGCTGGTCACCATGCCCAGGCGACCGCCCGAGGGCACGAGCAGCCGGGCCACCCTCGCCAGCGCGGCGCAATCCACCTGGGAGGGCAGCCAGCAGACGCCGGGCGCGTCGAGCCCCAGCCGTTCCCCGTGATCCACCAGGGCACACACCAGCGGCGCCCGGGGCGCGGCCTGGTGCGCGAGCCGCGCGGCGCGTGGGCCCACGGCCACCAGGACCTCGGGGGCCTGCCGCTGCAGGGCCTGGCGCACGAACTCCACGTTCGAGTCGTCCGCCCCCAGGTCGTACTGGATCCACCCCGACGGCAGCGCGGCACGGAAGCCGGCCACCGCCCGGTTGTAGGGATCGAGGTCCCGGCTCTTGATCACCGCGATGCCCGCCGCGCGGGCAACCGGGACGATGCCCGCGGCCAGACACGCCGCCAGCAACGCGCCCCCGACCGCGCGCCCGAAACCGGGGCGGCGGGTCGCCGGGCGGCGCGAGCGGGATGCGCCGCGGTGTCCTGCGCGCGTGCGCGTCACGCCGGCCTCACTCTCTCCCGGTCTGGAGGGCCACGCGGACCACACGGCCGTACTGCGGCAGCAGATCCTCGCGATGCTCGGGCCCGCCGGGATCCGAGTAGGCGCGGCCGAGGAGATTGCGAACCCCGAGGCTGAAGCGCGTCGCACCGCCCCACGGCGCGCACGTCACATTCAGGTGCACCAGGTGGACCGGCTCCGCGGTGGAGCCGAGGAGCGTGAGGCGGGACGAGGCGAACTGGTACTCGAACGCGGTTTCCAGGCGCTCCCGCAGCCAGGGGCGGGTGAATCGGATCGCGGCCGTGGCCCGCGGGGAGTTGCTCAGGGACCCTCCGGCCTCGTCCTCGGTGCGCTGCAGGCAGATCCAGGCGCGGGCCGTCCCGCCCAGGACCGGGTGCATCCATTCCGCCTCCAGCCCATTGGTGTTCGCCACCCCCAGGTTGCGCAGGAAGATGGTGTCCCCGCTCGCCTCCTGGTCCACCAGGTCCTGCAGGTGATTGTGGAAGCCGGAGAGCACGAACGTGCCGCGCCCCACGGGGAGCTCCCACGCCAGTTCCAGGCCCAGGATCCGCTCGCTGCGCAGTTCCGGCGCGGCGTATCCGAAGTAGGAAGGCTGGTAGTAGAGCTCGTAGGGCGTGGGCTGGCGGTACGACGTGCCGCCCAGGGCCTTGATCGTGCCGGCCCGGCCCGCGTTCCACACCAGGGCCAGGTGCGGGCTCCATTCGGCCACGTCACCCACGCCCATGCTGGAGTGGGTCGCGTCAAAGCGCAGCGCCCCCGTGGCGGTCAGCGCGGTTCCGAAGTGGGACTCGAGCTGCACGTAGGCCGAAAGCTCGCGCGACGAGGTGTAGCTGCGCAGGTACTCGGAGGCCGGCTCCAAGTCGTAGGTCCACTGCCGCAGCCTGGGATGCAGTTCCAGCAGTCCGCCCGCCTGCAGCGAGTGCCGCGCCCCCAGCGCCCGCGTGACGCGCGCCTCCAGCCCGGCCTCCCATCCCTCGGCGACATCCACCTGCTGCACGGGCGCGCCGCCGCTCCCGGCCGGCGCGTACTCGTACAGGCCGTCGTAGTGGGTGGCCCCCCCGAAGGCGCGCAGTTCCACCCCCAGCGAGGGCGAAAGCTGGTCCGTCCGACGCACCTGGAGGTACGCCCGCTCGTCGAAGGTGTGCGTGCCCCGGCTGCCGGGCAGCGTGCCATAGGAGGCGGTCGGCACCCACTTGGTGCGGCCGGTGTAGAACCCGTCCAGGCTCCAGT
This sequence comes from Candidatus Eisenbacteria bacterium, assembly GCA_016235265.1. Lineage (NCBI taxonomy): Bacteria > Candidatus Eiseniibacteriota > Candidatus Eiseniibacteriota bacterium. The sequence goes on from JACRLI010000021.1 coordinate 44,307, forward strand.
TGCGCGAGCGCAGGGACACGAACGCGCTGCGGCCGCGCTCCCCGTCCGCCCCGGTCACCAGGCCGTCGGGAGTCTCCGGCCCCGCCAGCTCGGGAAAGCGGAGAGACCGGCCATCCGTACGGAATCCGCGCAGGGACACCAGCAGCCCGCCCCCCGTGCCCACGGGAACGGCGGCGTACCCGGAACCCTCCGCCCAGCCGTGGTCGCCCGCCAGGATCCGGGCCGAGCTGGCCTGCTGCTCCCCGGGGTCGCGGGTGACGATGTGGATCACCCCGAACACCGCGTCCGAGCCGTACAGCGCCGAGATCGGGCCGCGGATGATCTCGATCCTGCGGACCAGGCGCAGGTCCAGCCCGAAGTCCTCGCCGACGGATGCGTCCTCGTAGACGGGCCCGTTCACCTTCTGCCCGTTCAGCATCAGCAGCAGCCGGTTGTTGTAGTCGGAGGGGCGGCCCACACCGCGCACGCCGGCGTACATGTAGTTATGGTCGTTGGTGACGTAGAAGCCGCGCACCGAGCGCAGCACCTCGGCCAGCGTGGTCCAGCCGTACCGGGCGATCTCCGCGGCGGAGATGACAGTGACCACCGCGGGGGCCTCCCCCAAGCTCTGGACCCTGCGGGCGGCCCCCTCCACCACCGCCTCCTCGCGGGCGAGGGCGAAGGGGTCCTCCTCCTCGGCGCGGGCCGGGGAGATGGCCGGGGGCAGGGCCAGGGCCCCGAAAACGAGAACCAGCACGGACACGCCGCGGCGAACGCGGAAACGCGACACTGGATGCTCCTTTGGCAAGGTTGGGGGCGGGCGGCTCGAATTGCGCCGCCGGGGGCGCATCGGGCCCGGGATTCGGGTGGGGGCAGAACACAGGTCTCCACCGGGAGCCGGTGCGAGAATCGCGCCGCGTCCGCAAACGGTCAAGTTCCCTCGCGATCCAACCGATACCGGGAGTGATGATGCCGACCCAGCCATTGCCAAACTCCAAGCCCCCCGTGCAACCCGCAACGCGGGTGGCACCGCGCACCCCGCTGGCGCGATCCGCCGCGGCGGGCGAACCGGCTCGCCGGGAAGGCGGCGCCCGCCCGCTCCTGCCGGGGCTCGGGGGCGTGCCGGTCGGGGTCCAGTTTGTCACTGCCGCAACCCTGTTCCTGCTGGCGGTGGCCACGTTCGTGTACCTGTTCCTCCCGGCGCGGATCCAGCAGCCCACCGAGGCTGCGCTGGAGGCGCGAGCCGTGGCGCTCGCCGAGCACCTGGCCGAGGAAGTCGGACCTCAATTGGCGTTCGGCAACGACGCGGCAGTTCGGGACCACATGGCGAATGTGCTGGCCCGGCGCGGGGCCCTCTACGCGGTCATCTGCGACGCGCACGGGGCGGTGCTGGCGCAGGCCGGGCAACTCTCGGGCCAGCTTCCGACCGCGCTGATGCGCTCCACGCGCCCCCAGCTCGACCGATCCGCTCCGGGAGAAGTGCGCGTGGTCCAGCCGCTGTCCGGCGCGGGGGCCATCCCCGGGACGCTGATCCTCGGCGTCCCGCGGCAGGAGGCCGAGAACCAGCTTAACGACTACCGCCGGACCGCGCTGGTGGTGAGCCTGCTGATCCTGGTGCTGGGCATGGTGGGTGCGCTGGCCACCAGCGCGTTCATCACCCGTCCCATCCGGGAGATGACCATCCGCCTGGAGGCAATGGCGCGCGGGGACTTCACCGGCCGCACCCGGGTGTCCACCAACCGCGAGACGCTGCGGCTTTCGACGGCGCTCAACAGGATGGCCGACGACGTCTCCGTGGCCCTGGCCGAGGTGGAGCGGGCCAGCGCGGAGGTCGTGCGCGCCGCGAACGACTTCAACGACAACTTCCGCCAGATGAGCTCGCGCGCAGCGAGCGAGAACGAGGCCGGCGAGAGCGTCGCCGCCTCCGTGACCCAGATGGCGCGGACGGTGCAGGAGACCTCGCGCCGGGTGCAGGAGACGCTCTCGATGTCGCGCGACTCCAAGCGGGCCGCGCAGCAGGGCGCCGAGGTGGTGCAGCGCGCCACCCACATCATGCAGCAGACCGCGGAGGCGGTGGAGACCATGGCCGGCACGCTCAACGAGCTGTCTTCGCATTCCGACCGCATCGGCGAGGTGGTGGACGTGATCGAGGAGATCGCCGAGCAGACCAACCTGCTGGCCCTCAACGCCGCCATCGAGGCCGCGCGCGCCGGGGACCAGGGCCGCGGGTTCGCGGTGGTGGCCGACGAAGTGCGCAAGCTCGCCGAGCGCACCCAGCAGGCCACCAAGGAGATCGCGGGCCGGGTGCGCGCGGTGCAGTCCGGCACGCAGGAAGTGATCGGCGCCATGGAGGCCGGCCGCAGCGCCACCGAGGCGGGCCGCGAGGCGCTTTCGCGGGAGGCCGGCGACCGCCTGCACGAGATCCTGCGCCTGAGCGAGGGCGTGGAGAGCGAAGTGGAGAACATCGCGGTGGCCACCCGCGAGCAGGCCACGGTGAGCGAGGAGATCGCCCACAAGATCGAGCATATCGCGCGGGCCTCGCGGGCCACGGCGGAGGCCGCCGACCGCTCCGCGCAGGGCACCCGCACCATGGCCGCCCGCGCAGAACATATGATCGCGAAGCTGGGAAGATTCCGGCTGCCGGAAGCGGCGCGGGAAGGCGCGCGCCGGGCCGCCGCCTCGCCGGCGCGGGAGCCCGCCGCGCGAACCTCGCCCCCGCCCGCCGACCGCCGCGCGGCGTAGACCTACCTGCCCGCGGGCCCCCTCGGCCGCGTGAGCACCCCCGGCCGGCTCTCGCTGGCAATGTAGCGGCGGATCACAATGGATACGCGGTTCGCCGCTTCGTCGGCGCAGTAGATGTACTCCCCGAGCAGGCTGGAGCTGTAGGTGGCGATGGAGGCCACCTGAAAGGAAGCGGCCCCCCCGACTTCCGTTCTCCCGAACTGCGTCACGTAGGTTCCATCCGGGTTGTATTCCTGCACCCGGTGGTTCTCTCGGTCGGAGACCAGGAGCCGGCCGTCGTCGGTGAAGGCGAGAGCACCGGGGCTGGCACGCTCCCACTCGCCCGCTCCGGTTCCCGTCCTGCCAAAGCTCCGGAGTCGCCGGCCGCTCACGTGAAAGACCACGACCTTCCCCGCCCACCAATCGCTCACATACAACAGCGTGTCGTGCACCGCAATCCCGCAAGGCGCGACCGAGGACAGCGAGTCCCCGGGCTGCGCCCCGATGGTACGCAGCAGCTCGCCCTCCGCATCGAAGACATCCACAAAGGCCTGGCCCGGGACCCCCGGGCGCATGCTCCCCACGAAGACCTCGTTTCCGCGCGACGCCAGTGCCTCAAAGGTGCGGCCGGAAGGCAGCAGGAAGTACCGACGCGTCGCTCCCGACGTGTCCACGACCGAGACGTGGCCGCCCTGGTCGAGCACGAACACGGTGGAGTCGTTGGCGGGCGCCAGCGCGACGGGTCGGTCGAACTGGCCCGGGGCGCCGAAGCTCCCCCGGTACGTGCCCTCGAACCGGAACCTCGAGACCCGGTTCGAGTCGCGCTCCGCCACCCACACCTCCCGGATGAACACCCCGTCTCCCAGCACCAGCAAGGCATCGGGCGCCTGCAGGCTGTCCGGCTGGGTCCCGCGCGCGGAGAACGACTGGAAGAACGCGTACACCAGCTGGACCCCCACCCTGGCCTGCCCGCAACCGGCAATGACCCCGGCGATCAGCACCAGCAGCGCCAGGCACGCGGCGCGGGACGCGGAAACCTTCGGGGCGAACTGCATCCAACGGGACAGGTTTCGCAGGCGGGACATCCGGTTCCCTCCGAACGGTCGGACTGAAGGTGGCGCCGGAGGCCGCCCTGGCGGCGTCCGGCGGGCCGGGGAACCCGGCCGGCCGGATTCTAATTGAACCCGGCCCCGGAGTCTCCTAACCTTCTCCCGTGCCGCGAAAACCCCGTTCCCCGCTTCCCGGCATTCCCTCCGGAGGATTCCATGTCCACCCCCGGCGACTTCCTGCAGTTGAAGGGCATTGACCACGTCGAGCTGTGGGTGGGCAACGCCCGCCAGGCGGCCCACTATTACGTCCACGGCTTCGGCTTCCGCGTGGCCGCCTACCTGGGCCCGGAGACCGGGGTGCGCGACCGGTGCTCCTACCTGCTGGAGCAGGGCCGGATCCGGCTGGTGCTCACCGCCGCGATGCAGCCGGAGGGCTCGGTGCACGAGCACGTGGCCCGCCACGGAGACGGCGTGCGCGACATCGCCTTCTGGGTGGACGACGCGGAGGCCTCCTTCCGAGGGACCGTGCAGCGCGGGGCCCGCCCGGCGCAGGAGCCCCGCGAGGATCGCGACGCGCATGGCACGCTGCGCCGCGCCGCCATCCACACCTACGGCGACACGCTGCACTCGTTCATCGAGCGCCGCGACTACCATGGCGCGTTCGCGCCCGGCTTCGAGGCTCGCAGCTTCGCCGGCGCGGGCGGCGACGCCGGGCTGTTGCGCGTGGACCACATCGTGGGCAACGTGGAGCTGGGGAAGATGAACGAGTGGGTGGCGTTCTACCGCGACGTGATGGGCTTCTCGCAGTTCATCCACTTCGACGACAAGGACATCTCCACGGAGTACTCGGCGCTGATGTCCAAGGTGATGGAGGACGGCTCCGGCTCCATCAAGTTCCCCATCAACGAGCCGGCCGAGGGCCGGAAGAAGTCGCAGATCCAGGAGTACCTGGACTTCTACGGCGGCCCGGGCGCGCAGCACGTGGCGCTGCTGAGCCAGGACATCGTGAAGACCGTCGCCCGGCTGCAGTCCGCCGGCGTGGAGTTCCTCGGGGTCCCGCACAGCTATTACGAGGAGATCCCGGGGCGCGTGGGCCCGATTGACGAGAAGCTCGCGGTGCTGGAGAAGCTCGGCGTGCTGGTGGACCGCGACGACGAAGGCTACCTGCTGCAGCTGTTCACGAAGCCGGTGCAGGACCGCCCCACGCTCTTCTACGAGGTGATCCAGCGCAAGGGCAGCCGCGGCTTCGGCAAGGGCAACTTCAAGGCGCTCTTCGAGGCCATCGAGCGGGAGCAGGCGCTGCGGGGCAACCTGTGAGGCGCGCGCCGGGCGTGCGCTGCGGCCCCGGCCGCCCTGCGGCGTCGCGAGCGGGCGCGGCGCAGCGGAGCCCCGCGTGAGGCTGGCCTCCTGGCGCGAGCCACTGCGAGGTTCGGACTGGGGCTTCGTGGACGGCTCCTCGGCATGGTCCGTGCCGCGGCTGTACCGCTGGGCGCTGGGCACGTCCCGCCTGGCCCCCGCGGACCGCACTCCGGGCACGCTGCTGGAGTACCTCTCGCACGGCGGCCACCGCGGGGAGCTCGCCGCGCTCGCCGCGCTGGCGCACGAGGCGCCCTGCGCCGACCTGGACGGCCGGGCATTCCGCGCCGACCTCGAAGGGCTGGCGCTGCTGCCCCCGCTGTTGCACCCGCCGGGCTTCCGCGACTTCTATTCGTTCGAGCAGCACGTGAAGGCCGCGCGCGCCCGGCGCGGGCTGGAGATGGTGCCCGAGTGGTACGAAGCCCCGGTGTTCTACTTCTCGAACCCGCACGCGCTGGTGGGCCCCGGCGCGGAAGTGGCGCGCCCGGGCGCCTGTCGTGAACTCGATTTCGAACTGGAAGTGGCCGCGGTGCTGGAGCGCGGCGGCCGGGACTTCTCCCCCGCCGACGGCGAGGGGGCCATCCTGGGCCTGTGCATCCTCAACGACTGGAGCGCCCGCGACATCCAGCGGCGCGAAATGAAGGTGGGCCTGGGCCCCTCGAAGGGCAAGGACTTCGCCACTTCCGTGGGGCCGTGGATCACCACGCTGGACGAACTGGCCGACCGGCGCGTGGGCCCGGGACGGTTCGACCTGGCCATGACCGCGCGCGTCAACGGACGTGAAGTTTCGCGCGCCAACCTGAAGGACATGCACTTCGATTTCGGCCGCCTGGTGGCGCACGCCGCCGGGGGGGTCGAGCTGCTGCCCGGCGAGCTCCTCGGTTCCGGTTCCGCGGGCACCGGCTGCATCCTGGAACTGGGCCCCGAGAACGTGCCCTGGCTCGAGCCCGGCGACGTGGTGGAGCTGGAAGTCGAGCGCCTGGGCCTGTTGCGCAACACCGTCGTTTCCGCCGGCTGAACGGCGCCGCACAGGAGTCCTTCATGCCCGTGTACCATTCGCTAGGCCACGTGCCTCACAAGCGCCACACGCAGTTCCGCAAGCCCGACGGCTCACTGTTCAGCGAGCAGCTCATGGGCAGCAAGGGCTTCAGCGGAATGAGCTCGCTGCTCTACCATCACCACCCGCCCACCATGGTGCGCCGCATCGGGGACCCGGTGGACGCGGGAGTGCGCCTGGCGCCCCGCGAGGCGCTGCGCCACCACCACCTGAAGACGCGCGGGTTCAAGCCGCAGGGAGACGCCGTCACCGGCCGCCGGGTGCTGCTGGCCAACGACGACGTGAGCATGGCGGTGTGCGTGCCCGCCGTGCCCATGGGGTACTTCTACCGCAACGGGCAGGGCGACGAGCTGGTCTTCGTGCACCGCGGCACCGGCCGGTTCGAGACCGTATTCGGGACGCTCTCCTACCGCCCGGGGGACTACGTGGTGATTCCCCGGGGAACCACCTGGCGCAGTGTCGCGGACCGCGGCGAGCAGCGCTTCCTGGTGATCGAATCGGCCTCCCAGGTCGAGACGCCGCGGCGCTACCGCAACGAGCACGGCCAGCTCCTGGAGCACTCGCCGTACTGCGAGCGCGACATCCGCCGCCCCGAACACCTCGAGACCCACGTGGAGAGCGGCATGTTCGAGGTGCGGGTCAAGGCGCGCGGCGAGCTCACCCCGTACTGGTTCGACTTCCACCCGCTCGACGTGGTGGGCTGGGACGGCTACCTGTACCCGTGGATCTTCAACATCGAGGACTTCGAGCCCATCACCGGGCGCATCCACCAGCCACCCCCGGTGCACCAGACTTTCGAGGGCCACAACTTCGTGGTGTGCAGCTTCTGCCCGCGCAAGTACGACTACCACCCCCAGGCGGTGCCGGTGCCGTACAACCACAGCAACATCGACAGCGACGAGGTGCTGTACTACGTGAACGGGAACTTCATGAGCCGGCGCGGCATCGAGGCCGGCTCGTTGACCGCGCACCCGCAGGGCATCCCGCACGGGCCGCACCCGCGGGCGGTGGAGGCCTCCCTGGGCCGCGAGTCCACCGAGGAGCTGGCGGTGATGCTGGATACCTTCCGCCCGCTGCACCTCACGGCGGAGGCGATGGGCTGCGACGACCCGGGCTATCCGGCAAGCTGGGTCGAGGCGCCGCGTCGCGGCGGAGCGCGGGCTGCCGCGGGGAAGAAGAAGCGCGCCGCAGCTGCGAAGCCGAGGCGTCCGGGCGCGAGGCACTTTCGCGAATCTCCCGCCCGGGATATCCTGATCCCGTAAATTCGAAGCCGGCCCGCCAGCCGGAAGGAGATAGGTGTCATGGCCACCAGGAAGACGAAGGGCCCGGGCGCTCCCGCGCGCCCGGAGGAGGGCGCGGGCGACCTGCGGTCGCAGCACGCGCACAGCACCCAGGGGGACGGATACGCCTCCGACGAGGCCCTGGGCCTGACCGCGCAGGCCCGGGTGGAGCCGCCCGACATCACCGCCCTGCCCCAGGGCGGGGTGCTGGGGACCGGTTGCGGCTACCCGCTCGGCGACGTGGAGGTGCCCCCCGGCGCAATCGTGCTGGATCTCGGCTGCGGCGGCGGAGCGGACTGCTTCCAGGGATTCCGCCGCGTGCAGGACGACGGACTGCTGATCGGGGAGGACCTCACCGAGGTGGTGCTGGAGCGCCAGCGCATCGCGCAGCGCGCCGCCTCCTTCAAGCAGGTGAAGTTCGCGCGCGGGGGCCAGGACGCGCTGCCCGCGGAGTCCAGCTCGGTGGACCTGGTGGTCTCAAACTGCGTCCTGAACCTGGTGGGCAACCGCGGTCACGCGTACGCCGAGATCCACCGCGTGCTGCGGCCCGGCGGCCGCGCCGCGATCAGCGACGTGGTGACCCGCGGCACCCTGTCTCCCGAGACGCGGCGGGACATCCAGGCCTACGTGGGCTGCGTGGCGCAGGCCATGGACCGCGAGGAGTACCTGGCCATCGTGCGCGCCGCGGGATTCCGCGAGGTGCTGGTGACGCGGGCGCAGGAATTCGCGGTGGGCGCGTCCGCGGAGGGCGCGGCGATGAACATCACGGTGGTGGCGATGAAGTAGGGGGGTGGCCGGCCGGCCACGGAAATGACGAATCAGTATTGGGCGGGGGCGCGCCGACGCGTCCCCGCCCTCTCTCTTGCCCCACCTGGCTCCAGGGACCGCGGGCCGCGATTCGCATCGAGTTTCCGATTGTTGGTTCTCACATAGGCGGGCAATTGGGGCTCGTAGCCCGCGTTTGACCGTCCAGGCGGCCCCAAGGCAAGTAAATTCCCACCCTGGATTCCGCCGGCCGACGCGGCACCTTTGTACCTGTAACTACTTGTGACATAGTGGTTTCTGAATTTGGACCGGCCAGCCCCATAGGGCCAGGAATCGAAACATAGCTTGCCGAATCCAACCGTGAAGTGCTAATATGTAATCCTGTTGGAGCAGTACTGGCCGTGCTCGAGGAACTCACCGGGCGCTGCGCGGGCGCTGCCGCGCGTGCCTTGGTTTTCCCGGAAAAGCGTCCGAGAACAGGACGACAGCCCCACCCCCCTTGCGGGAGGAGATGAACCATGCGCAAGCTACTTCTTATCATGCTCGCGATCGGCGTGCTCGCCGCGAGCCCGGCGATGGCGGCCTTCACGGGCAGCCTGTACACGACGAATTTCGCGACCCACCACGTGTTCCGTTCGGACGTGGTCTCCAACACCGTCCTCTCGACGAGCGACCTGGTGGGCCTGCCGGGCGCGGACGGCATCATCTTCGACCCGCTGGACGACACCCGGCTGCTGGTCGGCGGACAGCTGACCAACAACATCTACATGACGGGCATCTTCGGTGGCGGCTACAGCACCGTGAACAACTCGCCGATCGTCAACGGCGCCCTGCACCTGGCCATCGCGCCGGGTGAAGTCGGTCCCAAGGGCCTCAGCATCGCCTCGTCCGAAGTGCGCGTTCTCACCAGCGGCTTCGAAGGCCCGATCCCGAACTCGCTGGCCTTCGTCGGCCTCAGCAGCGGCAACGTGGACAACCGCGTGGTCGCCGGCCTGGCACGCGTCTCGGGAATCGCCTACCGCGGCGGCACGCTGTACGCCACCGACGGTGACGAGCACGGATACGGCGGCGGCCTCTTCACCGTGAACCTCGTCACCAACACGGCCACCCCGCTGGCGGTGGTGGGCGGCCACGACATGCACAACCTCTGGATGGACGGCTGGTCCGGTCACCTGTTCGCCAGCGGCGCGTACTACATCGAGGAGATTGACCTCGACGCGATCGGCGGCCCGGCCGTGATCCGCGAGTGGGACATCTCGGGCCTGCTCGGTCCGTCGCCGATCCCGTACCTGGACCACATTGACCACATCGCGACCGACGACGCCGGCAACCTGTTCGCGGCCGTCAACACCGGTCCGCTGGTCTACCTGGACCTGACCGCCGGTGTCCCGTCCCCGATCATCATGCACAATTACGGCGTGGGCCTGGACGCGGTTGTCGCCGGCAAGACGGCGGTTCCCGAGCCGTCCACCCTGCTCCTGGCGGGCCTGGGCCTGCTGGGCGCCGGCCTGCTGCGCAAGCGCTCCTAGAACTCACCGCGCGCAAGGTTCATCAGCGAACAGAACCCCCGTCCGCTCCGGCGGACGGGGGTTTTTGTATGGCGGTATGGCCCGGGGTCAGCTCGCGGAGACGCCGGCCCCGCCCAGGACGAGCTCGGCGATGTTCTGCGCGGCCATCGGGCGGGACACCAGCGTGGCCGCGGCGCGCATCAGGGACAGCCTGCCCCCGGGCCCCAGGACCTCCCGAAGCCGCGGCCCCAGGTCGTCGAGGTCCGCGAGCCGGATGCCCGCGCCTGCGGCTTCCAGGAAGTTGCAGTTGCGCTCCTCCTGGCCCGGAATCGGGTCCAGCACCAGCATCGGCAGCCCCTTGGCCAGGCTCTCGGCGGTGGTGAGGCCCCCGGCCTTGCTCACCACCAGGGTGGCGGCGTCCATCAGGCGGTCCACGTCCTTCACGAACCCGCGGATGGCGATGCGCCCGTCGCGCTCCTCGGCCTCCTCGTAGCGCGCCTGGAGCGCGCGGCGCAACCGGGCGTTCCTGCCGCACACCGCGATGCACTGGTAGGCGGGATCGGTGTGCAACACCCGCTCCACCACCTTCTCCAGGTGTCCCATCCCGATCCCCCCCCCCATCACCAGCACCGTGGGCGCCCCGGGATTCAGGCCCAGCCGCAACCGGGCCTCGGAGGCGTCGCCGCGCCGCGCGAAGCGCGGATGGGCGGGAATGCCGGTCACGCGCACGCGATCGCCGCCCACCCCCTGGGCGGCCAGTTCCTCCGCGACGTTTCCCGAGGACACGAAGTAGCAGCTGACTCCCGCGAACACCCAGAAGGGGTGTGCGGTGTAATCCGTGATCGCCACGTACAGCGGCCAGGGGTGGGCATCCGGATCCTTGAGACGCAGGTGCGAGAGCAGGGCCAGGGGCAGGAAGTGCGTGCACAGCACCGCGTCCGGCCGCTCGCGGCGCAGGTAGGCGCGAAGCCGCCGGACGCTCAACTGGTCGAAGGTCAGCCGGGCAGGCGCGGTCCCGCGATCGAATCGCCGGCCGGAGGTCCGGCGGTACAGGAAACCCCACAGGCCCGGGGCCCGGCGCACGATGTTGTTGTACGAAGCGACGTAGGTGCGCCGGAAGATCGGCGTGGAGAACTGCAGCGCGTCCGCCACCAGCAGCTCGGGGGCGGGGTCATGGGCGCCGAGCGCCTCCACGACCGCGAGGGCCGCCTGAGTATGGCCCGCCCCGGCGGAGGCGTGGAGGACGAGGATCTTTCGCGGGGACATGGCGTCGCATTGTCTCACCCCCGGGCAGGGGCGGCAAGCGCCGGTCGGCGCCTACTTCCCTTCCGCGCCCATCTCCCGCAGGGCGCGAATCCGGTGGCGGAGCAGCCCGGCCTCCCGGTTGACCCCGAGGAAGTCGCGCGGTGGAACGTAGTAGGGGTTCGCGACCGGCTCGCCGTCCACCTGGGCCAGGGGATGGGTGTGGAGGACGTCCAGGAGCTGCGCGTGGGGGAACCGCCGGCAGTCGTACTGGCAATTGGCGATGAGTGGAATGGACGGCACCACGTCGTTGAGCCGGGCCTCGTACTCGATCAGCCGTTCCGAGCCGGGGATGCCGCGGCGTGACCACGTCATCTCCCCCGTGGCGCGAAGCGCGGGATACGATTCGGAGCGCGCGCGGTCCACCTCGGCCCGCAGGAGGGCGATCATCCGCTCCGGGTCGAAGGCGCCGTCGCGCACGTACACATCCGAGTGGACGAGGATCGCCAGCTGCCCGGTGGACAGATAGTGCTCGACGGCCACGCCGTCCTCGTCAAGGAGGTGCCGCAACCGGCTTTCCCGGGTGCGATCATCCAGGACGTAGACGACCTTCTGGCCTGCCTCGAGCCCGCGACGGACATAGGGAACCAGCATCGCGCGGAAGTCGCTCTCGGATTCATACAGGCAGCAGAGGTGGTCGCCCGGACCCGGATGACCCGGTGCGCGTTGCGCGGGGGCGTGATCCAAGATCGGTCCTCCAAGGTTTCAGGGTGGCCACCGCGAACGGATGCCGTGCGCCGGGTTGCCGATACGCCACCGCCAAAAATAGTGCCGGCGCATCCGGTCGCGCAAGCTGGTTCTTCACCTGCAAGCGCCCCTGGGCCGGCTCCTGACATCCGCAAGTCCATGGAAACCCGTTCTCTCAGTGCCCGGCACCGCCCTTGCATTGGAGGGGTGAAGTCGGCGGCCTCCGTCGCCGATACTGCGAGCAACGGGGCACGAGCCCCGGCGGCGCCCGGGAAGGCTTCCCTGCCGCGCCCGTGAACGGAACGTTTGATCTTGGGCGAACAACTCGATCCAGGGGTCCCGAACGGCCCGCCGTGTGACGCTCCCTCGTGGAGCTTCCTGACGCGGGCCCGGGGATCACCACCTGAAACGGGCGCTTCCAAGATCGGACTCCTCACGGCGCACCGCGGGGAACCCTTCGCGGGCGTCGCCGTTTCGCGTCGGCACTCAGAACGCGGACCGCCCCGAGCCCGGGAATGCACCGCGAAAGTGCCGCACCCGAAGTTCCTCCCGGTCCTCGTCCAGCGCCACCACGTCGAAGCGCAGGTCGCACAGCCCGTGGCCCGCCATCCAGGCGGCGGCCGCGCGCTCCATTCGCATCCTCTGCTCCCCCCGCACCACCTCGGCGCTCCTCCCCCGGGATCCCGGCCCGCGGTACTTCACCTCCACGAACACGGTGCACGCGCCCTCCAGCATCACCAGGTCCACCTCGGCCTTCCCCGCGCGAAAGCGACGCGCCAGCAGGCGCAGCCCCCTGAGCGCAAGGTAGGCGAGGGCCAGGTCCTCGGCGGCATGCCCAACCTCCAGCCGGTCCATCGGTTCATAGTCTCCGGGGGGAGTATCGGGGGACAGACGGGGTGCGACAGGCGGAGGCTAGGGGACCGACTGGAGCGGGACCGGAAAGAGGGAGAGCTCGAGCGCTTCGCGAACGGGGGCGAAGCTCCGGCGGTGGGCGGCACACGGGCCGAGCGAGCGCAGCGCGCGGAAGTGGTCGGGCGTGGGGTAGCCCTTGTGGCGCTCGAACCCGTAGCCCGGGTGGAACCGGGCCAGGTCGGCCATGATCGCGTCGCGCACCAGCTTGGCGACGATGCTGGCCGCCGACACCGCCGGCACCAGCCCGTCCGCCCTGGGAAACCCGGTCGTGGGGGCGGGCATGCCCGGGCAGGGTTCGCCGTCCGTGACCACCATCGCGGGCTCCCACCCCAGCGCGTTCACCGCGCCGCGCATGGCCAGGAAGCTGGCCTGCCGGATGTTCACGCGGTCGATGCAGGCGGGCGACACGGCGCGCCAGGCGAGAGCCACGGCGGCGGCGGAGATCTCGGCCATGGCGCGCAGTCGCTGCGCGTGGTCCAACCGCTTGGAATCGTCGGCGAGGAGCAGCCGCGCGCGGGGCTTGAGGATCACCGCCGCGGCCACCACCGGACCGGCCAGCGGGCCGCGCCCGGCCTCGTCCACGCCGCACAGGAGCGCGCCCTCCGCGCCGGCCAGCGCGCGCTCCAATGCGTGACGCTCCCCGGGGCCGCCGGCGGCGGCCTGTTCGAGGAGCGTCCGGAGTTTCTGGCTCAGCCCGGCCGTCCGCTGGCGAGGCATCTGCGTTCTCCCGGGCGGCCTGCCGGCCGCCCCGCGGGGGTGGGTCGCCCGGCGGGCCCGGGACTACTCGGCCTTGTCGGCCTTCGGGGCGGACTTCTTCTCGGACGGCCGCTCGGCGGCCACCAGCGACTCCTTCGAGGCCTCCAGGCGGTCGGTCTTCTGCGCGCGCAGGTAGAACAGCTTGGCGCGGCGCACGCGGCCCTTCTTCACCAGCTCGATACGCGACACGCTCGGGCTGTGCATCGGGAAGATGCGCTCCACGCCCACGCCCATGCTGATCTTGCGCACCGAGAACGTGGCCGACAGGCCCGAGCCGCGGCGGTTGATCACGATGCCCTGGAACACCTGCGAGCGCTCCTTCTCGCCCTCGATCACCCGGACGTGCACCTTGATGGTGTCACCCGGGCCGAAGTCCGAGAAAGTCTTCTTCAGGTGGGGGCTCTCCACCGATTTCACGAAGTCCATGACTGGTTCCTCCTCACGAAGCCGCCTCACCCTCGCGGCGGATTTCCGCAAGCAGGCGCTTCTCTTCCTGGGTCAGTGTGCGTGCATCCAGCAGTTCCGGCCGGCGCTCCAGCGTGCGGCGCAGGGCCTCCTTGCGCCGGTGGCGCTCGATCAGGGCGTGATTGCCCGAGAGCAGCACCTCCGGCACCGCCATCCCGCGGTATTCGGCGGGACGGGTGTAGTACGCGCAGTCCAGCAGCCCGTCGTAGAACGAGTCGCCCTCCGCGCTTTCGAAATCGCTCAGCACCCCGGGGAGCAGCCGCGCGACACAGTCCATGATCACGCCGGCCGCCAGTTCCCCGCCGGAGAGCACATAGTCTCCCAGCGAGATCTCCTCGGGATGCCACTGCCGGACCACGCGCTCGTCCACGGCCTTGTAGTGGCCCGCGACGATCGTCAGGTCCGGCCCGCCGGCGTACTCGTGGGCCACCGCCTGGTCGAAGCGCCGCCCCTGCGGGCTGGTCAACACCAGGCGCCCGCGGCGCGACGGCTCGAGGCCCTCCAGGGCCTCGAAGATCGGCTCGGGCTTGAGCACCATGCCCGGGCCGCCGCCGAACGGGGCGTCGTCCACGGTGCGGTGGCGGTCGTGGGTATGATCCCGCAGGTCCACCGCGTGCACCTCGAGCGCCCCGCACTCGCGGGCCACCCGGAGCACCCCGCTCTGCGCGAACGCCGTCACCAGCTCCGGGAAGATGGTCACGACCGTGATGCGCAGCGGCCGGCTACGCGTTTCCGACATCCCGCGGCGCGCCTCCGGGCGTGGGCTCCAGCCCGGGCAGCAGCCGCACGGTCACTCGGCGCGCCTCGAGGTCAATGCCCAGCACCACCTGGTCAATGGCCGGCAGCAGCCACTCGCCGCGCGGGCCCCGGACCACGTAGACGTCGTTGGCCCCGGTGCTCCAGATGTCCTCGAGCCGGCCCAGCGGCGAGCCATCCTCCAGGAACACCCCGAGGCCCAGCATGTCATCGGTGGCGAGCTCGTCCGCGGAGACCTGGATCTCGGCGCGCTCCAGCCACAACTCCGCGCCGCGCAGCCGGTCGCTGTCCTCGCGCCGCGCGAGCTCGGCCAGCCGCAACACCAGGCTGCGCCCGATCTCCTGCGCGCGCTCCAGCGTGAAACGCCGCGGCTCTTCCTCTTCCCGGAACACCCACACGCTGCGCACGCCCTCGGGCAGGGGCCACGCTCCCGGAAGCGCGTCCACCACCACCTGGCCTCGCAAGCCGTGGGAACGGGTCACCGTTCCCAGCCGCAGGTACTCCGGGCCCGGGCTCAACCCTGGATTTCGAGCTGGGCGCGCTCCC
Source organism: Candidatus Eisenbacteria bacterium (assembly GCA_016235265.1). Classification (NCBI taxonomy): domain Bacteria; phylum Candidatus Eiseniibacteriota; species Candidatus Eiseniibacteriota bacterium. The sequence goes on from JACRLI010000021.1 coordinate 59,446, forward strand.
CCTTGCGGGACATGTGCGCGCTCAGCACCGCACGCATGGAGCGCGCGGTCTTGCCGTTCTTGCCGATCACCTTGCCCAGGTCGCGGGCGCCGACGCGGAGCTCGTACACCACGCCCTTCTCGCGCTCCTGGCGGGACACGCTCACCTGGGAGGGATCCTCGACCAGGTTGCGCGCCATGAACAGAATCAGTTCGCTGTTCGAATCCATTTCGGATCCCGAAGCCTTTCGCAGAATGTCGCCTTCGCCCGGACCGCTACCGCGGCGTCGCCTGCGGCGGACGGGCGGCCACGCGGGCCAGCCCCAGGCCGAGGCCCAGGAAGATCACGCCCGTGCCTGCAGCCACCGCGAGTCCCACCGGAGCGGCGCCGGAGGCGTGCACCGCCAGCGCGATCCCCGACAGCACCAGGCACAGGGCGTACACCACCAGCGCCGTGGCGCGGTGGTCCTTCAGAAGTCCGTCCAGGCGGTGCGTGGTGTGATCGCGCCCCCCCTGGTAGATCTTGCGGCCCTCGAGCAGCCGCACCGCGGTCACGAACGTGATGTCGAAGACCGGGTACGCCAGGATCAGCAGCGCCGCCACCGTGGCCACCGGATCGGCGGTCCCCGGGAAAGGCACCAGCCCCAGCCTGGCGAAGCCCGCACCGTGCGCGGCGCCGTGCGCGACGCCGTGCGTCGCCCCCAGGGAGAGTCGCGCCAGAGCGGCCCCCACCAGCAGGCTCCCCGTGTCCCCCAGGAAGATGGACGCGGGGCTGAAATTGAAAAGCAGGAACCCGCCACACGCGCCCGCGAGCACCGCCCCCAGGATCGCGCCGAAGGTGTCCCCCATGCGCATCGCCAGCACCGCGAAGCTCAGGCCGGCCACCGCGCCGATGCCGGCCGCGATGCCGTCCATGTTGTCCAGGAAGTTGATGGCGTTCATCAGCGCCACCACCCAGAACAACGTCAGGAACACATCCGCCGGAAACAGCCCGGTGAGGTGCGCGGCGTGCCCCTCGAGCACGAACCAGCCGCCGGCGATCAGCTGGCCGGTGATCTTGCTGCCCGGCCCCAGGCCCACCCGGTCGTCAATCAGCCCCAGGAGCAGGGCGGTGAACAGCCCCAGCGTGGTCCCCGCACCCGGGCGGGGCAGCCCGAGGTTGGCGCCCACCACCATCGCGACCAGCATGCCGATCGCCACGGCCGCCCCTCCCAGGAGCGGGGTGGCCTTCGAATGCACCTTGCGGGCCGCCGGCTTGTCGACGAATCCCAACCGCCATGATAGGGCCCTCACCGCCGGCGTGGATACCGCCGCGCCGATCAGGGCCACGCCGAAAGTCAGGTACATGGGCCACATGGAAGTTCCGAGGATCGATTCGAGACGCAAGCGCACAGGATAGCACGGGTGGGGGACAAGTTCAACCGTTTGGAGAACTTAGGGGATATGGGGAGCGGGGCCCGGCGGTGGCCGGGCCCCGCGGCAGATCTAGCGGACCCGCACCAGCTTCCGGGTCAATTCCTGGCCCCCCGCCCGCAGGCGGGCCCAGTACAGGCCGGAGCCGGCATCGCCGCCTCGCTCGTCCCGGCCGTCCCATTCCAGATTGTGGCGCCCGGAGGAGAAAGTGCCCTCCCAGGAGCGCACCCGGCGGCCGTCCACGCCGAACAGCTCCATCTGGACCAGGCCGGGAGCGGCCAGCTCGAAAGCCAGCAAGGTGTTTTTTGACATTGGATTAGGAGATGCCCCCGCGAATCGGACCCGCGCTCCGGAGCGGGATTCCACGGCCACGGCGGTGGAGGGCCGCAGCAGGAAGGCCCGGGTCTCGCCGCTCCGGATGCCGATGCCCACGATCTCACCCCGGTTGTTGATCCCCCGGGCCTCCACCAGGGTCCAGCCGCTGTCCGGCGGGATGCAGGTATTCAGGTCCACCATGGGGCCCGGCGACGACCACAGGAAGGCGTGCATTTCCCCGCCCACGGTCAGGGAGCTCCCCACGGCCTCGTCCCGGTCGTTCAGCGCGTACGCGGCGCCGAAGGTCCCGCCCAGGGTCCCGAGGTTCTTCTTGCGGCGGATCCAGTCCCACAGGCACGCGGCCTGGGAGGCGTTTCCGGCGGTCTGGGCGCTGCCCGCCACCACGTACTGGCGGCCGAGCGCCTCGCGCACCGCGTAGGCGTAGCTGTTGGAGCCGCCCAGGGTGCCCAGGTCGTAGAGCGCGGTCTTGCGCGGCGGGAGCAGGTAGGCGTGCACGCCACCCGTCACGTAGGAATGGCCCACGATCCAGCCGGAGTCGCTGATCGCGTAGGCGTAGCTGCGGTCCCCGCCCGGCAGGGTGCCCAGGTCCACGATCGTGCCGTCCGGACGGCGCACAAACGCGTGCGTGGTCACGTCGCCGGGGAGCGTGGAATTGCCCACCACCGCGCCGCTGTCGTTGATGCCGTAGGCGTAGCTGACCGTGCCGCCCAGGGTCCCCATGTCCTCGATGCCCAGCCCGTCGCGGCGGAACGCGCGCGGCCGGCTGGAGCCGTCCTGGGCGTAGCCGGCCACCGTGCCGTGGTGGCTGATGGCGTAACCCTCGGCGGAGGGGCCTCCGAGGGAGCCCAGGTCCTCGATGACCAGGTCCCGCCACCGCACGGCGCGGGCCACGGACGGCAGGCCGCCGGAGAGCGACATGCCCGTCACCACGCCGGAATCGTTGATGGCGTAGGCGCGGCTGAGGTTCCCGCCGAGCGTGCCCAGGTTGATCACGTCGAATTGCTGCGCTGCCCCGGGCCCGGCCAGGCCGGCCAGGGCCGCCGTGAGCAGCAGGATTCCGAGTGCGGACTTCACGAAGATGGGGCGAAGCATGGCTGTCCTTTCCGCAGTGAACCGGGGGTACGCACACATATAACGTTTTCACAATTATACAGCCGCCGGGACAGCCGTGCAAGGACTTTGGGGAATCTGTGTAAGTTCTATTTTTGCAGCGAGATACCGACTTGAAGGGAGATGTCGGCGATGGTGAGGCGGAGCAGCTCGTCGAGGGAAACGTGGGGCTCGTAGCCCACATACCGGTGGATCTTCGACAGGTTGGGCACCCGGCGCTCCATGTCCTCGAAGGAGCGGCCGTACACTTCCTCGTAGGGGATGGTCACCACCGGCGCGGTGGAACCGGTGAAGCGCTTGATTCGATCCGCCAGTCCCAGGATGCTGATCTCCTCCTGGGTGCCGATGTTGAAGATCTCGCCGTTGGTGGTGTCGGTGGCCGCCAGAAGCAGCACCCCGCGCACCACGTCGCCCACGTACGAGAAGCAACGTGTCTGCTCGCCGCCGCCATACACCGAGATGGGCTCCCCGCGCAGCGCCGACTCGATGAACCGGGGGATGACCATGCCGTACTCGCCCCGCTGGCGCGGACCGCAGGTGTTGAAGCAGCGCACGATCACCACCGGCAGCTTCTTCTCGTGCCAGTACGAGAAAGCCAGGAATTCGTCCACCGCCTTGCCGGTGGCGTAGCTCCAGCGCGACACCGACGTGGGCCCCAGCACCTGGTCGTCGGTCTCCTTGAGCGGCTCGCCGCTGCCCTTGCCGTACACCTCCGAACTGGAGAACAGGAACACCCGGACGCCGGTCCGGGCCGCCGCCTCGAGCACCACTTCCGCGCCGCGGATGTTGGTGAGCAGCGACTGCAGCGGGCGCTCCACCACGTACTTCACCCCCACCGCCGCGGCCAGGTGGAACACCTGGTCGGCCCGCTCCACGAGCGGGGCCACCGTGAGCGGATCGGTCACGTTTCCTTCGATGAAATGGAACTGCGGGTGGGAGACGTAGGTGGCGAAGTTGGAGCGGCGGCCGGTGGAGAGATCATCCAGCGCCCACACCTCGTCGCCCCTCGAGAGAAGGGCCTCGACCAGGTGGGATCCGATGAAACCCGCTCCTCCCGTGACCAGAATGCGCGTCCGTGGCATGACCACGGTACCATAGCGGGGGGCCAAAACCCCTGTCAAGGGCCAGTCATGCCGGAGGATACGGGGGCCGGTCGGATCAGGCCCCGAGCAGCTCCCGGTAGAGCGCGGCGATGGCCCGAAGCAGTTCGGGCTCGCGGTAGCGCGTGGCGCGCTCGCGGCCCCGTCTGCCGAGGCGGCCCGCCAGGACCGGGTCGCGCAGCAGGCGCAGCAGGGCGGCGGCGAACGCCTCGGGGTCCTCCGGCGGGACCACCAGCCCCGCCTCCTCCTCGCCCAGCAGCTCCCGGACTCCCCCCACGTCCGTGGCCACCACCGGCACGCCGGCGGCCATGGCTTCGATGACCGCCACCGGAAGTCCTTCGTTGCGCGAACTGAGCGCGGACGCGTCGAGGTCGGAGAGGATCGCGCCAAGGTCGCGGCGGAAGCCGGTGAAGTGCACCGCGCCGGATAGGTCGGGCCGGGCGGCACGGCGGCGAAGTGCGGCTTCGCATTCGCCTCCACCCACCAGCGCGAAATGCGCTTCCGGCATTTCCCGGCGCACCCGGGCCGCGGCTTCCAGGAACACCTCGTGGCGCTTGATCTCGGCCAGCCGGGCCACGATGCCCACCAGCGGCACCTCCACCGGCACCCCCAGCTGCGCCCGGAATTCCCCCCGCTTGCGGGGCACGTCAAACAGCGGATCAATCGGCAGGCCCAGCGGGATATGCACCAGCTTCTCCGAGGCCACGATCCGCTCATGCACCATGTCGTCGCGGGTGGCCCGGCTCACCGCGATCATGCGGGTGGTGTGCCGTCCCAGGGCCCGCTCCAGCATCACGATGAAGCGGGTGACCATCGGGTGGAAGTAGCCGTGGAGCAGGTGGCCGTGAAATGTGTGCACCGTGATCGGCACGCCGCACATCCACGCGGCCAGCCTTCCCAGCACGCCCGCCTTGCTGGTGTGCGTGTGCACGATCCGCGGGCGCTCCCGGCGCATCAGGGCCACCAGCGCGGAGAGGGCGCGGACGTCGTTCCACGACCCCATTTTCCGGTGCAGCGCCGGGACCAGGATGGGGTGCACGCCATAGTGGGTCTCGATGTCGGTCATCTCGACCTCGTCGCCGGTGACCGAGCCCTTGACCAGCACCGTCTCGAAGCCGTGCTCGCGCAGGCCCGCGGTGAGCAGGCACACGTGGATGGAAGGGCCGCCGACGTTCATGCGGCTGATGATGCGCATCACCTTCACCGGCGGTTCGCTCATGCGTCTCCCCCGGTTCCGCCTGCGGCGCCGCGGTGTTCCTGGCTCCACAGCTCCAGCATCGCGAGCGCCCAGATCTCCCCGCCGGCGTCGGTGCTGCCGGCCACGTGCGCCTCGAACATCCGGGCGGCCGCGGCGGAGTCGGTGCCCAGCGAGCCGTCGGCCCCGCGCAGCAGCGGCCCCACCCACCGCATCGCGGGCGCGCGCAGCCACTCCGAGACCGGCATGGCGAAGCCGTGCTTCGGGCGGGCCAGCGCCTCGTCTGGCAGGCGCCCGCGCATGGCGCGGCGCATCAGGGCCTTGGGCGTGCCTCCCGCGCGCTTCACGCGCTCGCCCATGGCCTCCGTCCAGGCCAGCCACACCACGTCCAGGAACGGCACCCGCGACTCCAGCGAGACCGCCATGGTGGCGCGGTCTTCCTTGACCAGCAGGTCGTCGGGCAGGTACAGGCGGTGATCGCACGCAGGGCCGAACGCAAGGTCGAAGGGGCGGTCTTCCAGCCCTGCGGCGCGGAGCAGGGTCTCGCCGATGGCGACGGCCTCGGATTCCTGCCCATGGAACAGGGGCGTCCATGCGCCCGGGGCCACGGCGGTGGCTCCGAGGTAAGCCGCGGGCGGATCGGATACCGCGCGAGCCGAGAGCAGTTTGCCCAACCGGACCAGCTTCTCGCCGGCCGCGCTGCGCCGGGACGGCTTCAGGCCGCCCACGCCCCGGGCCAGCAGCGCCGCGGCGCCGCGGGGCAGGAAGCGCACGGCGCGCAGCAGCCCGGGCAGGGCGTAGCGCTCGTAACCAGAAAGCGTCTCGTCGCCGCCCGTGCCGGAGAGCGCGACCTTCACATGCTCCCGGGCCAGTCGCGCCACCTGCAGCGTGGCGTACGCGGACGAATCGGCGAACGGCTCGTCGAAGGCCCGTGCCAGCTCGCGCATGGCGGCCTCGTCGGGCGCTTCCAGGGCGGCGTCGTGGTGCTGCATGCCGAAGCCTGCCGCCAGGCGCGCCGCCTGGGGCCGCTCGTCGAGGTGCCCGCCCCCGGGGGGCCCCACGGTGAATGCGTGGGCCCGCACGCCCAATTCGTGCAGCGTGGCCGCCAGCGCGCCGGAGTCCAGGCCCCCGGACAGGAACAGCCCCACCGGCACGTCGCTGCGCAGGTGGCGCTCCACCGCGGCCCGCAGCCGGGTGGGAAGTTCACGCTCGAGATCGCCGGAGTCGGTGTGCCCCGAACCGGTGCGCACGGAACCGGCGCGCCCCGGGTCACCGGGCGGGCCGGCGCCCGCGCCCGGCCGGGACGCTTCGAACGGGGAATAGGCCCGCGCGAAGCGCACCTGGCGCCGGCCCCCGGCGCCGAAGACGCACGCGGTGCCCGGTTCCAGCCGCACCGCGCCGCGCAGCGCGCTGCCGGCACCGGTCACAAAGCCGAACAGAGCGAAGCGCCGGAGGGCCTCCGGATCGGGCTCCCACGCCAGCAGACCCGCCGCCACCAGCGCGGAAAGCTCGGAGGCGAAGGCCACGCCGTCCGCGCCCGACACCAGGTACAGCGGCTTGATGCCCGAGCGGTCCCGCGCCAGCACCAGCTCCCCGGTGCGTCCGTCGAAGAGGGCCGCGGCGAACATGCCCTCCAGGCGCGCGAGGCCCGCCACGCCCTCGCGGCGGTACAGCCGCCCGATCACCTCGGTGTCCGAGCGGGTGCGGAACACCTCGCCGGCACGCTCCAGTTCGGCGCGGAGCTCCAGGAAGTTGTAGATTTCCCCGTTCTGGCACACGGTCACACTCTCGCCCGCAGCCATGGGCTGGTGACCGCCCTCGATGTCGATGATGGAAAGCCGGCGCGCTCCCAGCAGCACCCCCGGCCCCCGGAAGATCCCTTCGTCGTCGGGCCCGCGGTGGTGCAGCCGCGCGAGCATCGACCGCAGCGCGCGCTCGTCCGGCGCGCCGCCTCGACGGTAGATGCCGGCGATGCCGCACATCAGCGGGCCGCCGCCATGAGCGTGCGGTAGAACGTGACCATCTCCTCCACCTCGCGCTCCAGGCGGAAATGCCTCTGCGCGTGCGCCGCGGCCGCCGCACCCATGCGCGCGCGACGCTCCGCGTCCCACAGCAGGGCGATGAGAGCGTCGGCCATGGGGCGCGCCTCGAACACCGGCACCAGCACGCCGGTCTCGCCGTCCACCACCAGCTCGGGCACGCCTCCCACCGCGGTGGCCACCACCGGGCGCGCCGCGAACGCGGCCTCGTACAGGGTGTTGGGCGTGCTCTCCTCGCTCGACGCCAGCGCCACCACGTCGCAGGCCGCGTACAGGTCGGCGATATCCCGCCGCGAGCCCAGGAAGTCCACCGAGGCCGCGATCCCCAGCCGTGCGGCCAGGCGCCGGCAGGGCTCCAGCATGGGGCCCTGGCCCGCCAGCAGCAGCCGCGCCCCGGGCACGCCCAGCGCCACCTGCTGGAACGCGTGGATCAGCTCGCGGTGCTGCTTGTAGACGATCAGGTTGGCCACGCACAGCACCACCGGCTCCTCGCCCAGGCCCAGTCGGGCGCGGGCCACGTCGCGCGGCGGGCACACCAGCGGCTCGATGCTGTTGCGCACCAGGTGGACGGGGACGGAGCGGCCAAAACGCTCCCAGGTCGCCTGGCGCGCGGCCTCCGAGCCGGTGACCACGGCGTCGGCCTTCGCCCACTGCGTGCTCTCGATCAGGTTGTGCACGGACGCGCGCCAGCGGTCGATGCCGTGGATGGAGATCACGATGCGCCTGCGGATGCCTCTGTGGAAACCGGGGACCCCCGGCGTGCCGCCCGGCGCGCCCTCCCGGCCGAACATGCGCACCAGGAGATTCGCGGCGTACAGGTACCCGTGCAGGATGTCCGGATTGGTGGCCCGGATCCAGTCGCGCAGCCCGAGCAGCCGCGGCAGGTCCATGGGGCCGGCTGCTCCCAGGGCCGTCACCGGCACTCCCGCGGCCTCGAAGTCCGCGATCAGCGGGCCACGCCCCGAGAGCACGCACAGGTGCGGCTCGAACTCCGGCCGCGGGTAGCGGCGCAACAGCCGCAGCAGGGAAAGCTCGGTGCCGCCGATGTTGGCGTTGACCATCACCACGCCCAGCCGGATGCGGCTCATGCTCCCCCCTGCCCGCGCCCCGCGGCACGCGCGGCCACCGCCTCGTGAAACCAGTCCGCCAGGGTGCGTGCCAGCACGGAAGCCTCGCAGTCCCGGGGGGCTTCGGGCGCCGGCAGGGCCGCGGGCAGCGCCCGCAGCCGCTCCAGGGCCCGGCACACACCCGCGACGTCGCCCCGGTCCGCGCGGACGAAGAACGGTGCGCGCCCGAGGATACGCGTGGCCTCCACCTCGCGCGCCACCGCCAGCACCGGCCGGGCGGCACGCAGGTACTCGAACACCTTGCAGGCCACGTTGATGTCGCCCTCGGGCGGCTCGCCCCCCAGGTACAGCAAGGCGTCCGCCCCCAGCATCATCCGCAGCGCCTCCCGGTGCGGTGTGAAGCCGCGGTCCACGACGATTCCCTCGAGTCCATGGCGACGCACCGCGGCGTCGAACTGTTCCCGGTTCTCCTCGTCCTTTGCGCCCGCGAACACCACCCGCATGCCTTCCCGCTGCCCGGGGTTCGATTCCAGGTAGGCGCCCAGGCCGTCGAGGAACGGCCCGGCGGAGCGGTCGCGGTACAGGTTGCCGATGTGCACCAGGGTCCAGCGATCGAAGACCTCGGGCCCCAGGCCTGCGAAGTCCAGCTCGTCGTAACCCGCGGGCAGCGAGCGGAAGCGCTCCGCGGGAAGTTCCGGGAACCGCTCCCGCCAGCGGTCGCGGAGGCGGTCGGTGGTTCCCAGCACGAGGTCGCACTCGCGAAGGACCGAGCGTTCCATTCGCGGCTCCAGCAGCCGCCGGGTGAACGCGGACGGCGGCGGGAACCAGTTGTCCATCCACGGGTCCCCGAACTGGGCCGCCCACGGCAGGCCCGTGCTGCGGCGCAGCCTCCGGCCCGCCAGGTGCACGCTGTGCGGCTGCGACAGGGTGAAGAGCCCGTCGAAGGCCCGGGCGCGGTGCAGCCGCAGCCCCTCGGCGGCGGCGGCCCGGGAGAAACCCACGTATTCGTCGGGGACGAACAGGGTGTCGCGCAGCCAGCGGAGACCGCGACGGAGCGGACTGGAGTGGGACACCCCGGGGGACGAGGAGTAGGAGCCGCCTCGCACGCTCCGCAGCGCCGGGTGCGCCGAGGGCAGGAAGGCCCGGACCCGGCGCACCTCCACCGAGTCGGGGACCAGGCCCGCGAGCGACTCGTCCACCATCGGAAACACCCCCGCCTCGGGCGCGATCACCGTGAGTTGTACCCCGAAGTCCGGCAGGTGACGCACCCAGCGCACCGCTCGGAGCGCCGAAGGGCCGCCGCAGGGCGGGAAGTAGTAGGCGATCATCAGGACGCGCAGCGTGGCGCTCACCGGCCCATGCCCCCTCCCTGCGTCCCCGGCGCGACGGGCAGGCTCTCCGGCCGCAGGCCCCCCGGCAGCAGCGCGCGCCACTCCTCCGGCGTCCACAGACGCAGCGCCGTGCCCAGCACCGCGTAGGCCACCGCGCCGACGGCAAGCGCGGGCCACAGCGACAGGCCCCGCCCGAACCAGAGCACCCCGGCCAGCCCGGCGCAGGCGAGGACCGGCGGCCCCAGCGGGGCCACCAGGTCGGCCACCCGCAGGTCACGCAACACGAACACCCCCTGCAGGAGGAACAGGAACACCTCGGTGAGCAGCGTGGCCCAGGCGGCCCCCGTGATGCCCATGCGCGGAATCCAGGCCAGGTTGAGCGCGGCGTTGGCCACGATCGCCGCGGCCACGGCCACCGCCGGCAGGCGCGGCCGGCCCACGATCAGCGTGCTGCGCACCACGGTGTTGGCGAAGTAGAGCGGCAGGGTCCACACCAGCACCTGCGCCGCCGGGACCGACTCCGCGAAGCCGGCCCCGAACAGCAGCCGCACCGCTTCGTCCGTCCGAAACGCGGCCATCAGCGCCAGCGGGCAGCCGAGCGAGAAGGAGAGCGCCATGGCGCGACGGAAGAGCTTCCTGAGGCTCTCGAGGGACTCGCTGCGCGCGGCGGCCGCGGCCGGCAGGTAGGCCAGCGAGAGGCTCCCGGGGAGGAACACGAACATCTCGAAGAGCCGGTACGCGGCGCCGTACAGTCCCACCTCGCGCTCGGTGCGCAGCCAGCGCAGCAGGAGCACGTCCTGGCGGAAGTAGATGCTCCCGAAGACCCCCAGGAGCACCAGCGGCAGGGCCTGCCGGAGCACCGCAGAGGAATCGCGCAGCTCGAACCTCTGCGGCCAGCGGATCCCGGCCCGGCGCGCCAGGGCCACGGCCGCCAGCGCCGCGGCCAGCGCCCCCACCGACCAGGCGGCGGCCACGCCGACGAGCCGGAAACCCAGCAGCAGCGCGCCGGCGCCGAGCAGGGCCGAGCCCGCCCGCTCCAGGAAGTTGAGCCCGGCCTCGTAGCCCATGCGCTGCCGCGCGCGGAACACCGCGCGGAACAGCTCGCCCAGCATTCCCATCGCCAGCGAGGCTCCGAAGACGAGCACCAGCCACGGGGAAGCCTGGCGGTGCAGGAGACAGGCGGCGGGCACGAGCAGGGCGATCCCGGCACCCAGCAGCGCCAGGCGCAGCGGCAGGTAGCGGTCGAGCAGTTCCTGGGCCGCGCCCGGCCGCGCGGCGGCCTCGCGCGTGTAGAGCGTGCCCAGCGCGAAGTTGAACAGGTACAGGAACAGGCTGACGAAGGTGAACGCGTACGTCCAGCTGCCCAGCCCCTCGGCCCCGGCACGGCGCGCCAGGAGCATGAAGAAGGCGAGCGAGAAGACCTTGATCGCCAGCTCGGAGGCCACCAGCTGGCCCAGGCTCCGGAGCACGCGCGGCGCGCCGCTCACCGGATCTCCCGGGGCAACTCCGGCTCGGGACGCGCGAGCGCGTCCAGCGTGCCCAGCATGACGCCCAGCCACAGGCTCACGTGGAAGATGTTCAGGAACCAGCTGCTGAGCGACTTGCCGGTGAGCGCCACCACGGTGGCCAGAAGTCCGGCGAGCAGGACGGTGCGGTCGTCCAACCGCTCGGCGCGCACCGCCCGGGCGGCGCGCCAGAGGAAGCGCACGAAGAAGTTGAGGTACAGCCCCAGGCCCAGCAGTCCCCACTTGGCCGCGATGTAGAAGAACGAGTTGTGGGTGTAGGAGGAGCTCACCCAGCCCATCCCGGGCATGAAGTAGTGGAACAACGTGCCCGGGCCGGCACCCAGGACCGGGTTGGAAAGGAACGCCCTCCACACGGTCTGGTATTCCACGAAGCGGTGCAGCAGGGCGATGTCCCGGGTGCCCCCGGTCTCCTTGCCGCGCGCCACGATGCCCTGCACCACCGGCACCCCCTGCCACTCGAGCACCTTTACCACCAGCACCGAGGCCACTCCCACCCAGAAAGCCACCGGGAGGAGGCGGCCGGGCCGGCGGCCCATGACCACCAGGCCCAGGACCAGCAGGCCCGCCAGCGTGCCGAGCCACGCACCCCTCGAGTAGGTGAGCACCGTGGCGGTGCCCGAAAGCACCAGCTGCGCGGCCGCGAAGGCCCGCAGGCTCCGCGAGCGGCTCAGCGTCAACACCGCCACCCCGAAGCACACCATGGGCGCGTACACCCCCTCGCTGCCGCCGGTAAGGCGGGCGAAGCCCAGGTTGATCTCGTAGAACTTGGCCTGCTCGTTGTGCAGCGAGTGGAAGATCCCGTAGGCCGAACCGAAGGCGCTGCTCACGAGCAGCGTCCAGATGAGCGAGCGCATCCGTGCCGGCGAGACCAGCATGGCGGGAATCACCAGCGCCACCGCGTAGTGGCCGAAGGGGCGCCAGTCCGCCAGCACCTCGCGCGGTTCGAGCCCGCGGAGGAGCGCGAAGCCGCACATCAGGTAGCAGTAGACCAGCCACAGCAGCAGCGGGCGGGAGAGTCGCGCCGCCCCCCCCCACGACACGCCGAGCACACGGGACAGGCCGAGTCCGAGGGCGGTGGCCAGGCCGACCGCGTCCGGTGGATAGATGGAGAATCCCAGCGCCGTGAGCCGGTACGCCATCATGGCGTCGGCGTGCATGGCCAGGGAGACCGCCACGCAGGTAAGCACCCCCCACCAGGGGCGCAGGGCCGAGAGCACCAGGATCGCCGCGCCCAGCGCGGCGAGGGGACCGATGGGAGTGGCCAGGGCCAGGGCCACCGTGGCGGCGCCGCCCAGGGCGGCGGCCCACAGGGTCCCGGGACCCGGCGCTTCGCGGTGCTGCGCGGTGAGGCTCATGGGGAATGCGGGCGGGCCGGAGGCCCCGGCCCTAGGCCCGGTCGGGGGCGGGACGCGAGACGCGACGGTCCCGGTACAGCGCCCACAGCGTGCTCTCGAGCAGCCCCAGCACCGCGGCGGTGGCGACGATCAGGCTGCGGCGCGGGCGGCTCTTCTTGTCGGGGGCTTCGGCGCGATCCAGCACCTGCACCGTCGGGGTGTCCTTGTGCTCGCGCACCTTGGCCTCCTCGTACTGGGCGGTGAGGAGCGCGAACACCTGGTCCTGGATCTTCACCGAACGCAGCAGCCGCTCCACCACGGTGCCGGTCTGCGGCAGCAGCTTGAGCTCGCGGTCGAGGGCCGCCAGCTCGGCCCGGGCGCGGCGAACTTCCTCGCTGCCCTCGGCCTGGGTCTGCAGCAGGGTCTCGAGACGCACCTGCAGGGCGATGCGCTGGGCCATGACCGAGGCCCCGGTGGCCAGGGCCTGCGAGTTGGCCAGCGCCGGGCCGTGACGCATCACGTAGCCGCGCAGCGAGTCCTCCGCCTGCCGCAGCTCGAAGGTGGTCTGCTCCAGCCGGCGCTCGATGAACAGGCGCGTGCTCTTGCCCGCGGTCATGCGGATCTCGCGGTTGAAGCGGTCCAGCTCCTCGACCATGAAGTTGGTGATCTCGGCGGCGCGCTTCGGCGAGCGGTCCTCCACCGAGACGAACACCACGCCCTCCTTGGTGGTCCCCACGGAGAGGTGGTCCTTGAACCTCTCCATCGCCTGGCTCTCGCGCTTCACCTTGTACGCGCGCACCAGGTCGAAGCGCGCCACCGCCGCGTGCGCCAGGGTGCGGCTGCTGAAGATGGCGCTGAAGATGTCCTCGGGGCTGCTGGTGCGGGGCATCCGGCCCGCAGCCAGGTCCCCGGTGCGAAGCAGGTTGGTGAAGCTCATGGCCAGGTCGGACTCCCCCGTGGGGGGCAGCAGCGTGGCCGTGGCGCGGTACCACTTGGGCATGAGCAGGCTGACCACGGCGGCGGCGGCGACCACCACCAGCCAGTTGACCAGCCAGGGACGGAACTGCCGGCGCACCGCGGTCACCAGCAGCGGCCACCAGTCGGATGGGAACAGGCTGCCTCCCGCAGGGCCGTTGGTCATGGCGTCGTCGAGGTGGAAGTGCCGCGCGTGGCCTCGCGGATCACGAGCAGGATGGTCGCCAGTTGCGCCATCACCGTGATCAGGTCCTTGCCCGCGGACCAGAAGCTGGTGCGGTCCTTCGCGGGCACCCACACCACGTCGCCCGGCTTGAGACTCGACACGTTGTCCGCGGGCACCATCTGTTGCGTCGCGCCCAGCGTCACCCACACGCGGCCGCGGTCGGCGGACTCGGTGAAGCCCCCGGCGGACTCCACGTAGCTGCGGAGGTCCGAACCTGCCAGGTAGTGCACCAGGCCGGGCCGGACCACCTCCCCCTGCACCAGGACCGAGGTGGCCCGCTGGGGCACGGACACGATGTCGCCCTGGCGCAGGGCGGGGTCGGCCGCCGACCCGGGCGCGGCCAGGGCGGCGCGCAGGTCGAGCGAGATCTGCGCGCGCGCACGGGCGCGCATCTTGGTGTACTCACGCTCGAAGCCCTTGAGGTCCTGGCCGCGCAGGAGCCAGCTGACGTAGGCCGTGTCCGGGGGCGGGTTCTCGGTGGGCCGCAGGATGTTCACGCGCTGGGAATCGGCATCCCGGCCGAGCCCGCCCGCCTGCGCCAGGATCTCGGAGAATCGCGTCCTGCCATCCTCGATGGGGTAACCGCCCGGGCGCAGCACCGCCCCCAGGACGTCCACCGTGGCGGCCTCGTGGTAGTGGGCCCGCACGTCCACGAAGACGCGGTCCCCGTCCTTGAGGGGAACGCGGCTCAGGAGCGGTGCCGACGCGCCGCCCACGCTGAGGGTCTCCGAGTTGAAGGCGTCCCGGAAGCGCAGGATGCGCGCCCGGGTGGTGTCCGCGGCCGGCACGTAGCCGCCGGCCAGCTGCACCAGCCTCCCCAGCAGGTCGTCCGGGCGCAGCTCGTAGGCCCCGGGCAGCGCGATGCCGCCGCCCAGGTACACCACGGAGCGGACCGGCTCGGCCACCAGCACGTCGCCGTCCTCGAGATAGGGATTCTGGGACAGGTCTCCGAGTCGCTGGAACGCCATCAGGTCCAGCGCGGATTCCCGGCCCGCGCGGCGCAGGGTCAACCCGCGGCGCAGGCTGCCCGGGTAGCCGCCCGCCAGCGTAAGCGCGTCCCAGGCGCGGGAGGGGCCGGCCAGCGTCACCGGGCCCGGCCGGACCACGTCGCCGGCGACCACCACCTTGAAGCTGCGCGGCCGGGTGAGCATCACGTCCACTGGCGCACGGTTGAAGTAGGGCTTCAGCCGGCTCGACAGCTCCGCCCGCACCTGGGCCAGGGAAGACCCGGCCACCCTGACCACCCCCAGGTTGGGGACGCGAAGGGTTCCCTCGGGGCTCACCGTAAGCGTGTGGGTCCACTCGGACATGCCGCCCGCGCTGAGCGTGAGCACGTCGCCGGGGCCCAGCCGGTAGGCGGCGGGGTCCACCGCGCCGTCCATCGGCACCGGGGCGGGGGCGGAACGGTCCACGCCCCGCTCGAGCGCCATGCCCGCGGGCAGCTGTGGGAGATCCGCCGCGAGCGCGGTCCGGGGCAGGCACGGGACGAGGGAGATGAGGACCAGGCAGCGGGCGAGGTGGCGCATCGGGATGGACAGCCTCCGGCGAAGGGGCCGCGGCGCAACTGCCCCGGCACGAAAGTGTGATTCTACCACCTCGGGCCTCCGGGCGCAATTCGTTCGAGGGCGTAATCTCTTGAGGCCATGTAGCTTAGGCTGCGCCTCACACCAGCCGCTCGAGCAGCTCCGCGATCCGGTCCGAGGCCCGGCCGTCCCACAGCTTGGGGATGCGGCCCGGCTTGGTGCGCCCGGTCAGCACCTTCTTCCACTCCTCGCGCAGCTTCGCCGGGTCGGTGCCCACCAGCACGTTGGTGCCCTCGGTCACGGTCACGGGCCGCTCGGTGTTCTCCCGCAGCGTCACGCACGGAACGCCCAGCACGGTGGTCTCCTCCTGGATGCCGCCCGAATCCGTCAGGGCGACGCGCGCGTCCTTGACCAGCTTGAGGAAATCCAGGTAGCCAAGCGGATCCAGGAAACGCAGGCCGGAGCCTTCGGGAGGGGCCCAGCGGTCCTTGAGCCGTGCCAGCGTGCGCGGGTGCGTCGGGAACAGGATGGGCATGTCCTTGGAGAGCGCGCTCAGCAGCTCCAGCAGCGGCACCAGCACCCCTTCGTCGTCCACGTTGGAGGGGCGGTGCAGCGTGAGCACCGCGTAGCCGCGCTTCTTGAGGCCGAGGCGCGGCAGGACCGTGGACTGGTCCGCGGGGGCGAGGTGCTCCTTGAGGGTGTCGATCATGACGTTGCCCACGAAGTGGATCCGCCTGGGGTCCACGCCCTCGCGCAGCAGGTTGGGCCCGGCGTCCTCGCAACTGGTGAACAGCCAGTCGGAGAGCTGGTCGGTCAGCAGGCGGTTGATCTCCTCGGGCATGCCCCGGTCGCCGCTGCGCAGCCCGGCCTCCACGTGCCCCACGCGCACCCCCAGCTTGGAGCACACCAGCGCGCAGGCGACGGTGGAGTTCACGTCCCCCACCACCAGCACGGCGCGCGGCCGGCGTTCCAGCACCACCGTCTCGAACTCGGTCATGATCCGGGCGGTCTGGCGGGCGTGGGTGTCGGAGCCCACGCCCAGGAACACGTCGGGCCGCGGCAGGCCCAGCTCCTGGAAGAACACCTCGGACATCATGGGATCGTAGTGCTGGCCGGTGTGCACCAGCGCGGCGGGCAGGCGGCCGCGGCGCTGCAGGGCGTGCATCAGCGGGGCGACCTTCATGAAATTGGGCCGCGCGCCCGCGACGAGGAGGATCTCTCCGGTGGCCGAGGAGGCGGACACTACTTCAGCACCCCGTAGCGGGCCAGGTACTCGCGTTTGAACTCGCCGGACTTGATGGGCCCCCACCACTCCGGGTGCTCCCTGTACCAGCACACCGTCTCGGCCAGCCCCTGCTCGAAGCTGCGCTTCGGCTTCCAGCCGAACCGCGCGCGGATCTTTCCGGTGTCCACCGCGTAGCGGCGGTCGTGGCCGGGGCGGTCCTTCACGTGGCGCACCAGGTCCGCGGGCTTGCCCAGGACCTCGAGGATGCGCGCGGTGATGCCCAGCACGTCGTACTCGTTCCCGGCGCCCACGTTGAACGTCTCGCCCTCCACGTCGTCCCCGCCCAGCACGGAAAGCAGCGCCTCGCAGTGGTCCTCGACGTGCATCCAGTCGCGGGTGTTTCTCCCGCTCCCGTATACCGGCAGCGGCTGGTCCTCGAGCGCGTTGGTGACGAACAGCGGGATCAGCTTCTCCGGGTACTGGTGCGAGCCGTAGTTGTTGCTGGCGCGGGTCACCACCACCGGGGTGTCGTAGGTGGCGAAGTAGGAGAACGCCAGGCGGTCGGCGCCGGCCTTGCTGGCGGCGTACGGGTTGCGCGGCATGAGCGGCGCCTCTTCCGGGGCCTCGCCCTCCAGCACCTCGCCGTACACCTCGTCGGTGGACACCTGCAGGAAGCGCTTCAGGCCGTGCCGGCGGGCGGCCTCCAGCAGCACGTAGGTGCCGTACATGTCGGTAAGCACGAACTGGCCGGGGTCGTCGATGCTCTTGTCCACGAAGCTCTCGGCGGCGAAGTTGGCCACCGCGTCGTGCTGCGCCAGCAGCCCGTCCACCACCCTAGGGTCGCAGATGTCGCCCTTCACGAAGGCGTAGCGGGGATCGCTCTCCACCCCGGCCAGGTTGGCCAGGTTGCCCGCGTAGGTGAGCTTGTCCAGCACCGTGATCCGGATCCCGGGGTGGCGCGCCAGCGCCATCTTCACGAAGTGGCTGCCGATGAAGCCCGCGCCGCCGGTCACCACCAGGCGCGCGGAGCCCAGGTCCAGCCTAGCCATCGTGGCGCTCCCACTTGTACGGGATGTCGTTGTCGTGCGGATGCACGCGAAACTCGTCGGGCTCCGCGTAGACGTAGTGCTCGGTGGGCACGTTGACCAGGTACGCCGGCTCGGTGCCGATCCCCTTCATGCCGTGCAACACCAAGTTTGGGATCACCAGCAGGATGGGGTTCTGCTCGCCCAGGAAGAACTCGTTCACCTCGCCGCGGGTCTTGGAGCCCTCGCGCCCGTCGTAGAGCACCACCTTCATCATGCCCTTCACGCAGGTGAAGTGATCGGTCTGCTTCCTGTGGTAGTGCCAGCCTTTGACCACGCCGGGATAGGCCACGGTGAGGTACACCTGGCCGAACTTCTGGAAGAACTCGTCGTCGTCCCGGAGCATCTCCATCAGGAAGCCGCGCTCGTCCGGGATCACCTTCAGCTTCTTGATCTTCACGCCCTCGATCATCTACGCCTCTCCCCGGCCCACGCCCTGGTACCGGAACCCGATCTCCCGGACCGTGCGCGGGTCGTAGATGTTGCGGCAGTCCACGATCGCGGGACGCCGCATGATCCGCTTGAGCTTCCCGAGGTCCAGCTCCCGGAACTGGTTCCACTCGGTCACCACCACCAGCACGTCCGCGCCGCGGGCGGCGGTGTAGGCATCCGGGCAGTACGTCAGGCCGGGCAGCTCCTGCTGCGCCCCGGGCATCGCGATGGGGTCATAGGCCTTCACCTTGATGCCCGCGCGCAGCAGCCAGCGGCCGAAATCCATCCCCACCGACTCGCGCAGGTCGTCGGTGTTGGGCTTGAAGGCGAGGCCCAGCAGCGCCACGGTCTTGCCGCGCGGGGAGCCCAGGCCCGCGAGGATCTTGTCGTACACGAAGCGGCGCTGGTCGCGGTTCACCTTCATCACCGCGCCGGTCAGGGGCGTGGGGGCCCCGAACTGCTTCGAGAAGTGAAGCAGGCTGGCGCAGTCCTTGGGGAAGCACGAGCCGCCGAAGCCCGGGCCGGCGTGCAGGAACTTCGAGCCGATGCGCTTGTCCAGGCCCACCGCCTTGGCCACCACGTTCACGTCCACGTGCGGCCCGATGGCCTCGCACACGCGGGACATCTCGTTGATGAAGGAGATCTTGGTGGCCAGCGCGTTGTTGGCCGCATACTTGATCAGCTCCGAGGTCTCGAGGTTGGTGAGCACCATCGGGGTTTCGATCAGGTACAGCGGGCGGTACAGGCCGGCCACGGCCTTGAGCGCCTTCTGCGAATCCGCGCCGATCACGATGCGGTCCGTGTGCATGAAGGTGTCCACCGCCGCGCCCTCGCGCAGGAACTCGGGATTGCTCACCACGTCGAAGCGGGCCTTCGAGCCGCGCTTGAGGTGCTGCCGCACCAGCTCGGCGAGCTTCCGCCCGGTGCCCGGGGGCACGGTGCTCTTCTGCACGATCACCTTGTAGCCGGTGAGGTGCGGGGCGATCTGCTTCGCCACGGTGAACACGAAGCCCAGGTCGGTGGCCCCGCTGCGGCCCTGCGGCGTGCCCACCGCGATGAACACGAAGTCGGTCTCGCGCACCGCGCGGCCCAGGTCGCCGGTGAAGCTCAGCCGGCCCTGGCGCACGTTCTTGGCCACCAGTTCCTCCATGCCCGGCTCGTAGAAGGGCATGTGCAGGCGGCGGAGCTGGTCGAGCCGCTCCGGGTTGGAGTCCACGCAGGTCACCTGGTGCCCGAAATCGGCGAAGCAGGCCCCGGTCACCAGTCCCACGTAGCCCGTGCCGATCACGCAGATCTTCGACATTCCGTTCCTCGATTCGTTCGCCGGCCGGTTGGGCCGGCCGGCCCTACCTCCGCCACCACTCCAGCAGCCCGTCCAGCGCCTCGGTCACGTCGTGCCTCGGGGCCCAGCCCAGCCGGGCCAGGCGGCCGGCGTCCCCGACCATGAAGTTCAGGTCCTGCGCGCGCAGCCGGGAGGGGTCGGTGTGCACCACCAGCGGCACGCGCGCGTGCGCCACCATGTGGTCCAGCAGGTCGCGCATCCGGCGCCCGGTGCCCGAGGCGATATTCACCGTCGAGCCGGGCTCCGGGCGTTCCAGCAGCACCCGGTAGGCCTCCACCACGTCGCGCACATCGAGATAGTCGCGCACCACGTCGAGGTTTCCCACCTGCAGCGTTCCGGGCCGGCCTTCACGCTCCGCGGCGGCGATCTGGCGCGCGAAGCTGCTCAGCGCGAACCGATCGTCCTGGCCGGGACCGGTGTGACTGAACGGGCGCACCGTCACCACCGGGATCCCGAAGGCGGTCCGGTACGCTTCGCCCACGGCCTCGGCGGCCAGCTTGCTCGCGCCGTAGGGGCTCACCACCGCCGGCGGCGAGTCCTCGGACACCGGCCGGTCCGAGGCCTGCGGGCCGTATACCTCGCTGCTGCTGACCAGCAGCGTGCGCGGCCGCGCCCCCGCCTGGCGCAGGCCCTCGAGAAGTCCCAGCGCGGAGCCCAGGTTGTTGCGGAACGTCCCCTCGGGGTCGCGGAAGGAGGCGGCGGCCGAGCTCTGGCCCGCCAGGTGCAGCACCGCCCCCGGCGGGTGCGCGCGGGCCGCGGCCGTCACGCGCGCGGTGTCTCCCAGGTCGAGCGACACGTACCGGGAGGGGTCGAGCCACCCGGGGCCGGCCGGCTCGAGGCCGAAGCCGACGACGTCGTGTCCGTCCGCGCGCAGGGCCGGGATCAGGTGGCGCGCCACGAAGCCGGACGCGCCCGTCACCCAGGTTCGCACGCGGCTACCTTTCCCTCCAGTACTGCAGCAGGTCGCGCAGGGTCTGCTCGAAGGGGATCTCGGGGACCCAGCCGGTCTCGCGCTTGAACTTGTCGTAGTCGCACAGCAGGATGGGCACGTCCGAAGGACGCATGCGCTTCGGGTCGGGCTTCACCTCGATCACCTTGTCCGTCATGGACAGGATCATCTTGAGCATGTCCCCGATCACCCAGCAGCGATTCGACCCGATGTTGTACACCTCGCCCGGCTTGCCCTTCTCCAGCGCCAGCCAGTAGGCGCGCACCACGTCGCGCACGTCGGTGAAGTCGCGCTTGGCCTCCAGGTTGCCCACGTGCAGCACCGGCGGGCGCCTGCCCTTCTCGATCTCCGCCACCTGCTTGCAGAAGTTCGAGGTGACGAACACGGAGCCGCGGCGCGGCCCCTCGTGGTTGAAGGCGCGCGTGCGCACCACGTCCAGCCCGTAGGAGCGGAAGTACTGGTAGCCGAGCATGTCCTGGGCCACCTTGCTCACCGCGTAGGGCGAGAGCGGCCGGAGCGGGTTGGTCTCCCGGATCGGCACCTCGTCGGCGTGAACGTCCCCGTACTCCTCGCTGGATCCCGCGACGAGCACGCGTGTCTTCAGCCCCAGCCTGCGGATCGCCTCGAACAGGTGCAGCTGGCCGATCACGTTGGTGCTGAGCGTCTCCTCCGGCTGGTGCCACGACGCCGGCACGTAGCTCTGGGCCGCCAGGTGGTAGACCTGGTCGGGCTTCACCTCCGCGATGATCTCGTGCACCGAGGTGGCATCCCGGATGTCGCAGTCGTGCAACGTGAGCCCGGTGGTGATGTGGTCGATGTTCTCGGTCCGGCTCCGCCAGCGGTGGATCCCGTGGACCTCGGCCTTGGGCTGGGTCCGGGCGATGTACTCCACCAGGTGGCTGCCAACGAACCCCGTGACGCCGGTGATCAGAACGCGCATCCAAGCTCCTTGACTCGAGTCATTTCCAGCGGAATAACCGGCTTACGGTAAGGCAATCCCGGCGCAAGGTCAACGCCGCCTCCGGGCACGCGAAGAGGGCGCGTCCAGGCTCGGACGCGCCCTCCGGCGAAGCGGAAGCTACGGTGCTAGGCCCTGCGGCGCAGCATCACCAGCCCGGCGATGCCGACACCCATCAGCAGCAGCGTGCGGGGCTCCGGGATCACCGGCGCGCTCACCAGCCCGTAGTGGAATGCCACCGGCACACCGATTTCCAGGTCCGGGTCGATGCCCCAGCTGTGCACGTCGGCCATGCGTTCGCCGATCCCGACGAAACCGTCCACGGTGTAGGCGAAGAACGCGGTGCTGAGCGGCGCGACCCCGTTGCCGACGGTGGTCGTGGGAAGCTCCGGGTACAGGCCGTAGGTGTTCGGAGTGAAGGGCTCAAGGCCCCACGTGGCTTCCCACTCGGGCGCGAACTCGTTCGCCGGACCGGAAATCGCCAGCCACGGGTTGCCGGTGACCGGGTCCACGGGGAGTTCCCCGACGTAGTTGTAGTGGAACGGGCCGATGTCCAGCAGCTCGAAGCCGCTGAGGCCGTTCATGCCCTCGGTGGGCATGTAGCCGAGATTGGTCACCCGGTAGATGAACAGGGTCACGTCGCCGGGAGCCGCGACACCGTAGACGGCGGGCCCATTCCCCTCGAGATAGAAGTCCACCTGGTCCACGGACACGATGGCGTCGCGGGGGCGCTCCCCGTTGATCTGGGTGGAGCCGTCCGCCTTCCACCAGTAGGTCGCCGTGAAGGCCGGCGCCGGGAGCGCCGAGGCCACCGCGGCCAGCGCGCACAGCAGGCCGGTGCAGAGCAAGATGCCGAAGGAGTAGCGACGCATGGAATCAGGTGCTCCTTTCCATCCGGGAGGCGAGATACGCCCTTGGTACGTGCCCCCGCCGGCTGCGGCGAAATTCCGGGCCAGGGCGCTCCGATTCATTTCAGTGCTAACAAGATTATCATGGATCCGGCCGCAATTCAATGCGGGAATCCACAACCTTTGTAACTGGTTGTGAAATAATGTCTTGAAGCAACGCTCTCGACGAGTCTCAAACTCGCCCGCGGCGCCCCGAACGGAACTGGGCCAGGGCCCTCGCGAGCGCGGCCGCGGGATCGGCCGCCCCGAACACCGCGCGGCCCAGGACCATGGCGTCCGCGCCTTCTCGTCCCGCAACCCCGGGAGTCGCCACGCGCGCCTGGTCGTGCGCGACGCCGTCGGCGAAACGGATGCCCGGCGTGACCAGCAACAGCCCCGGCCCCACCGCGCGACGCGCGGCGCGCGCTGCCTCCACCGACATCACCAGGCCATGAGCGCCGGCCGCGGCGGACTCGCGCGCGAGCCGGAGCACGCGGCCCGCCACGTCGCCGCCCTCGCTGGTGAGCACCGTCACCGCCAGGATCTGCGTGCCGCTGCCGCGCGCGCCCGCCACGGCCGCGGCCACGCCCCTGGGCCCCGCGGTGGCGTGCACGGTGAGCAGGTCCGCCCCCAGCTCCGCGGCGGAGCGCGCCGCGCCCTCCATGGTGTGCGGGATGTCATGAACCTTCAGGTCCAGGAACACGCCGTCGGCCTTCAGCCGCCGCACCAGCGGCGGGCCGGCGGCGGTGAACAATTCCAGGCCCACCTTCACGCCGCAGCGCGCCCCCCCCAGCCGGCGCAGCTGCGCCAGGGCCTCGCGCGAGGTGGGAAAGTCGAGCGCCAGGAAGGCGCGCACGCCGCCGGGCGGGCGCGCGGGCCGGGTGCGGATGGTGGTCACGGGAGCCTCCGAACGAAACCTGCGAACGTGGCGCGCCGCGCGGGTTCGGGACAGTTCACTTCAGCGTGGCGCGCTGTCCGAGCGCGCCGACAAGGTCGCGGCAGCTCGACGCGCCGATTTCCGCGAGCGCGCGCCGCAGCGCGGCGGCCCGCACGCCCGCGCCGGACGGGTCCAGGAACAGCGCCGTGCCCACCTGCACCGCCGCGGCGCCGGCCAGCAGGAAGCCCAGCACGTCGCGCGCCTCCATGATGCCGCCGATGCCGATCACCGGGATTCGAAGAGCCCCCGCCAGGCGCCGCACCATCGCCATCGCCACCGGCCGCACCGCGGGCCCGGAGAGCCCGCCCGCGCCCGGCGAGGGCAGCGCGGTGCGCGACTTCCAGTGCACATCGGCGCCCACCAGCGTGTTGATGGCCGACACGGCGTCGGCGCCGGCGTCCTGCGCCGCCCGGCCCAGGGCCACGATGTCGTGCGTGTTGGGCGTGAGCTTGGCGACCAGGAACCGCCCGGTGCGCGCGCGCACCCCGCGCACCACCCCGGCCACCTGCGCCGGGTCGGTGCCCAGGTCCAGGCCGCCGCGGGCCACGTTGGGGCACGACAGGTTGAGCTCGAAACCCTCGAAACCGTCGTGCCCTTCGAGCCGCTCCGCCTGGGTCGCGTAGTCGCCCGGGGAGTAGCCGCCCAGGCTGACCAGCCGCAGCGGCGGCAGGGCGCGAAGCAGGGGCAGCTTCTCCCCCACGAAGCGGTCCAGCCCCACGTTCTCGAGCCCGATGGAATTGAGCATCCCCGATGCCGTCTCCGCCACGCGCGGGGCGGGGTTGCCAGGGCGGGGCTGCAGCGTGACCGTCTTGGTGACGAACCCGCCGATCTCCTCCATGGGCAGCGCCCCGGCCAGTTCCGGGCCGTAGCCGCAACAGCCGGACGCCAGCAGCACCGGCGTGCGCAGCGTGAACGGGCCCAGCTTCACGGCCAGCGCGCCGGGCGCATCCGGGCCGCACCCGCCCGCGCCCGCGCCCCCCGCGTCCTGCCCTCTTACGTCCGGCATGCCGCCTCCCTCTCCCAGTCGATCCGCCGGGCGTCGAACGCCGGCCCGTCCTCGCAGGCCATGGCGAAAGTCGGCGCGGGGGGCTCGCCCGCGGGCACGGGCGATCCCCCTGGATCCGCGTGCGCCACCGGCACGGCGCAGCCGCGGCACACGCCCACGCCGCAGGGCATGGGCGCTTCCACCGACACGTACGCTTCGAGCGCCCGCTCGCGCGCCAGCGCGGCGGTGGCGGCCAGCAGCCCCATGGGGCCGCACGCGAACAGCGTCGGCGCGGGGCCCGCGCCGGCAGGGATCGCATCGAGAGCGCGGCGCACCGCGTCGAGCACCGTGCCGCGCTCCCCGCGGGAGCCGTCCTCGGTGCAGATCACGGAATCGAGCGCGGCCAGCTCCGGGGAATCCCACAGCAGGGGCGCGCGGGTGGCGCCGTAGAAGAAGCGCACGCGGGCCGGGTCGGAGGCCCCGCGCGAGACGTACAGCAGCGGCGCGACCCCGTAGCCTCCCGCGACCATCCACAGCGGGCCGGGCAGTCGCGGGAAGCCGCGCCCCAGCGGGCCGTGGCCCTCGAGCCGCGAACCCAGCGGCAGGCGGGCCAGCGCGCGCGTGCCGCGGCCGGCTTCCGAGAACAGGATGCGGAACGAGGCCGGCCCCGCGCCGCCGGCATCCCAGTCGAGCAGGCTGAACGGGCGGGGCCAGAAGACCTCGGGAAGGTTGAGCTGGACGAACTGGCCGGCGGATGCCCCGGGTGCGGAACAGTTCAGGACGAAGCTCGCGAGATGCTGACGCTCGGCCACCGCCTGGCGTTCGCGCAGCTCCGCGCGGAAGCGGATCCAGCCCACGCGCGGGCCTACCGGTTGCCCGGCGGGGCGGCCCCGCCGGTATCGGGCTCGGCCGGGGCGCCCGGCATGTGCGGCAGGCTGTCGGGCGGGGCCGGGCCGCCCGGGGCCGCGCCCGCAGGCGGCGGTACAGTCGGCGGCGCGGCCGGCGGCGCGGCCGGCGACGCGGGCGCAGATCCGGGTGGCGGACTGCCCTTCGGCGCGGCGGAGGTGTCTGGGGGCGTGGAGCCCGGCGGAGGCGCAGAGCCCGGCGGGCCGCCCCTTCGCACAGCAGAAGTATCCGCCGTCACCGGCGGCACGCTGTCCATCTCGGCCGCCTGGATCGAGGGCACCGAGCTGCCCGCCGGCACCATCGGCCTCGAGATGCCGCGCGAGGCCGCGGTGGCCCGCGTCACCGAATCCGCGCGCATCGCCTCCGCGCGCTTCAGGGCCTCGCGGCGCAACGAGTCCGAGTACGCGATCAAACGTATGGAATCGGCCACTGTCTTCCTGCGCAGCGAGTCCGCGCGCGCCGCCTGGGCGATGGAGTCGGCGATGGCCTCGGGCGGCTTGGGGCACGGGATGTTGGTGGTGTCCCGGCCGCCGGCGGCCAGCACGGAGTCCGCGGCGGCCCCGAAGTGCCGCTGCAGCGTGTCCTGCGCCGCCAGCCCGAACGCGGTGCTCGAGTACCGCGCGGCCACGCGCGCGTACGCGGAATCGGCCGCGGCCGGTCGCTTCATCTTCGCCAGCACCCAGCCCGCCGCGAAGGCGGCCTTGGGTCCGAAGCGGGTGAAGCTGTAGGCGCGCTCCACCCCCAGGTACTCCACCAGGGCGCGGTCCAGCTTCTTCATGTCGAAGCAGTAGAGCTCGGCCAGCAGGAAGGCGGTCTCCGCCCGGCCGTCGAAGTGGCTCTTCGAGTCGGCCATCATCTTCTTGTACTCGGCGGCCCGGGCCAGCCCGGAGTTCCGTTCCTTGGCCACGTCGGTGAACTCGGAGCGCGGCATGGTGTTCACGGCGTCGTAGAACTTGCGCGCCTGGTCGAAGTCCTCCCTGTTCACCTCCTGGATGTAGCCGAGCTGGTAGGCGGCCACCGAGCCGAACCGGTCGTTGGGGTGCGCCTCCTTGATCGTCGTGTACTGGTCCACGGCGCGGTCCACCTGGCCGCGCAGCGCCTCGCACCCCGCGATCCGCAATTGAAGGTCGGGATCCCGCATCTGCTGGAGGTCCTTGGGCTGCGCGCGGACGTCAATCTGCTGCTGGCGGTAGTAGGTGATGGCTTCCTCGAAGCGGCGGGCGCGCTCGAGGGCCTCTCCCACCTTCAGCCGGGCGGCGAAGCGGTCCTCCTCGCGCGGGGCGTCGAGGGCCACCTGCGAGAACTCGGTGCGCGCGCTGTCCCATTCCTCGAGCTGGAAGTAGGCCTCGCCGCGGTAGGTCTGCGAGCGGTAGCGCTCCTCGCTGGCGGGACATTCGCGGATCAGGCGGGTGTAGGTCTCCAGCGCCTCGCGGCTGCGCTTCTGCTGCCGGAACCCGTCGCCCAGGGTGATCAGGGCCTGGTCCTTGCCGGCGTAGTCCGGGAACCGGGCCAGCACCTGGTTCAGCGTGCTCTCGGCGTCGGCGAAGCGGCGCAGCCGGGTCAGCGCCTGGGCCTGGCCGGTGAGGGCGTCGGGAACGAACCGGCTCTGAGGCAGGCTGTCGCACAGCAGCTGGAACTGGGTCACGGCGCCCTCGTAGTCGCCCTTGCCCAGCTGGCAGCGCCCGATCAGGAGCACCGCCTCGTCCACGTACTTGCTGTCGGGGAACTTGGTGAGCAGGTTGGTGCACGCGCGCATGCACTGTTCGTACTGGGCCAGCTCGGCCGCCGAGGCGCCCTGGAGCGGGTTGCGGGCCCTCTCCTCCATGGCCTTGTCCCAGGCCTTGCGTGCCATGTAGAAGGTGTTGTAGTACGCACAGCCACCCAGGAACAGCGTGACCAGGAGAGCGACCAGCGCGACCGGGATGCGCCTCACGATCCGCCCCCGCCGGGATGCAGGTCTTGAAGCGCGTACACCGGGAAGTCCCCGCGCTGCAGCGCCTCGATGGCGTGGATCGCGGCGGACGCGGCCGCCAGCGTGGTCAGGCACGGCACGCGGCACTGCAGCGCGGCGCGCCGGATGCGGACCTCGTCGAACTGCGACTCCCGGCCCAGCGGCGTGTTGATCACCAGGTCCACCTCCCCGCGCGTGATCAGATCCTCGGCGTTGGGGCCGCCCTCGTGCACCTTGAACACCGGGCGCGCCGGGATGCCGTTGCGCCTGAGCATCAGCGCCGTGCCGCCGGTGGCCAGCAGCTCGAAGCCCAGGTGCCGGAGCTGCTTGGCCATGAACACGATGGCCCGCTTGTCCTGGTCGCACACCGACAGGAACGCGCGCCCCTTCAGCGGCAGGCGCTCCCCCAGCGCCAGCTTGGCCTTCGCGTAGGCCAGGCCCATGTTGTCGGAAATCCCCATCACCTCGCCCGTGGACTTCATTTCCGGGCCCAGCAGCGTGTCCACTCCGGGGAACCGGTCGAAGGGCAGCGCCGGGTGCTTGAGCGACACGTGCTGCGGGTCGCCCTCGACCGGGGGGCGGTCCGAGGGCAGCTTCCCGCCCGCCATCACGCGCGCGGCCACCCGCGCCAGCGGCCAGCCCGCGGCCTTGCTCACGAAGGGCACCGTGCGCGAGGCGCGCGGGTTGGCCTCGAGCACGTACAGCGTGTCGTTGCGCAGCGCGAACTGCACGTTCATCAGTCCCACCACCGGCAGCGCCAGCGCCAGCTTCGTGGTCTGCGCGGCGATCTCGGCCAGCGTCTCGCGGCCCACCGAGAACGCCGGGATGACGCACGACGAGTCGCCGGAGTGGATGCCCGCGGCCTCGAGGTGCTCCATGATGGCGCCCAGCCACACGCGCTCGCCGTCGCACACGGCATCCACTTCCAGCTCGATCGCGTCCTCCAGGAAGCGGTCGAGCAGCAGCGGCTCCTCGCGCGAGATGGCGACTTCCTTCAGCAGCGCCGCCAGGTCGTCCGGGCCGAACAGGATCCGCATCCCGCGGCCCCCCAGCACGTACGAGGGCCGCGCGAGGATGGGCCAGCCCATGCCCTCGGCCGCGGCGACGGCGTCGTCGGCGTTCCAGGCCGTGGTGCACACCGGCTGTCGCAGCCCCAGCTCGCGCACCAGCTCGGAGAAGCGCAGGCGGTTCTCGGCGCGGTCGATGGCGTCCCAGCCGGTGCCCAGGATGTTGACCCCGGCCTCGGCCAGCCCGCGCGCCAGCGAGAGCGGCGTCTGCCCGCCCAGCTGCACCAGCACCCCGATGGGACGCTCCGTCGCCACCACCGCCAGCACGTTCTCCAGCGTCAGTGGCTCGAAGTACAGCCGGTCGGACACATCATAATCGGTGCTGACGGTTTCGGGGTTGGAATTGATCATCACCACCTGGTAGCCGGCCTCGCGCAGCTCCAGGCACGCCTGGACGCAGCAGTAGTCGAACTCCAGGCCCTGCCCGATCCGGTTGGGGCCGCTGCCCAGCACCAGGATGGTCCTTCCCGCACCGGCGCGGGATTCGTCCTGCTCGCCGTAGGTGGAGTAGAAGTACGGCGTCTCGGCCTCGAATTCCGCGGCGCAGGTGTCCACGGCCTTCATCGCCGGGACCAGGCCCGCGGCCTCGCGGGCCGCGCGCACCCCGGCTTCGGGCGATCCCGAGAACGCCGCCAGATCCGCGTCGCCGAAGCCACGGCGCTTGGCCCGCTCCAGCAGCGGCAGGTCGGTCACGAAGCCGGTGCCGGCCGCCCGGACCTCCTCCTCCAGCTCCACCATCTGGCGGAACTGCTCCAGGAACCACGGGTGCACGTGCGTCCAGCGGGCCAGCTCTGCGGGGCTCCGCCCCTCGCGCAGCGCCTGTCGCATGGCCAGCCAGCGCCCGGGTCGGGCCCTGCCCAGCTCCTCCGGGCCCAGCGGCCCGGCGCCATACTCGCCGCGCCAGCCCTGCGAGGGCGACTCCAGCGAGCGCAGCGCCTTGAGGAACGCCTCCTGGAAGCTGCGCCCCAGCCCCATCACCTCGCCCACGGACTTCATCTGCGTGCCCAGCACCGGCTCGGCGGCGGGGAACTTCTCGAACGCCCAGCGCGGGATCTTCACCGCCACGTAGTCCAGGGCGGGCTCGAAGCTGGCCGGGGTGCGGCGGGTGATGTCGTTGGGGATCTGGTCCAGCGTGGCGCCCACCGCCAGCCACGCCGCGATCTTGGCGATGGGGAAGCCGGTGGCCTTGGAGGCCAGCGCGGAGCTGCGCGAGACGCGCGGGTTCATCTCGATCACGTAGCGCTCGCGGGTGCGCGGGTCCACCGCGAACTGGATGTTCGAGCCGCCCGTCTCCACGCCCACGGCGCGCATCACCTTCAGCGCGTCGTCGCGCATGCCCTGGTACTCGCGATCCCCCAGCGTCTGCTGGGGGGCCACGGTGACGCTGTCGCCGGTGTGCACGCCCATGGGGTCCAGGTTCTCGATGGAGCACACCACCACGGCGTTGTCCGCGCGATCGCGCATCATCTCCAGCTCGAACTCCAGGTGGCCCAGCAGGCTCTGCTCCACCAGCGCCTCGTGCGTGGCGCTGGCCTGCAGGCACAGCTCCAGGCGGCGCCGCAGGTCGGCCTCGTCGTGGGCCGCGCCGCTGCCCGCGCCGCCCAGCGCGAAGGAGGCGCGCACGATCACCGGCAGGCCCACCTGGCGCGCGAAGCGCACACCGTCCTCCACCGTGCGCACGGCGCGGCTGTCGGGCAGCTTCAGCCCGGCGGCGAGCATGCAGTCGCGGAACACCTCGCGGCTCTCGGCGCGCCGGATGGTCTCCAGGGAGGCGCCGATCATCTCCACCCCGTGCCGCTCCAGGGCCCCGGAGACCGCCAGCTCCACCGCCACGTTGAGCGCGGTCTGCCCGCCCATGGTGGGCAGCAGCGCATCCGGCTTCTCGATGGCGATCACGCGCTCCACCACGTCGGCGGTCACCGGCTCCAGGTAGGTGCGGTCGGCCATGGGAGCGTCGGTCATGATGGTGGCCGGATTCGAGTTCACCAGCACCACCCGGTAGCCCACCGCGCGCAGCGCGCGGCACGCCTGCGTGCCGGAATAGTCGAACTCGCACGCCTGCCCGATCACGATGGGCCCGGAGCCCAGGATCAGGATGGTCTCCAGGTCGCGGCGCGTCTCGAAGCCCGGCGTGCTCACATTGTCCCCGTGCCCGCGGCCCGCGCGGGCGCCAGCGTGCGGGCGAAGTCGTCAAAGGCCGGTCGGGCGTCGTGCGGCCCGGGGCCCGCCTCGGGATGGAACTGGATGGCGGTGACCGGCAGCGAGCGGTGGCGGAAGCCCTCGAGGGTGCCGTCGTTGAGATTGCGCAGCGTGGGCTCCCAGTCGCGGGCGCGAGCTTCGTCCCAGCGCACGCAGTAGTTGTGGTTCTGCGAAGTGATGGCCACCCGCCCGGTGGCGATCTCGCCCACCGGGTGGTTGCCGCCGTGGTGCCCGTAGCGGAGCTTGTAGGTCTCCATGCCCAGCGCCCGTGCCAGCACCTGGTGGCCGAGGCAGATGCCCAGCACCGGCAGGGTGCCGATCAGCGAGGCGGCCAGATCCACCACGTGGGGCACGTCCACGGGATCGCCCGGGCCGTTGGAGAACACCACGCCGTCGGGCCGCCACGCCAGCAGCTCCGCGCGCGCCACCCGCGCCGGGTACACCCTCACCCGCGCGCCTCGCTCCGCCAGCTGGCGCAGGATGCTGCGCTTCACGCCGCAGTCCACCACCGCCACCCGGGGGGCTGCGCCCGCGAGCGGGGCGGGCACCGGGCGCGGCACGAAACTCGCGGACACGCCGCCGGGCCCGGCCGGCGCGGGCCCGGGCGGCACGGGATCCTCGAAGTCGTACGCGGCGGGGGCGCTGACTCGGTCCACGAAGTCGCCCCCGGTCACTTCGGGGTGCGCACGGGCGCGGTCCACCAGCTCGGAGGCCGCCAGGCCCGTGGAGTCGATGCAGCCCTTGAGCACGCCGGCCTCGCGCAGCCGGCGGACGAGAGCCCGGGTGTCCACGCCCCGGATGCCCACCACGCCGCGCTCCGCGAGCAGCGGCTCCAGCTCGGGAGCCACGCCCCCGCTGGTGGTGGCCTCGCGCACCACCACTCCCTCGGCCTGGAAGCGGTCCGACTCGTGGTCGTCCGGGCTCACGCCGTAGTTGCCGATCAGCGGGTAGGAGAAGGTGACGAACTGCCCGCGGTAGGACGGATCGGTGAGGATCTCCGTGTAGCCGGCCATCGAGGTGTGGAACACCACCTCGGCACAGGCGGTTCCGGCGGCCCCGTAGGCGAAGCCCCGGAAGACCGTGCCATCCTCGAGCGCCAGCAGGGCGGGGCGCAACCCGCCCATCAGGAGCGGGCCCCCGCGGCCGAGGGCAGGTCCGAGTGCGTGGGGCGGCCTTCCAGCAGCGTCAGCACCGGCTTGCCGGTCATCTCCAGGCCTTCGAAGGGGGTGTTGCGGCAGCGGGACGCGAAGTCCGCCCCACGCACCGTCCAGCGCGCGCGGGGGTCGAACACCGCCAGGTCGGCGGAGGCGCCGGCGGCGATCGGCGCGGGCGGCAGGCCCAGCGCCTCGCGCGGCCCGCGCGCCCACAGCCACGCCCACACCAGGGGCGAGAGCCGCCCGGACTCCACCAGCGCGGTGTGGCTGGAGGCCAGCGCCGTCTCCAGCCCCACGAAGCCCGGCGGGGCCTCGCCGAACGGGCGCGCCTTCTCCTCGGAGGAGTGCGGCGCGTGGTCGGTGGCCAGCGCGGTGAGCGTGCCGTCGCCCAGCGCCTCGAACAGCGCCTCCTGGTGCTCCAGGCTGCGCAGCGGCGGGTTCACGCGGAAGGTGCCGTCGTGCACGCGGGTGTCCTCGTCGGTGAACCACAGATAGTGCGGCGCGGTCTCGCCGGTGATGGGCAGCCCCTCCGCGCGCGCGCGGCGGATGGCGGCCACCGCGCTGGCGGTGGACACGTGCGCGAAGTGGATCCGCCCGCCGGTGAGCCGCGAGAGCACGATGTCGCGCTCCACGCACAACTCCTCGGAGGCCGCGGGAATGCCCGCGCGCCCCAGTTCCAGCGACACGCGGCCCTCGTGCATCACGCCCCCGCCCGAGAGCGCCTCGTCCTCGGCGTGCTCGATGAGCGTGCGGCCCTCGGAGGACAGCCACTCCAGCACCTTGCGCGCCGCGCCCGCGCTGCGCACCGGGTCGCCGTCGTCACTGGCTGCCACCGCGCCCGCGGCGAACAGCGCCGGCAGGTCCGAGGGCGCCTCGCCCCTGCGGCCGGAGGTGGCGGCCACCACGGGGTGCAGCCGGCAGGTGCCCGCGCGGCGCGCCTGCTCCAGGAGCGCCAGCACCAGGAAGGGATGGTCGAGCGGCGGGTTGGTGTTGGGCATGCAGGCGACGTCGGTAAAGCCGCCGCGCGCCGCGGCGGCCAGGCCGGTCTGCACCGTCTCCTCGTCGCTGCGGCCCGGCTGGCGCAGGTGCACGTGCATGTCGAAGCAGCCGGGCAGCACCCACATCCCGGCGCAGTCCATCACCTCCGCGCCCGCGACTGGAAGGCCCGGGCCCACCGCGGCGATGCGGCCGTTCTCGATGCGCACGTCGGCCGCCTCGTCGGCGCTGCGGAATGGATCCAGCACCCGCCCGCCGGCCAGCAGCAGCGCCCGACTCACGATGCCACCCCCAGGTCCGGGCGCCACAGCAGCGCCAGCACCGCCATCCGCGCGAAGGTGCCGTTGCGCACCTGCTCCAGGATCCGGGACTGCCTCGAGTCGGCCACTTCGTGGGTCAGCTCCACGCCGCGCTGCACCGGGCCGGGATGCAGCACGAAAAGCTCCGGGCGGCGCCTGAGATGCTCCAGCGTGAGGCCATAGCGGGCGCGAAGCGTGCCGCTGGAGGCCGGCGCGTCGCCCTGGATGCGCTCGCCCTGCAGGCGCAACCCCATCACCGCGTGCGCGCCCTCGAGCGCCTCGTCCAGGCGCCAGGTGACCGTGGCCCCGAGCTCGCGCCAGCGTGGTGAGACCAGCGTGGGCGGGCCGCAGAACACCACGGAGGCACCCAGCGTGCGCAGGCCGAAGAAGTTGGAGCGGGCCACGCGGCTGTGCTCGATGTCCCCCACCAGCACCACCCGCTTGCCCGAGAGGTCGCCCAGGGCGTCCTCGAGCGTCAGGATGTCCAGCAGCGCCTGGGTGGGGTGTTCGCCGGTGCCGCTGCCCGCGTTCACCACGGGGATGTCCACCTGGGTGGAGAGGTAGTCCGACGCGTCGGGATCGGGGTGGCGCACGATGATGATCTCGATGCCCTGCGCCTCCAGCACGCGGCCGGTGTCGCGCAGCGACTCGCCCTTGCGCGCGCTGGAAGTGTCGGCATTCAAGACCAGGGCCACGGCGCCCAGGCGCGCCACCGCCGACTCGAAGCTCATGCGGGTGCGGGTGGAGTTCTCGTAGAAGAGAAGAGCGGCCTGCCGGCCCGGGGCCACCCGGGCGTGGGCGTCGAAGCCGCGGGTGCGGAACTCGCGCGCGGTATCCAGGAACAGGCGGAGCTGGCCGGCCGTGAGGTCGCGGATCCCGGTCAGGTGGCGGCGCGCGAGGAGCCCCGGCTCACTCCAGCTCGCGAATCGAGATGCCATCGACCCCGTCCTGCTCGGTCACCTTGACCGCGATGATCTCCTTCTTGGAGGTGGGCACGTTCTTGCCCACGTAGTCGGCGCGGATGGGGAGCTCGCGGTGGCCGCGGTCCACCAGGACCGCCAGCTGGATGGAACGAGGGCGGCCGACGTCCATGATCGCGTCGAGCGCGGCGCGGACCGTGCGGCCGGTGTAGAGCACGTCGTCCACCAGGACCACGACCCGGTCGGTCAGGTCGAACGGGATCTCGGTGCCCGAAACCAGCGGCTGGTCGCCGACGGTCTTCAGGTCGTCGCGGTAGAGGGTGATGTCGAGGATGCCCAGCTGCAGCTCCACGCCCTCGAATTCCTTGATCTTCTCGCGAACCCGCTTGGCCAGGTGCACCCCGCGCCGGCGGATGCCCACCAGCACCACGTCCTTGGTGCCGTGGTTCTTCTCCACGATCTCGTGGGAGATGCGGGTGAGCGCGCGGCGGAGACCCTCCGCGTCCACGATCTGCGCCTTTTCACGGAGCAGGGACTCGTCCATCGAAACCTCCTGCAAAAAAGCCACCCCACCGGGCGCGTGCGGGATGGCCGTGCAGTCATGGGACACTGGAGTTCCTCCTTTCCGCCCTCTCGGGAGCGGTTAAAAGGGATCTGCGTGGTCGGTAGTGGTCAACCGGGGAGGTTAGCATCCGGGCCTCGAGGGGCACAAGCGGAAAACTGCCGCGTCGGCGGCCGGGCCCCGCCGGGGCGCCCGGGGCGCCCCCGCGCTCAGACCTCCAGGCGGGCGCGCACCGCCGCGCTTTCCAGCTCCCGCAGCGCGTCCGAGGCGATCCAGCGGGAGGACTTCGAGTCCATCCCGGCGATGCGCCGGGCCGAGGCCGAGGCCGCGCGGTTCAGCGCCGCGTTGCGCTTGCCGATCCCGCGCAGCGCCCAGTTGACCGACTTCTTCACGAAGTTGCGCCCGTCGGTGGACGCGGCCTCGATCCGCGGCAGCAGCGCCGCAAACCTGCTGTCGGGGGACTCCCGGTCGTGGGTGGCC
Source organism: Candidatus Eisenbacteria bacterium (assembly GCA_016235265.1). Classification (NCBI taxonomy): domain Bacteria; phylum Candidatus Eiseniibacteriota; species Candidatus Eiseniibacteriota bacterium. The sequence continues at coordinate 93,933 of JACRLI010000021.1, forward strand.
AGGCAGGCGATCAGCGCGAAGCCCGCCCGGCGCACGAACTCCCCGTCACGGGCCGTCCACGCGGCCACCCGACCCCACGCCCTCGGGGAGCGGCAGAAGAGGTTCAGGCACACCTGGTCGCACACGTCCCAGGAGTCGAAGTCGCGCACCCACGCGTCCATCCCGCGCACCGTGAGTCGCGCGGGGTCGGCCAGCAGGCTGGCCAGGATGCGCGCGTCGGGAACATCCGTGTCCCAGAGTGCGAGCGCCAGCGCATGGTCGGGACCGATGTGCTTCGCCATGGCGCGCAACACCGGAATGCGGATTCCCAGGCGGCCCTTCCCCACGATGCCGAACCGCGCCATGCCGGCGAGGTCCCCCGGGCCGGCCTGGTTCGCGCGCAGCTCCGCCAGCACTTCGCGGGCGGTGGTCCGCCTCTCCTTGCGGGGCATGGGTTCCCTCCTCCCGCTCCCGGCGCCCCCCGCCTGCCGGGAGGCCCCCGCGCAGTGTAGCACCGGCGCGCGGGGGCACGCCGCGAGCCGCGGCAGTCCGCCGCCGCGGCAAAACCCGCCTTGACCGGCCTTCGGCCGGTGGTAGATTGAAACCCTACGTTGGCTGCGATCCCGGGGTCAGAGGTTCCCTAATACCGTGAGGTTCAACGTGATCGACGTCAAGCGGGACAAGCTGGAAGACCTGCGCCGGCGGCGCGCGGAGGCGATGCTGGGTGGTGGGGAAGAGCGCATTGCCAAGCAGCATGCCCAGGGCCGCCTGACTGCGCACGAGCGCGTGGAGTTGCTGATGGACCCGGGCAGCTTCGAGGAGCTCGGCACCTTCGTCACCCACCGCTGCACCGATTTCGGCATGGACAGGAAGCACGTCACCGGCGACGGCGTGGTGACCGGCGTGGGCCTGGTGGACGGGCGCCAGGTGTACGTGTTCGCCCAGGACTTCACCGTGTTCGGCGGCACCATGAGCGAGGCCAACGGCCAGAAGATCTGCCGCATCATGGACCTGGCCATGGAGAACGGCGCGCCGATCGTGGGGCTGAACGACTCCGGCGGCGCGCGCATCCAGGAGGGCGTGGTCTCCCTGGGCGCCTACGCCGAGGTGTTCCTGCGCAACGTGCTGGCCTCGGGCGTGGTGCCCCAGATCTCCGCGGTGCTGGGACCGTGCGCGGGGGGGGCGGTGTACTCGCCCGCCATCACCGACTTCACCATCATGGTGAAGAACACCAGCAACATGTTCGTGACCGGCCCGGACGTGATCAAGACCGTCACCAACGAGGAGGTCACGTTCGAGGAGCTGGGCGGCGCCATGACGCACAACACCAGGAGCGGCGTGGCCAACTTCGCGGTGGAGGACGACCAGGACGCCATCGACCACATCAAGCGCATCCTGGCCTTCCTGCCCTCCAACAACATGGAGGACCCGCCGCGCATCGCCGCCACCGACGATCCCGACCGCATGGACGAGGCGCTGAACACGCTGGTGCCGGACTCGGCCAACAAGCCCTACGACATGAAGGAAGTGGTGCGGCGCATCGTGGACGACGGGGACTTCCTGGAGGTGCACGAGCATTACGCGCCCAACGTCATCGTGGGCTTCGCGCGGATGGGTGGACGGCCGGTGGGCATCCTGGGCAACCAGCCCAAGGTGCTGGCCGGGGTGCTGGACATCGAGTCGTCCATCAAGGGCGCGCGGTTCGTGCGCACCTGCGACTGCTTCAACGTGCCGATCATCACCTTCGAGGACGTGCCCGGCTTCCTGCCCGGCACGCAGCAGGAGTACGGCGGGATCATCAAGCACGGCGCCAAGCTGCTGTTCGCCTACTGCGAGGCCACCGTGCCCAAGCTCACGGTGGTCACGCGCAAGGCCTACGGCGGGGCCTACGACGTCATGAGCAGCAAGCACATCCGCGGCGACTACAACGTGGCGTGGCCCTCGGCGGAGATGGCGGTGATGGGCGCGGACGGCGCGGTGAGCATCCTGTACCGCGACGGCATCAAGAAGGCCTCCGACCCGGCGGCCGAGCGCGCCCGGCTGATCGCCGAGTACAACCAGAAGTTCGCCAACCCGTACGTGGCCGCCCAGCTGGGCTACCTGGACGACGTGATCGAGCCTAAGGAGACCCGGCCCAAGCTGATCCGGGCGCTCGGATTCCTCGAGAACAAGCGGCAGACGCTGCCGGCGAAGAAGCACGGGAATATTCCGCTGTAGGGGGTGCTGACGCGGCGGCCTGGCGGGGGGCGGCACCACCGCCCGGCGCGGGAAGCGCAGCCTCCGGAATTCCCGGGCGACCCAAAGCGAACGGCCTCCGCGCTTCGGTGCGGAGGCCGTGCTGTGATTGCCGGAGCCTGGTCCAGCCGCCGGGCCGGGCCCGACCCGCCTCAGACCTCCAGCGCCTTCGAAGCCCGCTCGTACTCGTCCGGCCGCACGTACAGGATGTACCCGTACGCGCCGCGGCCGTCGGTGACGCAGCTGGAGGCGAACACGTTCACTTTCGCGTTGTAGAGCTTGGCGTGCACCGCGGCGAGCGCGCCCATTTCGTCGTCGCCCTGCACCAGCAGCGCGCGGTGCGGCCCGTCGAGCAGGATGCCGGCGTTCTTGGCGGCGTCGGTCAACTTGTTGCTGTTCTCGGGGAAGAGCGTCATCTGGGTGCGCTCGGCGCCCACCGGCACACCGTTCACGGCGAGCAGGTTGACCCCCAGCTTGGCCAGCCGGTTGAGCAGCTGGTACGCCTCGCCCGGGTGGTCATCCACCATCGTGTAATAGTAGTCGACCCGGCGGATCTTGAAGGCCATGACTCCCCTCCCGACTGCGCGGCTTCCGCGCCCTTGAGTGCTTCCCTCACGTCCGGCCCGCCCGGCGGAGCGCCGGAGGCGGAGTTCCCTGCCACCCGTGCCGCAACCCGGACGCCGCGCCGCGCGTCCCGAGGGGTCCCGGCGAAACTTCGAAGATAGGCAAACCGCGGGAGGCGGTCAACGCCGGCCCATGTCCGCCTAGCGCTGGTCCTCCAGCGGTGTCGCCGAGACCTGGAAGATCGCAAAGACGAACTTGGCCGGCCCGCCCGCGACCTTCAGGTACACGGAGTGCTTCCCCTCCGGCACCACCACCTCGAAGGCGCGCGGCACGCCGAAGGTCATCCCGGGCACGCGGGTGGTGTAGAGCGGGTTGCTGCGCCGGGTGTTCAGGGGCAGCGCCTGCGCGTCGCCCTCGTCCAGGCGGATGGCCACGGCGTAGTCCATCGCGAAGCCCAGGCCGGAGTGCTCGAAGGGCATCATGGTGATCACGGTGAGCGCGATCGGCCCTTCGAGGTCCACCCGCGCCTCGCGTTCCTTCACCAGCCGGTACAGCGGCTTGTTCACCCACACCGCGGAGGAGGTGATCATGGTGTCGCGCTCGGTGCTGTCGGAGAGTTCCACCGACTGGGCCACGTTGATGAATGGCGTGAGGTCCTGCGGTCCCACCACCCCGACGGTGCCCACGATGCCGATGCGGCGGGCCAGCACCGGGCCCTGTTTCGCGTCCTTCGCGTCCTTCTCATCTTTGCCCGCGGACGAAGGGGCGAAAGCGGCGCACAGCGCCAGGATGACCAGGGGCAGGACCAGGAACCGCGACTTCATGAAGCCTCCCTCGACCCCCTCCCGCCGGCGGCGCCGCGCGGGGAAGATCCATGTGCCGGAACCGGCGCGGCCCGGGGGAGTCCGCGCGATGCGTGTGAAATCGGTGCCACTCACTCGAACAATTCGCTCTGCGGGGGCGCGGGCGCAGACCCGGCCGGCCTCGCCAGGGGCCGCCGGATGCCCAGGTGCTCGTAGGCCCGCGCGGTGGCCTCGCGGCCCCGGGCGGTGCGCTTGAGGAAGCCCTCCTGCACCAGGTAGGGCTCGTAGACGTCCTCCAGCGTGTCGGCCTCCTCGCCCAGCACCGCGGCCAGGGTGCCGATGCCCACGGGGCCGCCCTCGTACTTGGAGATCAGCGCGTCCAGCAGCCGGCGGTCCATGTCGTCGAGGCCCATGCGGTCCACGTCGAGCAGCCGCAGCGCCTCCTCGGTGACCGCCAGCGTGCCCACGCCCTGGCCCTTGATCTGTGCGAAGTCGCGCACCCGGCGCAGCAGCCGGTTGGCCACGCGCGGGGTGCCCCGCGAGCGCAGCGCCACCTGCTCCACCGCGTCCTCGTGGATCTCGAACTGCAGCAGCCGGGCGGAGCGGCGCACGATCTCGGCCAGCTCCGCGGCGCGGTAGTAGTCCATGCGCACGGTGAGGCCGAAGCGCGCGCGCAGCGGCGAGGAGATCAGCCCGGTGCGCGTGGTGGCGCCCACCAGCGTGAAGCGCTCGAGGTTGAGGCGCAGCGAGCGGGCGCTGGGGCCGCGGTCGATCATGATGTCCAGCCGGTAGTCCTCCATGGCCGGGTAGAGGTACTCCTCCACCACCGGATGCAGCCGGTGGATTTCGTCCACGAACAGCACGCTGCGCGGCTCGAGGTTGGTGAGCAGCCCCGCGAGGTCGCCCGGGCGCTCGATCGCCGGCCCCGAAGTGTGCGTGATGGGCACGCCCATCTCCGCGGCGAGGATGTTCGCCAGGGTGGTCTTGCCCAGCCCCGGGGGCCCGTGCAGCAGCACGTGCTCCAGCGCCTCGCCGCGCTGCGCGGCGGCCTGCAGAAAGATACCCAGGCTCTCCTTGACCTGCGCCTGCCCCAGGAAGTCGTCCATCCGGCGGGGACGGAGGCTGTTCTCCAGCTGCGCCTCTCCCTCGGCCAGGCCGGGGTCGGTGATGCGCGCGGGAACCGGCATGGGATCCGCGGCGTCGGTCTGTCGGATGGATGGGCTCATGTCCCGGCAATGCTATCATGGCCCCGGCGGTGGCTCAACGCCGCCGGAGGCGCGACGGGCCGCGCCCATCGGGGAGCCCGCGAACTCGCCCTGCAACAGCCCGCACGCTGACCATCCCCAGGAGCGTCCGCCTTCGACTCGAAAGGGGCCGCACTCATGCGTCGATTCGCCACCCTGCTCTCCGCGCCCGCCGCGCTGCTCGCGGTGTGCCTCGGCGGCTGTGTCCCCGGATCCCGGGCACCCGACACCGAAACTCCGCCGCAGCCCGGCTTCCCGGTGCGCGCCACCATCGCCACCGACCATGCCGGCGTGCCGCACATCACCGCGCGCGACCAGGCCTCGCTCTTCTACGCGCTGGGCTACGTGGAGGGCCGCGACCGGCTGTGGCAGCTGCAGTACTGGCGCGCCATTTCCGAGGGCCGCTCCAGCGAGTTCGTGGGCAACGACGGGCTGCAGTCCGACGGCTTCTTCCGCGCCATGGGCCTGGTGGCGCGCTGCGACCGGGCGTGGGCGGGCCTGCCCGCAGAATCGGTCCTGCGGCGCCGCGCCCGGGCGTTCACCGCGGGGCTCAACGCCTACATCGCCGAGGTGCGCGCTGGGCGCCGGCCGCTGCCGCGCGAGTTCCGTCTCACCGGCACCCGGCCCGGGCCATGGAGGGAATCCACCACGCTGCAGCTGTTGTTCCTGCAGGGCGTGAACCTGGACCTGTCCACCGCGGCCGCCGGGCGCGACTCGTGGGCGAAGGCCAACGGGGTGGCGGCCGTGCGCCGCCGCTGGGCGCTGTGCGCGGACGACCTGCAGTACGTGACCCTCCCCTCACCGGCCGCGGGGGGCGCCGCGCGGGTCGCGCGGGGCGCGGCCGGCGGCCGTGCGGCCGCGGAGGCGGCGGGCGGAGACCGCTCCGACGCCGCCGACGGCGACACCGGGCCCGTCGCCCGCCGGATGGCCGCGCTGCGGCTGTGGGGGCCGGGGGCATCCAACGAGTTCGCGGTGGGGGGCAGCCGCACCGTGAGCGGCAAGCCGCTCCTGGCCAACGACGCGCACCTGGAGCACCTCACACCCTCGCAGTGGTACGCGGTGGCGCTGGAGGTGCCGGACACGCTGGTGGCCGCGGGCTTCACCGTGCCGGGCATCCCGCTGGTGGTCTCGGGGCGCAATCGCGACGCGGCCTGGGGCGTGACCGCGCTGGGAGCGGACGTGTCCGCGGTGACCGCCGAGAGCCTGAGCGCCGACGGGAAGTCGGCGCTGCACGCGGGCCGCTGGGAGCGGATCCGCGAGGTGAAACTGGACCTCTCCTACCGCCTGGGGCCCTTCCGCTTCCCGCTCTTCTGGGTGAAGGCGCGGATCGCTCCGCACGGGGTGCTGCTCAGCGAGGACCGCAAGGCGCGACGCGCCCTGGCGCTGGACTGGTACCCCCTGCGCGACCATGAATTCCGGACCGGCAGCCTCGAGCCGGAGCGCGCCACATCGGCGCAGGCGGCGGTGGATGCCTTCGGCGGCATCCCCACTCCCACGCTCAACCTGGTGGCCGCCGACCGCGCGGGCCACCTCGCCTACCGCACCGTGGGCTGGGTGCCAGGGCAGCAGCGCCCGCGCAGTCCGCTGCCCGAGCCGGGCTGGGAACCGGCGTCCGAGTGGGCCGCGCCCATCCCCGCCGACTCCATGCCCGCGGGCACGGATCCCGCGACCGGCTACTTCGTGAACTGCAACAACCGCCCCGCGGGGCCGGAGTATCCCTACGCGCTTTCCGATTTCTACATGGACTACCGCGCGTTGCGCGTGGACGAGCTGCTGCGCGCCGCCGCACCCCTGGACGTGCGCGGGCTGCAGCGCGTGCAGCTCGACGTGGCATCGCCGCAGTGGAGGCGCTTTGCGCCCCGCTTCCTGGAGGCCGTGGCCGGCGAGAAACTCTCGGAGGAGGCGGGCCGTGCCCGGATGGCGCTGGCGGCATACGACGGGCGGCCCGACTCGATGACGCTTGCGCCGGTGATCTTCCGCACCTGGTACGCGGAAACCCGCGGCCGGTTCGGCCCGGTGAGCATGGACGGGTTCCTGGACGCCGTGCTCGACGGGCGCGCCGGCCCGGCGGGCCCGGGAGATTCCACTTCGGGGCCGGCGTTTTCGCGTCTGATGGCGGGCACGCTGGAGCGGGCCGTCAAGCGGCTGCACCGCACCCTGGGACCGCTGGGGATGAACTGGGCGTGGGGCCGCGCGCACCGGGCCCATTTCGAGCACGCGCTGGAGAAACGCGACCCGAAGCTGGCGCCGCCCGACGTGTGGGTGGCGGGCGACAACCAGAGCGTGAACGTGGGCACCATGCCTCTCTCGAAGCTGCCGCGGGTCTCGGCGGGGCCGAGCATGCGCCACATCTCCGACCTGGCCCAGGACAGCACCGTGCTGCTGGTGATCCCGCCGGGCAACTCGGGCGATCCCGCCTCGCCGCACTTCGCGGACCACCTGGAGGCGTGGGCGCGCGGCCGCTACATGCCGGTGCGGCTGGGGCGCCTGCCGGCGCACGAGGTGGAGAGCGTGGTGGAGCTGGACCTGCCGCGGCGGTAGGCGCCGGGGAATCGGCTAGGGCTCGTCCTTGCGCGGCAGAACGTCGGCGCGCGTGACGCAGTTGCGGCCGCGGGCCTGGCTGGCCAGCAGCGCGTAGCCGGTGCGCTTGATCAGCGCCATGCCGTCCTCGCCCATCTCCAGCTCGGCCACGCCCATGGAGAGCGTGAGCGGCGGCAGCGCGCCGATGATGATCCCGCCGCAGGTGCGGCGGAGCCGTTCGGCCGCCAACACCGCGGCGTCCAGCTCGGTCTCGGGCAGCAGCCACAGGAAGATGGTGTCCGACCAGCGGCTCAGGATGTCGCAATCGCGCTGGACGGAGCGGGTGCAGCGCACGAAGCGGCTCAGCACGGTGGACTTGTCGGCGTCGCTCAGCTGGGAGCCGCTGGCCAGCACGTCCAGCTCCACCAGCGCCAGGCTCAGCGAGTGATGGTAGCGGATGGCACGGGCCACTTCCTGGGACAGGCGCACCTCGGCGTCGGAACGGCCCGGCAGCGCGGGCAGCACGGTGGCCTGCTGGCGCGACGAGGGACGCTGGGGACTGCCGGACGTGGCCGGGGCCTTGCGCGGCTCGGGCTTCTCGCTGGGGTTCATGGGCTCCCCGGAAGGAAATTGGGCGCTCGAGGGCGCAGACACGCGGGCGCGCGGCCGGCCCCTCCGCTGACGGGAGACTTATCGGCTCGCGGCGGGGGGAACTTGAGACGGCCGCCCCGGGCCCCGCGCGGGCCCCCGGGCAAGCGTGAGCGCCTTGCGCAACAGCTCCTCCGCGGAGAGCCCCGGCTCACCCTCGGCCGCCTGGCGCACGAAGAGCACCGCCTGCGGGCGGGGGTAGCCCAGCGCCACCAGGCCCTCCACCGCGTCGCCGGACTCCGCCCCCGGGGCGGCGGAGGGCGCCTGCTCCCACTCCTCCCCGATCTTCTCCTTGAGCTCCACGAGGATTCGCTGCGCGGTCTTGCGTCCGATCCCGGGGACCGTGGTGAGCAGGTCCACGTCGCCCGCCGCGATGGCTCGGCGCAGCAGGTGCACCTCCGCACCCGAGAGCACCGCCACCGCGAGCTTCGGCCCGATGCCGCTCACCTGCAGCAGCAGGTCGAACACTTCGCGCTCGGCCAGGCTGTGGAACCCGAACAACTCCATGGAGCTCTCCCGCACCACCAGCCGGGTGTGCAGCGTGGCTTCCGAACCCGGGGGACCCAGCTTGCTGGACGTGGACAGCGGCACGGCCAGCTCGTAGCCCACGCCGTGCACATCGAGCACCACGCGGGTGGGGCTGCGCTGCGCCAGGGTGCCGGAGAGCCGGGCGATCACGGGCGGGCCTTCGCGCGCGGAGCGCGGGTGCCCACGGGCGGGGCAGGCGCGGTTCCGGACCGGGGCGCGGCAGCCGCGGCCGAAAGTTGCGCGGCCTTGGCGCGCCACAGCGCCGCCTCGCCGGCGGCCTTGCGCGGGGTGCGCGCCGGCAGGCGGTGACGCGCGCGGTGCAGGTGGCACAGGGCCAGCGCCATGGCGTCGGCCTCGTCGGCGCGCGGCGCCTTGGGAAGCGAAAGGAGCCGCCGCACCATGTACTGCACCTGTTCCTTGGTGGCGCTCCCGCGGCCGGCCACCGCCATCTTCACCTCGCGCGGCGCGTACTCGGCCACGTCCAGGCCCCCGAGCCCGGCGGCCAGCAGGATCACGCCACGGGCGTGACCCAGCACCAGCGCGCTGCGCGCGTTCTTCGCCTGGAAGGGGGACTCCACCGCCACGGAGTCGGGGCGGTGCGCGTCGAGGACCGCGGAGAGGCCGCGGTACAGCGCGGTGAGTCGTCCGGTGAGCGCGCCGCCGCCCAGGCTCAGCTGGCCGGAGGCCACACAGGTGACGGCGCTGCCGCTCTCGCGGACCAGCGCCCAGCCGGTCACGACGCTGCCGGGATCAATGCCCAGGACCGTGCGCATGCGCGTCGCCCGCCTATCCGCCCAGCCGGGCCAGCAGTTCCTCGGGAATCTCGAGATCCGACCACACCTTCTGCACGTCGTCGAGCTCCTCGAGCGCGTCCATGATCCGGAGCACGCGCGAAGCTTCGGCCTCGTCGAGCACCACGGTGTTCTGGGGGATGCGGGTGATCTCCGCGGCGGTGACCGCGATCTTGTGGCCCAGCAGCGCCTGGCGCACCGGCTCCAGCGAATTGGGCGGGGTGATCACCTCGTGGTGCGCGGGGTCGGAAGTGTCCACGTCCAGCGCGCCGGCGTCCAGCGCCACGGTGAGCAGTGCGTCCTCGGAAGTGGTGGTGGCGTCCACCGTGACCACGCCGCGGGTCTCGAACTTCCACGCCACCGAGCCGGGGGCGCCCAGGTTCCCGTGGTTCTTCACGAAGGTGTGCCGCACGTCGTTGGCGCAGCGGTTCTTGTTGTCGGTGAGGCAAAGCGCCAGGATGGCCACCCCGCCGGGCCCGTAGCCTTCGTAGATCAGCTCCTCGTAGATCACGCCGGGCAGCTCGCCGGTGCCCTTCTTGACCGCCCGCTCGATGTTGTCCGCAGGCATGTTGGCGGCCTTGGCGGTCTGGATCACCGTCCGCAGGCGCGGATTCGCCTCCGGGTCCCCGCCGCCATGGCGCGCGGCGACGGTGATTTCCTTGATCAGCTTGGAGAAGAGCTGGCCGCGCTCCTGGTCGGCCCGGCCCTTCTTGCGCTTGATCTGGCTCCACTTGGAGTGACCGGACATGGGATACCTCGATCCTTAGGTCCCCGAACAGCGCGGCTCGCCGGCCCGGCGGGCCCCGGTTCCACGGGGCCCGCCCACGCCCTGAGGCGGTGGGTCCCGCCTAGTGCGCGTGCTCCGCTTCCTTCTCCTTCCGGTGCTCCTCGACCAGGCGGTCCGCCTGGTCGCGCGGCACCTCCTCGTAGTGCGAGAACTTGAAGGAGTGGTGGGCGCGGCCCTGGGTGAGGCTGCGCAGGTGCGAGGAGTACTTGTACAGCTCGCCCATGGGCACCAGGGACTTGATGCGCTGGTGGCGGCCGGTCTCCTCCATGCCGAGGATCTTGCCGCGCTTGCTGGACAGGTCTCCCATGATGTCGCCCATGTAGTCCTTGGGGGTGTGCACCTCCAGCTCCACGATGGGCTCGAGCAGCACCGGCTGAGCGCGGAGCATGCCGTTCCTGAAAGCGTTGAGCCCGGCGATCTTGAACGCCATTTCGCTGGAGTCCACGGTGTGGAAGCCGCCGAAGAACAGCGCCACGCGCACGTCCACCACCTCGTAGCCGGCCAGCGGGCCCTCCACCAGCGCCTCCACCACACCCTTTTCCACGGCCGGGATGTACTGGTTGGGCACCACGCCGCCCTTGATCTCGTCCACGAACTCGAAGCCGGCGCCGCGGGGGCGCGGCTCGAGGCGCAGGTGCACGTCGCCGAACTGGCCGCGCCCGCCGGTCTGCTTCTTGTGGCGGTAGTGCTCCTCCACCTTGGTGCGGATGGTCTCCTTGTACGGGATGCGCGGCTTCACCAGCTCCATCTCCACGCCGTACTTGCGCTTCAGCTTGTCCACCACCACGTCCAGCTGCACCTCGCCCATGCCGTGCAGCAGCATCTGGCGGTTGGCGCCATCCACCTCCATGCGCACGGTGGGGTCTTCCTCGTGCAGCTTGTGCAGGCCGGCGGCCACCTTTTCGTCGTCGCCCTTGGCCTTGGCACGGAACGCCACGGTGAGCTGGGTGGCCGGGAAATCAATGGGCGGGAACTGTACCGTGCGCTCCCGGGCGCACAGGGTGTCCCCGGTGGCGGTGCTCTTGAGCTTCACCGCGGCGCCGATGTCGCCGGCCACCAGGCGCGGCACTTCCTTGCGCTCCTTGCCCAGCACCGCGAACACCTGTCCCAGCTTCTCGGGGTGGTTGCGGGTGGTGTTCTGCACTTCCTTGCCCGCCTCGATGACCCCGGAGAACACCCGGAACAGCGACAACTCGCCCACGTGCGGCTCGCTGACGGTCTTGAACACCTGCGCGGCGAACGGCTCGGCCGCGTCCGGCTTGCACACCACCTCGTCCTCGGTGCCGGGCTTCACGCCCTTCAGCGGCTCCCGGTCGGCGGGCGAGGGCAGCAGGCGCACGATGGTGTCCAGCAGGCCCTGGATTCCCTGGTTGTGGTAGGCGCTGGTGCACACCGCCGGCTGGCACTTGCAGCCCAGCACCGCGGCCCGCAGGCCGCGCTCGATCTCCTCGGGGCCCAGGTCGCCCTCGGCGAAGAACTTCTCCAGCAGCGCGTCGTCGCCCTCGGCGGCAGCCTCCACCAGCCGGGTGCGGGCCTCGTCTGCCGCCGCCTTCAGCTCGTCGGGCACCGGCTTTTCTTCTTCCTTGCCGTCGCCCTTGTGGTAGTAACGGGCCTTCATGGACAGCAGGTCCACGATGCCCTCGAAGGTCTCGGCCTGCCCGATGGGCAGTTCCAGCGCCACGGCGCGGCCGTCCATCTTCTTGTTGAACGCCTCCAGCGCGCCCTCGAAGTTGGCGTGCTCCTTGTCCATCATGTTCACCACGACCAGCGTGGGGACCCGGCGGTCCTGGAACACCTGCCAGGCGCGCTCGGTGCCCACTTCGGGGCCGGTGGAGGCACGCAGCAGCAGCAGGCCACCGTCGGCGACCCGCACCCCGCTCATGAGCTCGCCCTCGAAGTCCGCGTAGCCAGGGGCGTCGATCATGTTGATCTTGTGGTTCTTGTATTCGCAGTAGCCGACACCGAGGGAGATCGAGATCTTGCGGTTGATTTCGTCGGGGCTGTAGTCGAGGTGGGTGTTGCCTTCGTCGATCCGGCCCATGCGGCCGGTGGACTTGGTGTCGAAGAGCATCGCTTCGGCGAGGGTGGTCTTGCCAACCCCGCCATGTGAGGCCAAGACGACATTCCTGATGTTCCTGGTTTCGTAGTCCTTCACGGGTCACCTCCACGCCGACGTCCCAGGCACTCCGGGCGCGCGAGGCGGGCCCAAAGCCCAAACCTAAGTTTCGGACTGACAGACAGTAAAGGCTAGCACAGGCGGGGGCTCGAGACAATTGGAAGGGGGGATCCGCCGGGTCCAGGCGGGGCGAATTCGGTCTCCCGGGGGCCCGGTGGCAGCCCGGGGCGGGGAGCTCGCTAACGTCCCCCCGGCCGGAAGGCGTAGCCCAGTTCCAGCCCCACGAACACGATGTGATTGGTGTCCGTGGGGTCGTCGTGGACCTCCACCTGGTAGTCCAGGGAGCCCTTCAGGGAAAGCGCGCGTCCCAGGGGCTGGGAAAGCAGCAGCGAAGCCGAATACATGTGGAAGTCGGAGTGGGTGGAAAGCACCGTGGAGTCCCCCGCCGCGCCCGACACCGTCGGCGTCAGGTAGTGCCGCCGGCCCGCCTCCAGCGACAGGTCGGCGAAACCTCCGTCGAGGCGCGTCAGTCCCAGGCGCAGGGTGAACTGCCGGTAGTCCTCTCCTGGCTGGGCCGGGGCCCGGAACCACTCGTAGCGCGGCCGCAGCTCGGCTTCCACCGGGCCCAGCGTGCGGCCGGCACCCGCCTCCGCGCGGAGCAACCGGCTGTCGTAGAAGGTCTCGTCCGGATTGCGATAGTCGTAGCGGTCGGCCTCGAGACGCGCGCGGGCCACCCACGGATCGGGCTGCAGGCGCACCTCCGCATCCCCATGCAGGCGCGAGAACAGGTCGTGGCGCGACTGGGCGTCGGTGCCCCACCGGTTCTCGGCCTCGCCCACGAGCGAGCCGCGGAGCGCGCCCGCGAGCGGCAGGTCCCAGCGCACCCCCAGGTAACCCTCCCGATAATCCCTGAGTGCCGAGTCGGGATAGGCGCGCGTGCCCACGTACGCATCCAGGTCCAGGAGCGCGCCGGACATCCCCAGGTGGGTGGCGGAGATCTCCGCGCGGGCGCCGCGGGAGTCCTGGAAGAAGCTGCCCGCCGAGCCCCCGGTGTGCTCCACCTGCACGCGGGGCCGGAAGTCCACCGCCCACGACAGGTCGGCGCTGCGCAGCCCCAGGGAACCGGTGAACGTCTCGGTGTTGTAGAGACGCGAGAGCCCGAATCGCTGGTCCAGCGTGTGCTCGAACCGCTGGTCGGCACCCAGCACCAGTCCGTGCCCGGTGCTCCAGCGGAACGCGCCGTACACGTGGCCGGTCACCAGGGCCCGCGCCATGCGCAGTTCCGGCTCCAGCCAGTAGAAGCGCTCACTGGCGACGGTGTCGCTCACCGAGATCCGCAGGAACACGCCGGCCGCGCCCTCGGGGCTGGAGGCCAGGACCACCGAGTCGCGGAACACCGTGGAGGTGTCATGCAGCAGGCTGTCGAAGACCGTGCCGACGTAGATGGGCTGGCTGGAGCGGTACACCAGGTTGGTGAAGTCGTAACCGGGGCCGAAGTCCAGCCGCAGGCGCGGGCCGGCGGAGGCGGCCCGGGATCCCGCGCCGGCCGCCGCGAACAGCAGGACCATAAGCATCGCGAGCGGGCGGGCCTTCGCGGAAAGGCCTGCCCGCCGCGCACTCGAGGGACTGCCGGTCGGAGGCTGGGTCGCTCGGGTCAATCGCGGGTTCCTGTCGGGTTACGGGGGTGTGCCCAGGGCCCTGAGCGCCAGCGTGCGCGCGGCGCGCGCGTTGAGCAGCGCCACCCACGGGCGGCCCGCTTCGCGCTGCTCCAGCGCCCGTGCGTAGCGGGTCTCGGCCTGTCCCAGCAGGCGGGAACCCATGGGGCTGAGCGTGGACGTCCGGGCGCGCTCGATGACCGTCTGCGCGGCCTGGAGGGCGCGCTCCAGTTCGGCCGCGTCCACGCGGTCGGCGCCCGCGAGCGCGCGCCGCACGATCTCGCGCGCGCGCAGCGTGAGGCGCAACGCCTCGGGGTACTCGCGCTGCTCGAAGTGGCGACGGGCGCGCTCCTCCAGCGCGCGGGCGACGTCAATCTGTTCGGCGGCGGAGGAGCCCGTGCCGGCGGCGGTGCGGCTCCACTCCACGGCCGTGGCAATCTGCTCGTCCGTCTGGCGCAGTTCCTCGGCGATCCGGTCGGGGTTCATGCCGCGGTTGTCGCCGCCGAAGTTGAACGCCAGGCGCGCGCCGTCGCGCGCCTTCATGGTCATCTCCAGCGCGGAGCGCAGCTTGGACTCATCCGCGCGGCCCGAGACGGTGGCCTCGCGGAACAGCCCCCAGGCCCGGGCCTGACCCTGGAGGGAACGGTCGAGGATGATCTGCGAGCGGTCGTTGCCGCTCTCCCTCACGCGCGTGGCCACCCGGGAGAGCACTTCGTCGGTGCGCTCCAGCTCGCGTCTCACGAATTCCGGCTGCGCGCGGCGCTCCCCGGCACCGGGGCGCGCGCGGAGCAGCGCCTCGTTGGCCAGCTCGCGCGCCTTGCCGGCCATGCGGGCGGCCTGTGCGCAGCGGCTGTTGGAGAATTCCATCTTGGCGCGGTCCAGCAGTTCGCGGGCCTTGCCGAAACGGTCCAGCGCGTCGCGGTCGCCGGATTCGCGGACCACCGGGCCCACCAGGTCAAGCTGGCGGTCGGCGGCAAGGATCTCGCGCTGCGCGTCGGCGCAGGACTGGGCCCTCGCGCCGCCGGCGGCCAGCAGCGCGCCCAGCACCAGGATGGGGCCGAGCAGGCGAAGGATTCGGGGGGTCTTCATGGCGTCACTCCAGGCGTTTATATCACAGAACTGCCGGGCCGGTCTTGAAACTTCCACCCCCGTGCAATGCATCGGCCGTGCCGGGGAATCCTGACCGCTCGAGGAGTCTACTGCGTTGTCCGGCAATGAGTTGTAAATTCACTTCGAAGGTCCCCGGAGACCCGATGTCCCCCTTCGTCCAACCCCGGTTCCAGGGCGTACCTCCCGGGACACCGGATGCCCTATACTGTGTTCAAGTAGATGGTCCCACGGAACTTCCCGCGGAGCGTCCGCCCGGCTCCCGTCACACTCATCCGGAGGAAGATCATGC